>CAJFPF010000018.1 GCA_904398655.1 uncultured Anaerotruncus sp. | reverse complement strand
CGACTCCCAGGGCAAGCGGGGGTTTGTGCTCACCCTCCAGGCCCGGGAGCAGCACATCCGCCGGGAGAAGGCCAGCTCCAACATCTGTTCCAACGAGGCGCTGTGCGCCCTCACCGCCTCGGTCTATCTGTCCGCCATGGGGCCCCAGGGGCTGCGGCAGGCGGCCACCCTCTGCTGCTCCAAGGCCCACTATCTCCAGGAGCAGCTGGCCGCCGCCGGGCTGAAGCCGGCCTATGACCGGGAGTTCTTCCATGAATTTGTCACCCGCTGCCCGGTGGAGCCCCACAAGCTGTTGGCCCGCCTGGAGGCGGAGGGCTATCTGGGCGGCCTGCCTCTGGAGGACGGGACGCTGCTCTGGTGCGCCACCGAGCTGAACACCAAGGAAGAGATGGACCACCTTGTAAAACTGGTAAAGGAGGCGCAAAACGGATGGAACTGATCTTTGAACAGAGCGTCCCAGGCCGTGGGTGCGACCTGCTGCCCGGCTGCGACGTGCCCCAGGTGGTGCCCTCCAAGCTGCGGGCCGCGCCGCCCCGGCTGCCGGAGGTGTCGGAAAACGACATCAGCCGCCACTACACCCGGCTGGCCGCCGCCACCCACGGGGTGAATAAGGGCTGCTATCCCCTGGGCAGCTGCACCATGAAATATAACCCCAAGCTCAACGAGGAGCTGGCCGCCCTGCCCGGTTTCACCGGGGTGCACCCCCTCCAGCCGGAACACACCGCCCAGGGCTGCTTGGAGGTGCTCTATACCGCCCAGCAGGTGTTCTGTGAGATCACCGGCATGGACGCCATGACCTTCCAGCCCGCCGCCGGCGCCCACGGGGAGTTTACCGGCCTGCTGCTCATCAAAGCCTACCACGAGAGCCGGGGGGATACCGCCCGGAAAAAGATCCTGGTCCCCGACTCCGCCCATGGCACCAACCCCGCCAGCGCCACCATGGCCGGCTTCGAGGTGGTGAACCTGCCCTCCGGCCCGGACGGGTTGGTGGATCTGGAGAAGCTGCGGGAGGCCGCCGGCCCGGATACCGCCGGCCTCATGCTCACCAACCCCAATACGGTGGGCCTGTTTGACCCCCAGATCTTGGAGATCACTCAGATTGTCCACGACGCGGGGGGCCTGTGCTACTACGATGGGGCCAACCTGAACGCGGTGATGGGGGTGGCCCGCCCAGGGGACATGGGCTTCGATGTGGTACACCTGAACCTGCACAAGACCTTCTCCACCCCCCACGGGGGCGGCGGCCCCGGCAGCGGCCCGGCCGGCTGCAAGGCGTTTTTGGCCCCCTTCCTCCCCGGCCAGACGGTGGAGAAACAGGCGGATGGCTACCACTGGCATCAGCCGGAGCGGTCGATCGGCCGGGTGCGGGCGTTCCATGGCAACTTCCTGGTGGTAGTCAAGGCCCTGGCCTATGTGCTCTCCCTGGGACCGGACGGCATCCTGGCCGCCAGCCGCGGGGCGGTGCTCAACGCCAACTACCTGCGCAAAAAGCTGGCCGGCGTCTATAAGATGGCCTTCGACCGCACCTGCATGCATGAGTTTGTCATGACCCTGGAGCCGGAGAAGGCGGATATCCACGTCACCGCCATGGATGTGGCCAAAGCCCTTTTGGACTATGGCATCCATCCGCCCACCATGTATTTCCCCCTGATTGTCCATGAGGCGCTGATGGTGGAGCCCACCGAGACCGAGTCCAAGGAGTCGCTGGACCGGCTGATCGACGCCTTCCTGGAGATCCACCGGCGGGCCCAGGAAGACCCGGAGGACGTCCGCTCCTGCCCCCACACCACCCAGGTGCTGCGGCTGGATGAGGTAACCGCCGCCCGGCATCCGGTGGTCCACTACCAGTGGCCCCAGGATTGAGCGCCAAGGGAGGATATCGATGGAACCTTGTTATGACCTGATTGTGATCGGCGGGGGACCCGGCGGGTACCCCGCCGCCATCCGGGCCGCCAAGGCGGGCAAACGGGTGGCGGTGGCGGAGGCCGGCCAGCTGGGGGGCACCTGCCTCAACCGGGGCTGCATCCCCACCAAAACCCTGCTGCATACGGCGGAAATCTACCGCCAGGCCGCCCATATGGGGGAGATGGGGCTCTCTGTCCAGGGGCTGGCGGTGGAGATGCCCGCCCTGCTCGCCTACAAGGCCCAGGTGGTCCAGACCCTGCGGGAGGGGATCGCCGCCCAGTTTAAAGCCGCCAAAATCGACCTCTATCCCTGCCGGGCCCAGGTGGCTGGGGAGGGGCGGGTGACGCTGGCGGACGGCCGGACCCTTTCGGCCAGCCACATCCTGGTGGCGGCCGGCTCCGCCCCCGCGCCCCTGCCGGTGCCCGGGCTGGATGGGAGCCTGCCCGGGGTGGAGGACAGCACCAGCCTGTTGAACCGCCCCGCCCTCTATGACCATCTGGTGATTGTGGGTGGCGGTGTGATCGGTATGGAGTTCGCCTCCCTCTACACCAGCCTGGGCCGCCGGGTGACGGTGCTGGAGGCCGCCGGGCGGATCCTGCCCGGGCTGGACCGGGAGTTCTCCCAGAGCCTGCGGATGGTCCTGAAAAAGCGGGGGGCGGAGATCTTCACCGGCGCCGCCCTCTCCCGGGTGGAACAGGATCCCGCCGGGGGGCTGCGCTGTTTCTGGCAGTCCCAGGGCAAGGAGGAGTCGGTTGGATGCGACGGGGTGCTGGTGGCGGTGGGCCGCCGGGGCTGCGCCGAGGACGCCTTCACCCCCGATTGCCGGGCTGGACTCTCCTTCCAAAAGGGCTATGTCCAGGTGGACAGCCAATTTGCCACCCCGCTGCCGGGCGTCTGGGCGGTGGGGGACGCCATTGGGGGCATCCAGCTGGCCCATATGGCCACCGCCCAGGGCTACCAGGCCCTGCGGGGGATGTTCGGGCCGGAAATCGCCCCGGATAAGGACCTTTCAACGGTGCCCTCCTGCGTCTATACCGACCCGGAGATCGCCTCCGTGGGCCTCACCGCCGACGAGGCCAAGGCCCAGGGGATCCAGGTGGCGGTCAAAAAGTACCTGATGGGTGCCAACGGCCGTTCGGTGCTCACCAACCAGGAGCGGGGATTTGTGAAATTGGTGGCGGAGGCGTCCACCGGGCGTCTGCTGGGAGCCCAGCTCCTGTGCGCCCACGCCACCGATATCATCGGGGAGGCGGCTCTGGCGGTATCCCAGGGGCTCACTCTGGCGCAGATCGCCAGTACGATCCATCCTCACCCCACCTTCTGTGAGGGGTTCGGGGAAGCGGCAGAATAGGCGGCTTTGGCGGTCGCCGCCTTGTATATTTTTGAAAAAGGAAGGGGCGCCCTGCCTAGGCAGGGCGCCCCTTCCTTGGGAGAGCTGCGTCAAATACGCATTAGAGAAGTTGCTTTTTTGCACCGGAAATGGCGGATTGGATCATGGATAACTCGCTTCCCCAGCTGAGGAATTCCATACCAGCCTTTTTACAGCGGTTGAGCAGGGGAAGATTGGAGGAGATGATCCCAGACAAGATATGGTTTTCTTTTGCGGTATAGATCACTTGCGCGATTGCCTTCTCCATCTGGGGGGTTTCATAATTTCCAAAGCAGCCCAGATCGAAAGAGAGGTCGTTTGGGCCAATAACAATCCCGTCAAGTCCGGGAACAGAGGAGATTTCAGATAGATGGGAGAGGGCAGTTCGAGTTTCAATTTGGACGAGCAAAAGGGTATTTTCATTGGCGGTTTGAAGATACTGTTGGATTCCAGAAGAGTAATAATTGTTATGGGAACGGCAGGTGGAGATGCCTCGTTTTCCCAGGGGCGCATATTTGGTGTAGGCCACAGCTTGTTTGACCATTTTTGAGGACTCCACCATAGGAACCAACAGCCCGGCAGCCCCCATCTCTAAATATTTCAGCATACAGTCCCGTTCCACTTGGGGTACTCGGATCAAGAGGGGAAACTCCAGGGCTTTGGCGCAGGAGGCCATGGCGGCAATTTGCGTATAATCATAGGAGCCGTGTTCGCAGTCCACAAGGACAAAATCCAATGCGGCAGTGGAAAAAATACGAGGAATATTGGGGCTATAAAGTTCACTGAGCATACTGCCCAGAATCGCGTTTTTTTTCGAAAACACTTTCCACATTCCTATAGATTCCTTTCTAATGGCATTTTTAGAGGATGGGAACTCCTTTTTCAAAGATTGCTGTTAGTTGCTTCCACGCTTGGCAGTAGGCCAGCAGCTTTCATAGCAAGTTTACAATGCCCCATCAATACCTCATCTTGGAAAGGTGACAGGTGCCCAGGCAGATGAGTTGCTTGGATGATTTCCCGAAGAAGGAAGGGATGGTTTCTGGCTACTCCGCCAGAAAAGACCAGCTGCTTTGGTGTAATAAAAGAAGAAAATGCCTGTAAGTGACGCTGATAGGTTCTTGCAATGGATTGGTACGCACAGAGCAGCAAATTTTCGGGGGTGAAGTTGTTGGCAGTGATCTGACGGATCGATCCAGATTGTCCTTCCAGCATGTCTGGAAAGAAATTTAAGTCCAGATCGAGAGGCGTTTCATGGCAATTAGGGATGCCGGCGGATAGTTGTTGACAGATTTCAGGGATGGATTTCTCCTGATGGAAAACGGTTCGACCTAGCTGTTGAATAAACTGCAGGAGCAGGTCTAAGTTCCTCCCCGCCGGGATCCGGGTGACGGTGTTCAAATAGCGGCCGCCAAAATAAGGACGGATCTCATAGGGGCCGGGGAGAAATCGCTCATAGACACAGGCCAACTGGCCTGCGGTGGCCAGGTTGACATTGACCTCTTCAGAGGGAAGGGAGAGGCTGCCCAATACAGCTGCCTGCTGATCCCCGATATCTGGATAGAGGATAATCGGGCGGCCTTGAAAGGAAAGCATGCCACAGGGACGGACCTCTATTTCAATTTTGGGGAAAGAGAAGTTTTGAAACCCTGCCTCTGACAAGAGGGCGGACGACCAGTTTTGCTCCAGCAGATTGACAAAACCCGTGGCAGCGGCGTTTGTGATATGGGTGATATTTCTACCGCCTAAACGCAGGAGCACATAAGACCCCAATGTGCAAAAGAGGCTACCCGAGGGGATGGGGTCATCTGCTTGCCGCAATAGGGAAAAAGCGTTACACATCGCAAGGCCGGCTTTTAATGGGACTCCTGTAGGCTTGAGATGTTTTGGCGTCAATCTCTGCCGGAGCAGATCCAGGTCACTGATGCCATGGCATACACGTAAACACCGGTTATCCCGCCAGGATATATAAGGTGTTAGCGGGCGGCCTTCAGGGGTTGCAAACAGGAACCCGTGCATCTGTGTGGACAACCGGAGGCTTCCAACCTCTGGAAATTGAGAGAGAAAATTTGCAAGCAGAGTTTCCACCTGTGTGAAAAGGCGGTAGGGATCAACTTCGCAAAAGAAGGGGCCGCGCGATGGCAGGTATTGGGTAGGGAGCCTTTTTTGCGCGAGAATTGCCTGGGAGGTAGGATCAATGACGGCGGCTTTTATGTTGGTGCTTCCCAGATCGATTGCCAAAGTAAGCATAAAACCACCTCGAATTAATATATAACTTGTATGCAACTAACATCTTTATTATACTTCATTTAAACAGATATGCAAGAGGAAAAGAAATGGGGAAATGCATAAAATTTAATTGAATTTGTTGCAAAAATGTGATACAATACAGGCGTTGGAACCGATTTGAAAAAGAGAATAACTTGGATACGAGTGATAACGATGGAGGGGTTCCTTTGAATGCGAAAGAAAAAGCTTACGAACTAATCAAACAGAAAATTGTGAATTGTGAGTACATGCCTGGAGATGTGCTGTCAGAAAATGATATCAAAAGTCAAATCCAGGTGGGGCGGACCCCGATCCGGGAGGCTTTGAATAAGCTGGAAAATGAACGCTTGGTAAAAATTTTCCCCAAGCGGGGAATTTTTGTTACCAATGTCACAGTAAAAGATGTCTCTAATATTTATGGGATTCGGGCTGTCCTGGAGCCTTATGCCCTGGAGCTGGCCGCGCCCGCCATTACACAGGAGATGTTGGCGCCCTATCTGGCCTTTTATCAGCGGTCCAGCCGGCTTTCAGAGGCGGCAGATTCCTCGATGGACAAACAGTTCCATTACATGATCTATGATTGTGCGGATAATCAATACCTCAATGATATCTTGAAGCGGATTTACGATCAGAATACACGAATTCGAATCCTCTCCACCTTAAAGGTGAACAACAGACGTCGCAACACCTGCCTGGAGCATCTGCGGATTATTGAGGCGTTACAAGCGGGAAATATTTTGAAGGCAAAGACGCAGATGAAGCGACATGTGATGTCGGGCTGGAAGGTGGCATTGACCATTACCGGCTGAGTCGGATCGAATTTTTATAAAAGGATTGATTGAAAAAGCGCCCAACTAGCTTTTAGTTGGGTGCTTTTTTGCGTTAAAATATCATAATTTTTATATTTTTTCTAATTTATTTTTACCAAAATTGTTAAAAACAAATTGACATAAAGATATTATAAATATATACTTAATACATAACTTGGATGCAACATAGAGATAAAAAAGGAGAAGATATTTGTGAAAATTTTATCTGAAAAATGTATTGGATGTAAAAAATGTCTTCCCTATTGCCCCATGAATGCCATCCAAATACAGGATAAGAAGGCCTGGATAGATGCGGATGCTTGCGTGGAGTGTGGTGTTTGTTACCGTGTAGGTGTTTGTCCAGCGGACGCGATCCAAAGGGAAAAACTCATCTGGCCACGCACACTCCGTGCTGCGTTCAGCGACCCGTTGAACATACATACAGAGACGAATATGGCGGGACGAGGGACATCGGAGATGAAAACGAATGATGTAACAGGAAGGTTCCGGCGGGGTAAATGTGGAATTGCCCTAGAACTTGGAAGGCCCGGTATAGGAACCCGTATGAGCGAGATTGAAAAGATCACCCGGGTCCTTTGTGAAGAAGGGATGGTTTTAGAACCATTGAATCCGCTTTCCCGTTTGATTGATGGAGGGACTGGGGAGGTGTCTTCGGAAATCCGCAAAGAGAAGGTGCTCTCCGCGGTAGTGGAATTTTCGGTGGATGAAGAACGATTGATTCCCATTCTGCAAAAGATTCAGCGACAGGCTGGTCAGTTAGATACTGTAATGAGTGTCGGGGTCGCTTATCGTTCGGATCGGGAAGGCTCCTTTCAAGAGGTTTTGCGGCGGTTAGACCAGGCAGGTTTCTTTTATCGGGAAAATGTCAAAATGAATATGGGGCTGGGTAGCCCTCTCTATCAGGAAGCGGAAGGAGAAATATAAAATGTCACATACGCTACATCGGGAAGGTGACCGAGATTCCCTCTCCAACGACTACATTTTTTTGATCATGCCGGAAAACGGATTCAATGATGAAAACTCGGAGGAACGGTTGCGTCTAGCAATGGATGTACTGTTGAAGCATAACCCGGTGAACTTTGGAGATTCCAAAAATGGGAGCAAATATACCCTCCATGGGAAACAGGCGGTTTTGGATGCGATTGAAGAGAAAGAGACAATATTCGCAGTATATACAACCATAGAACAAGTAACAGCAGTGTTGCGAGATCTCAAAGAATTGGACACGGGGCTTTCAGTGACCGTTTCTGGATTGGCGGACCAGCTGTGCAGTTGTGCTCGAAAGGCCGGCTTAACTCCCCATACGGTGTCGGAATCTCTAGGCGTCTGGGGGGACCAGGAGCGGCTACCACCGGCCCCCGTCCGAGAATTGACCACCATGTGTGGGCATGGCTTGGTAGCGGCCAATTTGGTGTTTGATTTGCTGGAAAGGGTGAAGACCGGTAGATTGACGACAGAGCAGGCAGCGGAAAAAATGGCGGAATGTTGTGTCTGTGGGGTATTTAATCCTGTCAGAGCACAACAAATTATAGAGGGATTGCTCAAAAGTGAAACCGAAAAATCAGCATAAGGAGGACTGTGGCTTGGAGAGAGTACCTTTGGGAAAATCAAATCTATTAGTCAGCCGAATGGCAGTGGGCTGCTGGACCTTTGGGGGAGGTGAATATTGGGGGGAGCAGTCCCAAAAGGATGTAGATGCGGTGGTTCAGGCGGCGTTGGATCTGGGCGTTAATTTTTTCGATACAGCGGAAGTCTATAATGAGGGCCGTAGTGAAGAGGCGTTGGGAAACGCATTAAAAGGAAGACGCCACGAGGCGGTGATCCTGACCAAACAGTTTATCCATCCAGATGTGGACGATACGGTAGAGCGGTGTGAAGCTGCACTAAAGCGTCTGGGGACAGATTATGTGGACGTGTTGATGATCCATTGGCCGGTGGCAGATGAGGCAGTGATGGAGCGAGTTTTCAGACGCCATGAACAGTTGAAACGGGATGGGAAAGTACGCGAGGTAGCGGTCAGCAACTTCGGGATGGGGCAGATGGCAATGATGGAGCGGCACAACTTCCATCCCTGTACCAATCAGCTGCACTACAACATCGCCTCTCGTGCTGCAGACAAAGAGATCCTCCCCTTCTGCGCAGAACATCGGATTGGTGTGATGGCCTATGAAGCGTTACAGCAGGGGGTACTCACTGGGCGCTATCGAAGCCTTGATGAAATACCACCTCGTCGGGCGCGTTACCGCCACTACAGGGTAGAACGTTGCAAAGGACTGCATGACCACAAAGGAGAGGGTGCTGAAGAGGAGCTGGTTGCACTGCTGGATGGTATGCGGGAAATTTCTCAGGAGACAGGGCTGAGTATGGTGGACCTTTCTTTGGGTTGGCTGGTCCGGCAGAAGGGGATCACTAGTGCCATAGTGGGCTGCCGCAACCGTAACCAGTTGGAGCAGAATGTGAAAGGGGTTGAGACTCCCATTGACGATGCGCTCAATGAGCGGTTGATCCGTCTGAGCGACCCCCTATACCACAAATTAGGATATTTTGCTGATTATTTAAAAGGCCCGGAAAACCCCAGAGTCTGGTGATACAAATTTTGGTAAAGAGGAGGCAAAATGATGAAGAAGTGTCAAAAAGGGATCGCGGTTTTATTGGCAACTTTGCTGTTCCTTCTCCCCGGTTGCGGAGGAGAATCCTCAAGCGCTAACAGTGGAACAGAGGGAGGAGGTTCCACAACGACCTCTGAAGGGGAAGCTTCCCAACAATCATCCGGCGCCGGAAATACGTTCACATTTGTGACCTCTAGCGAACCCACTACCTTGGATGCGCATCTCTGTCCCGGCCCCACAGAAGGGAGAATTATGCGTCTAATCAATGAGACTCTTTACTATCGGGATGAAAATTCGGAAGTACATCCCCTTTTGGCAGAGAGCGCGGAAAGTTCGGAGGATCGGATGACCTGGACTATTCATTTGAAACAGGGCATCAAGTTCCATGATGGTACCCCATTTAACGCAGAAGCGGTGAAGTTCAGTTTTGACCGTTTGTTGGATCCGGAAACTGCATCTCCAAAGGCGTCAGCTCTGTCTATGGTGGAAGAGACCAATGTGGTGGATGAATATACGGTGGAAGTAAAGCTGAATTCACCCAACTGGATCTTCTTGGCCACCCTCTCCAATTATACCACTGCCATCCTCAGCCCTACTGCAGTTGAAAAGTATGGGTTGGATCAGTATGGACAAAATCCGGTAGGAACCGGTCCGATGAAGTTGGAAAAGTGGGACCGGGGGCTAGAGATGAGCCTGGTAAAAAATGAGGACTATTGGGGGGAACCTGCGACGGTGGACCGGCTAATTGTAAAATGGGCACCGGAGGACTCTACCCGTGTCATGATGATGCAGTCTGGCGATGCCGATGTGGCCTCCAACATCCCACCTATCCAGGTGGCAAATTTGGAAGCGGATGACAATATCGAAGTGGTGAAGGTGCCCGGCTACCGCACGATCTCCGTAGGTATGAACGTGGCCGCAGAACCTTTGAATGACGAACGGGTCCGGCTGGCAATCAACTACGCTTTGGGGAAACAGACGATTATTGACAATGTACTCAGTGGACAGGCGCTATATCCTTCTGGTTTTTGGTCTCCCGCGGTGGAATATTCCGCAAAAGATTTGGATGCCCATGAGCAGGATCTGGAAAAAGCACGGGAATTGTTGGCAGAAGCAGGATATCCGGACGGATTTACGGTCAAACTGACTGGCAGTGAAGGTAAATTCGCCATGGATCGCCAGGTTACAGAGGTAGTGCAGGCCATGTTGAGCGAGGTGGGGATCCATGCAGAAGTGGAGATTCTGGACAGTGCGGCGCACACAGAAGCTCTGCTCACCCACAATACCCAATTGTTTATCTTTGGGAAAGGGTGCTCCACCGGTGATCCGGAATATGACATGCAACTGCATCTGGTAACCGATGGCGGCCAAAACTTCTATAACTATAGCGATCCAGAGACGGACAAAATGATTCTGGAAGATCTACCCAATGCAGCAGACTTGGAGGAGCGCGAAGGTATCATCTATGAGATCACCAAGCGTTTTAACGACCAATCGGTAGTGGTGCCGCTCTATTATGAGGTGCAGCTCTATGCGGTACGCTCGGATGTGGAGGGCTTCGTCTGCTACCCCAATGAGCTGGCGGAACTGGCATATATGACAAGGACCGAATCTTGAGGCACAAGGGATAAGCGTCCGTTGGCTAGAATGAATGCCGCCGCACAGCTTGTGCGGCGGCCCTGCGGGGTGGAATCATGTTAAAGTATATTTTGAAGAGACTTCTTGCGCTGATCCCGGTACTGCTTGCAGTTTCGGTGTTGGTGTTTCTGATGGTGCATATGATGCCTGGAGACCCGGCGATTGCCCTGGCCGGAGGAGAGGCCACCGAGGAGGAACTGGAAAATATCCGCGCCAGCTATGGGCTGGACAAATCTCTTCCAGAGCAATATTTTACCTACATGAATAAGATCCTGCACGGTGACCTGGGCACCTCCTACCGGACCCAGCGCCCCGTGGCCCAAGAGCTTCTAATACGCTATCCCAACACTATGAAGCTGGCGTGCAGCGCCATTGTTATAGCAGTTGTTGGAGGAGCGGGGATCGGCATTCTATCAGCAACAAAACGGTATACCATTTTTGACAACGCCAGCATGCTCACTGCCCTGGTTGGCATCTCCATTCCTGAATTCTATTTGGGACTGATGTTGATGTTAATTTTCTGTGTCCGCTTGGATCTTTTACCCATCTCCGGGGGGACAGGACCCATCAACATGATCCTTCCCGCAATCACTCTCAGCTTTAAGCCTCTGGCTCAAATTGCCCGAATGACCCGTTCCAGCATGTTGGAAGTGATGGGACAAGATTACATTTTAGCAGCACGCGCCCAAGGGTTCAGCCGGGCAAAGGTCATTTTTGGACATGCGCTGCGCAACTCCATGAATACAATTGTAACAATCTCCGGGATCCAGTTTGGCGCGCTGATGGGCGGCGCAACCATTGCGGAAAAGGTCTTTGGTTGGCCAGGATTGGGGGATTTACTGATTACCGCTATCCGGGGCCGAGATTTTCCGGTAGTACAGTCCACCATTTTGGCGATTGCTACCTGCTATGTGCTGATTAATCTGGGGATTGATATCCTCTATGCGCTGATCAATCCTAAAATCCGGCTTGGCTGAAGGAGGGAATGGAGATGTTGGACAAAGAATCGCGGAAAAGCCGCCCAGAAAACCAAGTCGAAAGGAAAGCGATTATTAATTCCCAATTTCGCCGGAAGTGGCATAGCTTTTGCAAGCGGAAGGTGGCGGTCCTGGGCCTGATTATTGTGTTAGCGTATGCTTTGGTGGCCATCTTTGCGGATCAATTGGCTCCGCAAGACCCCTATCAACAGGATTTGGTAAATATGCTCCAAGGGCCTAGTGCAGAACATCTATTGGGTACGGACGAGATGGGACGGGATATTCTCAGCCGGCTGATCTATGGGACGCGGATCTCTATGAGGGTGGGAACCATGGCAGTTTCTGTGGCACTGGTGCTGGGGATGCCTTTGGGGATTATTGCGGGTTACTTTGGCGGGAAGGTAGACGCAATCATTATGCGGTGTATGGATGTTCTGATGGCCTTCCCAGGGATGCTGTTGGCAATTATGTTCGTAAGTATTTTGGGGAGCAATCTGAACAACGCAATCATCGCGGTGGGAATCTACACCGTTCCCAACTATGCTCGAATTGCTCGAGGGGAAACTCTTACCATCAAGGGGAATGAATATATCGAGGCAGCGCGTGCGGTGGGGGCGTCCCATTTGAGGGTTGTCTTCAGCCATGTTCTAATCAATACCCTTGCGCCGTTAATTATCATGTGTACATTGAGCTTTGGGCAGGCGATTGTGACAACGGCAGGGCTCGGCTTCCTGGGAATTGGTGCCCAGCCACCCACCCCCGAATGGGGTGCCATGCTCAGTAGCGGGCGGCAATATCTTCTGGTTGCCCCCCATGTGACCACTATCACAGGTCTTGTAATTCTCTTCCTCGCTCTGGGTTTGAATCTAATGGGCGATGGGCTGCGGGATGTACTGGATCCAAAACTGAAGGACTGAGCAAAGGAGCAAATGAAATGGAGAAACTGTTTGAATACTTGGCCCAACAGGAGCAAGCCCATTTGGAAGAACTGTTCACTCTCCTGCGGCAAAAAAGTATCAGTGCCACCGGAGAAGGGATTCCAGAGTGTGCAGGCCTGTTGGCAGAGATTATGCGCAAAAGCGGAATTGAACATGTCCAGCTCTATCCCACTGCTGGTCACCCCATTGTCTACGGAGATGTCTTAGCCGGGGAAGACTGCCCAACGTTGCTGGTCTATGGGCACTACGATGTACAGCCCGTGGAACCGTTGGAGCTATGGGACACCGACCCCTTTGAGCCAGTAATTAGGGATGGACGCCTATTCTGTCGTGGCTGTTCAGACGATAAGGCCCAACTCTATGCCCATATTAAGGGAATGGAGGCAGTTTTGAAGATCCACGGCCGTCCCAAAGTGAACGTGAAATACCTCTTTGAAGGGGAGGAAGAGATCGGCAGCCCTCATTTGAAGGAGTTCATTCGCACCCATATCGGCCTTTTGCAGTGTGATGCCTGTATCTATTCGGATGGATGTTATCATGATTCTGGGCATCCAATGCTCCTGTTGGGGGTAAAGGGAACCATTTCGGCGGAGATCACAATAAAAACGGCTGAACGGGAGACTCATAGTATGCGGGCTGCGGCGGTGCCCAGCGCGGCCTGGCGAATGGTAAACTTGCTCCACACTCTAAAGGGAGAGGACGGAACAGTCAAAATTGACCGTTTTTACGAACATGTACGTCCGATCACGCCTCTGGAGAAGGAAACTTGTGCCAAAATTCCCTTTGACCATCAAAAGATGTTGGATTTTTATGGAGTCTCAGCGTTTATCAAAGGCAGGGTGAGCGATGATTACTATTACAATATGGTGTTTGAACCCACCTGTAATATCAGCGGATTGAAGGCAGGTTACGTGGGCAAGGAGGCCAAGGGGATCGTTCCCAATACAGCGACCGTTCGCTTAGATATGAAATTGGTCCCCGAACAGACTATTGGCGAAATCCAAGAAAAATTACTTTCCCATCTGCAGCGCCATGGATTTGGGGATGCGGTAGTGAGATTTTCTCAAGGCGGTTTTGAACCCTGTTGGACCCCCATCAACGATTTTTATGTCCAAGTGGCGAAGGAGGCTGTTCAAAAAGGATTTGGAGAGGACCCGATCCTATTGCCAAGCGCGGCAGGCGGAGCGCCGCACTACCTCTTTGCAGACTATTTGGGAGTCAATACCATTGAAATTCCTTATGCGAGTGCGGATCAAAACAATCATGCACCCAATGAGCGGATGCTTTTGAGCGGCTTTTTTGCGGGGATTCGAACTTCTGCCGCGTTGATCCTTTGTTTCCGCAGGATGCCGGCGCCGGAAGCTACTTGACCGGCTGGATCCAAAAGAAAGGTTGGCGATTGGATTTGAATGATTTGCTTTTGGAAATTAAGGATTTAAGTGTGGAATTTCGGATCTTTGATGGAGTTGTAAAGGCGATCAATCACCTCAACTTGTCGGTTCCCAGGGGAAAAACCGTGGGAATTGTCGGGGAGACCGGGGCCGGAAAAACCACAACAGCGCTTTCCATCATGGGACTTATCCCCAAACCACCAGGGGTTGTCACTTCGGGGGAAATCCTATTTGATGGGGAAGATCTTCTCCAATGCAGCGAAAAGACTCTACAGAAGTACCGCGGGAACCGGATCGCCATGATCTTCCAGAATCCGATGACTTCTCTGAACCCGCTCTATACAGTGGGGCACTTAATTAGCCAGGTCTTGATGGAGCACCAAAACCTGACGCATGCCCAGGCGATGGACCGGACAGGGGAGCTTTTGGAGATGGTAGGAATCCCCAAAGCCCGCATGAAGAATTATCCCCATGAGTTCAGCGGCGGAATGAAACAGAGGGTCTGTATTGCCATGGGGCTTGCCTGCAACCCGCAGCTGTTGATTGCCGATGAGCCTACCACCGCGCTAGATGTGACGATTCAAGCACAGATTTTGGATTTGATGCAGGGCCTGAAACAGAAATACAATACTTCCACTATTTTTATCACCCATGCATTGGGAATCGTTGCGGAGATGGCCGACTATGTTGCTGTCATGTATGCCGGAGAAGTGTTGGAGCAAGGGACCATCAAAGAGGTTTTTACGGCACCATCCCACCCTTATACCAAAGGATTGTTTGGGTGTATCCCGGATATCTATGCGGAAGAGTACCATCCTTTACACGTCATCAAAGGGGCGATGCCGGATCCTCTCAACCTCCCCGAGGGGTGCAAGTTCTGTGAACGCTGCGATTATGCAATGGAGATTTGCAGGCACCAGCAGCCTCAGACCCAGTTGCTAGAGGGGGAACATATGGTCAAATGTCATCTGTTTTGCTCTGGTCAGCCGTTGACAATAGCATGAGGGAGGTGGGAGATCATGGCGAGTTTGATCGAGATAAAGAACCTAAAAAAGTACTATCAAGTCCCAGCAGGAACATTGCATGCGGTGGACGATGTGTCTTTTTCTATTGGCGAGCGGGAAACGGTCGGACTTGTGGGGGAATCCGGTTGTGGGAAGTCCACCATTGGAAGGACTATCTTGCGTCTAGTCCCCCATACATCTGGGCAAGTGTTCTATCAAGGGGAAGATATCCTGACCTACTCCCCCCGTCAGATGATCAAACTGCGAAGGGAGCTACAGATTATTTTCCAAGACCCCTATTCCTGTCTTGATCCCAGAAAAACGATTGGACAGATCATTGCGGAACCGTTGGTAATCAATCGGAAGGACCTTAGCAGACGACAGATCAATGAGCTGGTATTGGACCTGATGGAGAGGGGTGGCGTCAGCGCCCGGCTATACAATAGCTATCCCCATGAATTGGACGGAGGAAGGCGGCAACGGGTAGGGATTATCCGAGCGTTGTCTCTCAATCCCAAGTTTATTGTCTGCGATGAACCGGTCTCCTCCCTGGATGTCTCAATTCAAGCGCAGATTTTAAACCTTTTGCAGACCTTGCAGGAGAGCATGGGGTTGACCTATTTGTTTATTTCCCATGACCTCAGTGTAGTACGCCATGTGAGCAATAGAGTGATGGTGATGTATTTGGGGCAGGTGATGGAACTTTGCGAAGCGAAAGAATTATTCAAGAATCCCTTGCATCCCTATACCCAAGCACTCCTCTCTGCGGTGCCCATCGCGGAATATCGGGAAACACCTAGAAAAAGGATTCTGTTAAAAGGGGATGTGCCCAGCCCAATCAATCCAAAACCAGGTTGTCGCTTTGCGGACCGTTGCAACTATGCCCAAGAACTTTGCCATGTGCAGAGTCCTGAGATGCGGACTGTCTCTCCCGGCCATCAAGTGTGTTGTCACTTTTGTGAATAAATTATCTCAAAAACGGCTATAAAAGGCCCTTATACGTGGAAAAGTCGCTGAAAGGAAAGGTTTCAGCGACTTTTTTATGGTTTTACAGATCAGGGAGCGCCTTCTTGGGCGGCGATTGGACCATTTCGATGCCACCTGCTATTTTTCTCATCATCTGCGCCTGTAGAGGGATGCGATCAGCAGCCCGAATGCTAGGCAGGCGACCGATCCCCCCAGGAGGACAAGGGGTTCCTGGGCAAGGATATCGGATGTTGGAGCTGTACGCTCCATAGATCCATCACCAGGAGGTCCTCCCTCCTCTTTTGCGCGTTGGCCTTCCGGCTGGAAGGATTCCGGTGGTTCCCTGGAGGGAATTTTTGTTGGATTTGCCGGTTGGCCAATTTGTTCAGCTGCATCTTCAAAAGGGCTGCCATCCGCTGTTTGCAAATATCCAAATTCCAAAGATGGGCTATGCAATCCTCCTGGCTTCCCCTCCGTCGGTTGAGCGGGATCGGAGAGCAGCGGTTCCCCAGCGTCTGATGAGGACGCTGGCCCCCCTGTGCGCTGTCCGGGTTGCCTGGTGGTGCCCGGGTCATCGCGTGCAGCCGGCCGGGAATTCCCGCCATCTGGAGGGGTTCCCCCGTGAGGGGGCGTGTTTGCTCCACCACCAGGAGCCCCGCCGTTCATAGAGCCGAGTGTGGAGAGGTCGAGTTCGGATGCGTCAATGAGATGGGAAGGATCCGCCTCCTGTTCCTCCTCAGTGGAGGGAATCGAGCCCTCCAATTGCCCCCAAATACTTTCCGCCCGCAATTGGCAGAATGTTTTCAATACAGGGATGGATGCTTCAAATGTTTCATAGGTACAGAATTTGGTTGGATCCTGTTGCACATAGGGGGAAATGAGGTCTACCGCGGTATCAATCATCTGTTCCAATATCCCGTCTGTAAAATATTGTATAAGAAATTGGGAAGTGTATTGGTGGTACAGCCGGGTGTAGGATTCCTCAGAAAAGATCCAGGCAACCATGGGGCGGGATTCCAATGTTCCGCCAGAAACCGGAGAGTCCAGAGGGAAATTCACAAGCTCGGTGGCGTCGCTTCTCCCTTGAAAGCTCCCAAAGGCCAAATTGTAATCCCATGGGATCATAGAGAGCTTGCCCTCCTCCTCATAGAGATAGTAGTTGTGTACCATAGAGCCGGTGTAGCTGTCAAAATTGCAGACAAAATTGTGGACCACGAAATAGCGAAGAACCGCGTCAATGTCCAAAACCGTCTCCAAATTCTTCCGTTCCCCAAGCTGTTTGAGGGAGGAAATCAATCTGATCTGGTCCGCCTCGGTCACATCGGTTTTTGCGCTATTGAAAATATTGGAATAACTGTCGGGATTTTCATCGATATATTGCAATTTGACATCGTCGCTGTTGGCGCCGCCCCGTCCACCGTTTAGGCTGTCCGGCTTATAGAGGTTGCCATAATCGTTGCCATAGTTGCGCTGCAAAAACCCTTGTTCAATCCCCTCCACCGCCAAATATAATCCCAAATCCTCCCCATTGACGGAGATAAAGACATAGCTGCAGAGCGGGGCCTCAACCCCGAAATCGGCCATCATTTGATAGACCAAGTAATCCTTCAACATGGTGTTGTCATGAATCAGGCTGTTCAGATTCAGCTTATCCAGGCCATAATAGGTTTTCGCGTTGTCATAGTGATCAAACTCCACCTTAAAGCTGTAGCGATTGTTGCCATATGCGGGAACAGAGGTGAGCGAGTTGTTCCCCTTGGCCCGGATCGCCACATTGGGATAGGTCTGTCCATCAATCACCAGGGTACACATCTCATATTCCTTGTCGTCACAGGTCTCTAAGAACCCCTCCCAATCGTCCATTTGGATCTCGATGGAGTGGACCTTGGAACGGTCAAAAAGCCGTTTTTCATAGAGCGTTTCTGTATCCGCCGCCAGGATGCCAAGCCGTTCTGCACCCAGAAAAGCCACCAGGAGAAACAGTGACAGAATGGTGCCGGCCAAACAGATCGCGTCGATATACTTGTTGGTTGACATGATTATTTACCTCAGCCCATGTAGTCGCCGTTATAACTGACCAATACAGCGCTATGGACATCTTCCAATTGGGAAAGCTGATTGATAAAATCGGTGTTCTCCCCCTTCAGGCGGATTTCCATGGTCAGCTCAATCGCCCCTCTCTGGGCTGTTTTGCTTTTGACCACACAGCGCTGCACCTGCTGTTCCAGATAGGATCTGGCCCTCTGCTCGCTTTCGGATCCGCCACAGCGAATAATCACAATATAGGGATTCCAGTGGGATTTTTGATTGACAAATAGTAGAAGGATCAACCCGATGAACACGCTGCCGATGACGGCCAGCGGAAGGATGCCGGCGGCCAGGACGATTCCAACAGCAATGGACCAAAACAAAAACGCGATATCCAGCGGCTCTTTGATGGCTGTGCGGAATCGGACAATGGAGAGTGCGCCCACCATGCCGAGGGAAAGGACAATGTTGCTGGTGACAGCGAGAATGACCAATGTGGTAATCATCGTCAGTGCAATCAGGGTCACACCAAAGCTGGAGGAATACATCACACCGGAAAATGTTTTTTTATAGACCAGAAAGATAAACAGACCCAGACCAAAGGCGAGCAGCAACGCAATGCCCATATCCAAGAGGGAAACGCTGGTTGCGTTTTCCAAAAAGCTGGATTTAAAAATATCATGAAATGTCATCTGGAACAGCTCCCTCCTAATTTTTATCCATAGATGCGGCAGGCGGCATATTTGGAAAACGACGTCGTCCGGCACCCCTCCAGCTGCACCACGTCACGGATGACCGAAGGCAGGAACGCATCCCACTTTACCTCTAAAATTGCTGGAACATTTCCGGCGGGGACGGTTATGCAAGAGGGATTGAGAAAATCCCTGCAAAACATCCCGGTCCGAATCTGGGAGTCCAGGGTGATCCGGACGTTGCCCGGCCCATAGATAAAGGGCTCCCGTATGTAATCCACAATCGTTTTGGGACGCAACCCCTGCTGTGTCATTTTGCAATAGAGCTCCTGGATCAGCGGCCTGTCACAGCCAGCCATCCAAGAGAGCTCCCCCTCCACCACCGCCTGCGCCTCTTCCAGGCGCAGGGGGGCGCTCTGTTTGTTACAAAGGCTGCCAACCTTACTTTTCTTTTCCAGATGAAGCAGGGTTGGATCGCCGTTATAATAGCGGATCCGGAACTTTTCCCGAAAATTTATACCGTCCAATTTTTCTCGGAGCGCCTTGTCGGCGGAATTGTCAAAATAAAGGCTGCGGATCCGATAGGCCCCGTCGGACGCATGGGGATCTGGCTGGGCGACCGCGCGCAGCCGCTGCCGCAGAGAGAATAGGTCAAAAACAGAAATCTCATGTTTCCATTCGTGGCGGAATTCCATCACAAAATCGCTCCTCTTCTGGGGTTTACGCCAATTTTACATAGGAAACCTTAAATGAACTTTAGAGGAGGAAATGGAGATACCGCCGCAAGGCTGGGAACCTTTGGCAGGCAGCCTCGAAAAGCTGCCGAAAAGGGGGAGGGGCCTGCTAGTTTCCAAAAAGTTCACAAATGGTTCATGAATCAATATAGACGGAACCGTCTAAAAAGAATACACTTCCTAATAAAGAGACGGAATCGTCTACAAATTTCAAAAGGGGATCTCTGCTATGAATATCCTGATGGACCTGCTACGGCTTTTATTTGCGGTTGGAATTGCATTTGTGGCAGGAAAGTTGATCTCAAAACTCAAATTGCCCTCCATCCTGGGCTGGCTGATTGCCGGGATGCTCATTGGCCCCCATGCCCTGAACCTGCTGGGAGGCTCTGTGCTGGATTCCCAGTGGTTTGGCATTCTGGAAAGCATTTTGGAGTGTACATTCGGCCTGATGATTGGCACCGAACTGATCTGGAAACAGATGAAGAAGGCGGGCCCCCAAATTCTGGTCACCACCATCACAGAGTCATTGGGGACCTTTTTGGTAGTCAGCCTGGTGTTTGGCGTCATCTTTTGGTTCGCGGGGATCCCCCTCTATTTGGCCTTCATGTTTGGCGGAATTGCCCTAGCCACCGCCCCGGCCCCCTCTCTATCCGTGGTCAATGACCTGAAAACAGACGGGCCGGTGACAAAAACATTGATCCCCATGGCGGCTTTGGACGATCTGGTGGGTGCCCTGGTGTTCTTTTTGGTAATTGCGTTTGTCTCCGCCCACATCTCCACCGCGGGCATCCCGGTTTCCGTTGTCATCTTCCTGGTATTTCTTCCGGTAATCATTGGGACAATCACAGGATTTATTACAGGGAAAATGCTTCAACAGACCAAGACCCCCACCAGTACTTTGGTGGTAATGCTGATTATGCTGCTGGCATCCGCTGGAATTGGCTTTTTTATCAACCGGATGCTACCCACACCCGCGCTCAATTTCATGCTCATCGGGATGTCTTTTTCCGCTGTATTTGCCAACATGGTCACAGAAAAGCAGCTCAGTGACATGATGAAGGTCATGAATCCGGTCATCGGGTTTGCCATGATTGTGGTCATTTTGGACTTGGGGGCGCCTTTGGATTATCATTTGATCTTTGGAGCGGGGATCTATACCGCGGTCTATATTGCTGCCCGGGCGATTGGGAAGTACAGCGGGGCCTATTTTGGAGCCGCTATTACCCATGCCCCCGAAACTGTAAAAAAATACCTGGGATTTACATTGCTTCCCCATTCAGGTGTTTCTCTGGTGTTCACAGGAATTGCGGTATCCGTTTTGGACGGCCCCGCCCCGGAATGCGCCTCCATCATCCAGGGAACCATTGCGGCGGCGGCTGTAATCAATGAGATCATTGCAGTGTTTATAGCCAAAAAGGGATTTGAATGGGCGGGCGAATTGCATAAAGCGGAAGGGGGCAGGACCACGTGACCCAAAAGGAGCGGCAGGAGCGCAGTAAAGAGGAAATTTATCAGGCAGCCCTGGAGGAGTTTGGTACGTTTGGCTACGATCAAGTCAACATGGAGCGGATCTGTGGAAAACATGGCATCTCTAAAGGGATGATGTATCACTACTACTCCAATAAAGATGACCTTTTTTTGTCCTGTGTCAAGCGTACGTTTACCGACCTAAAGGCCTATATTGAACAAGAGATGGAAACAGCCCAGGGAAAAAATACCCTGGATACCGTGAAAAATTACTTCCTGACCCGGGAATATTTTTTCCAGTTCCATCCCAAACAGAAGGTCATTTTTGAAAACGCCATGATCCGCCCGCCAAAACATTTGGCAGAGCAGATTCAGCAACTGCGTGCACCCATCCGGGAGATGAACCGGAAGTTCTTGAGCCAGTTTGTAGCCAGGATGGCCCTGCGCCCCGGACTGGATTATGAAAAGGCGACCCGATATCTGGAAACGATGGGATCCTCCTTTCAAAATAGCTTGGCATATTATCAGGGGGAGAACACCGAACAGGATCTTCATTCTATGTTGGAAATGGTGGAGGACCTATTGGATATGATTTTGTTTGGAGTGCTCCAACAGGTGGATGGCCCGTCGAGCCCAGCCCCCAACAGAGAGCCTCCCGCCGGGTCAGGGCGTAACGAATGCCGCTAGCGGGACAAAAAAGAGGAAACCAGCGGAATGGTATTCCAGCTGGTTTCCTCTTTTTTGGACCATATGGATGGTCATCCACCCTCAATTTTGCTTGGATGCGTGCCTGTTTTGCGGAGCGTCTTTATTTGGCTGGCCATACCATGGCATCCATCTGTTTGTGGGCATCCCGTCCCTGTCCGGGATCCCTTCCGACTGCCCTTTCTCCCAAAATCCGTCAAATTTGTAGCAGTATTCAAGGGCCGCAACCCTTCAGCCCCTCTATAGGAGGAATGGGAGGACTTCCTGTCGATCCCCTGGAACCAGTGGCTTTATGCCATTGGAGAAGCTGCGGGGCGGGGCCGCTGGAGAGAGGGGACATGCTTTAAGAGGTGTGTTGCCAGCCGCTCGGTTAGGATGGAGAAAATGGACACAACCAAAATCGCCGGCAGAGATTCTGGCAAAAGGGCGGGCAGCGACAGTATGCGGTGGAACAACAGTACCCCGATGAAAAATCCCGTGGAAGCGGTGAAAAAGAGGAAACCCCGCAGCGGTGTAAGGGGGAAACAGGATTTTAACAGAGCTTCCACCTCCACTGAACCGATGACCAGATAGAGCGCCAACGGAATTTGCCCCGCTGGCAGGCCCAGGAATTCGTTTGTAAAAAGCAGTATTGGCATCGCAAACAAGATGGCCAGAGCGTTGGGAATCGCACTGCGCAATACCGCAGGCAGAAAACGTCCGGTGAGCTTTTGCCGATCAGGAATAAACGACTGGAAGAAGGCGGGATACCCCTCAATGCATAGATCAATCAAAGTCACCTGGATGGGGATGAGCGGGAAGGGGTGGTTCATCAACATGCAAAGTAGGGAGAGCAGGAGGGAATAGATGGTTTTTACAAAGAAAACGCTAGCTACTCGGGTCATATTATTTACCACCCGGCGGCCCTCCAAAAGGATATGGGGGAGGACGGCAAAGTTGGAGTCCAACGCCACCACTTGAGCGGCCTGGCGGGCTGCTTCACTGCCATGGGCCATGGCAATGCTGTAGTCGGCCGCTCGCATCGCTAAAATATCGTTGACCCCATCCCCGACCATGGCCACCTGGTGCCCTTGGGATTGGAATGCCTGGACCAAACGGCGCTTTTGTTCCGGAGAAACCTGGCCAAAGACAGTATAGTTTGCGGCAGCCCAGGCCACTTGCTGCTCGAAAATCCGACTCATATCCACCCAGGCATCGGCGCCTGCCAGACCGACCTGCCGGGCCACAGCCGCCGCAGTTTCTGGATGATCGCCCGAGAGGATTTTGACAGCAACGCCCTCATGTTGGAAGTAGGACAGGGTGTCTGCTGCATCAGTCCGAATGGGGTCGGAGAATACCAAAGCGGCCAATGCGTGCATGGGAGGAAGGGGATCGGAGGCGGTCACCGCCTGTGTTGTATTTGCGATACACAAGATCCGTTTGCCCTGCCGGAGCGCTTCCTGCAGCGCTGGGGGAAACTGAACTCCCGTCATCCTCTCGGGGGCGCCGATTGCCAAAGTGCCGAAATCTGGAAAAGTCATTGCGCTCCATTTGCGTTGGGAGGAAAATGGGACTTTACCACTGGGCTTTTGGCCGCTGCCCTTTTGGGGGAAATAGCTGCGCATGGCTTGGAAGGTGGCGTTGTTGTCATCGCTGTGGGATAAGAAATCACCCATTGCCTCCTCCAATAGGGAGGGCGAAAAGTCGGAGAGGGGGATCAGTTGTTCAATGCGCATATCTCCCTGTGTGAGGGTGCCGGTTTTGTCCAAACAGAGCACATCCACATGGGCCAGACCTTCCAATGAGAACAAATTTTGTACCAGTACCCGGGATTTTGCCAGTTTAGCTGCCCCCACAGCCAGGCTGACGGTGATCAACAGTACCAACCCCTTGGGCAACATCCCCAATAGGCCGGCGGCGGTGGTGGTCACTGCCGCAAATAGAGGCTCTCCCCGCAAAAAATAAGCTTGTATCAGCAGAACTGCCCCCAGCGGAGGAATCAGAAAAGCAGTGAAATGGGTTACTTTCCGCATGGACGATAGCAGTTCCGAAGGGGCGGACCGGGCCGCTTTTGCTTCCTGCGTGAGGCGTGTGGCATAATTTTCAGCGCCCACCTGCTCCACTCGCGCCAGGCAGGCGCCGGAAACCACAATGCTGCCAGAAAGAAGTTTGGCTCCAGGCCGCTTGATCATCGGTGTGGATTCTCCCGTGAGAAGGGACTCATCCGCTTCGATCTCCCCGTCCAAAAGTACAGCGCCTGCGGGGATCTGCGTTCCGCCGTTCAGCGTTATGATATCCCCCAGGACCAACTCCTCTACCGGAATCTCCCGTAGAGTTCCGCTGCGCAGAACATGCGTCCTGGGAGCGGTGAGAACGGCAATCTGTTCCACCAGTTTCTTCGCATGGAGCTCCTGCACAATTCCAATGACCGTATTGAGTAGGATGATTAGGATAAATAAGAGATTGGACCAAGCACCAACAAAGGCTAGTGCGATGGCGATGAGCAGATTGAACAGATTAAAAAGGGTGCAGACATTTTCTCGAACGATCTGCCCGGTGGGCTTGGTGATGGAGGGAGGAGGGGTATTCCCCTTGCCGCTCTCCCGCAGGTGTTGCGCTCCGGCGTCGGTGATTCCTTGTAATAAAGGGTTTGGTTTCATGTCCATTCGCCTCCTGATACGTTCACTAGTACCAACATACCCCACCCCATTAAATAATCTATAAACTACCTATAACAACTTTGGAACACATCGCCCAACTGGCAGGCGGGAAGGCTTTTTGTTTGATAATGGGGCACGATTTCAGAAGGCAGGTGCCGGTTCCTTCCTGTGGTTATGAGGTTGGATGCCGTTTTAAAATACGGATACACACAGCGAAATGGCCAGTTGTGGAGGCAACTGGCCATTTCGTCGCAATTTGAAAACTGATTTTTAGGAGAAGCAAAATGAAGAATTACCGACAGCTCTTGCGGAAGGCGATCGCGCCCGCAGCGCTCAGGGAGACGACGGAGGCCACGGTGGCCTCATTCACCATATCGACAGCTCCGGTATTCGGGATGCCCTTGTCAGGGGTGTTCGAACCGTTGTCCGAGGTGTTGTCCTGACCGGCGTTGGAGGAGCCCTGGTCATGGGAGCCGTTGTCAGAGGTTCCGCTGCTCAAATCCAGCTCCATATCGGACACGATATAGGTGCCCAGGACCCGTGTCCGGGTGCTCCATCCAGCGATATCCGCCAAATCCTCGCTGTAGGTAAACTGGCTGGTAACGTCCGTCAGAGTGCCGTCCGCATCCAATTCGTAGATGTAGCAGTCCTCCGGCATGGGGACGTAGTCAGCGGAGGTATCCCAGGGAATCCCCAAAGTCAAGGTGGCACGGGAGGTAGAGGGGATGGAGGGATGGCCGACAAAGTCATAGAACCAAAGATCCGCGCCCGCAGGATCACCGTATTCCACATAGATGGAGTTCATGCTTTTGGTGGAGAGCTGGGCATAGAATTTACCCGGGTCATCGCTGGCGTCAAACTTCAACGCCGCGCGGTCGTCCCCCCAGATCAACGAGTTGGTCTCATTGGCGGTGGGATCAAAATAGGCGTTGCTGCCAGTGTCGATGGTGCCATCGGATCGAGAGACCCCGGGGTTATTGACCCAGAGGGTGACATCAAAGGAGAGGGTGTCCCCGGACATCACGGTGGGATCGTTGCCGTTGGCTTTGGAATAGCCGTTGTTGCTGGTATCGGTTGTATCTTTCCGGGCCTTCAAAGTCACCGTCCCTTGGAATTTTTCCTCGGAGGTCATCGTGCTGTCGTTCAGCACAATTTTTAGCCAGGTGCCGCGCCCATAATCTTTCGCGTCCCCACCCAGATTTTTATCGTTCTCCACGGTGATGGATTTCACAAGCCCGCGGCCGGTATCTTTCGACAGGCTCACCCGCCATAGGGAGGAGTCGCCAAAGTCCGAAATATTATAATTCCGATCCCCTGTGCTGCCGTCAAAGGAGAAGGTGACACGTTGGTTATTATAACCGGAGAGAGGGATGTATGCGGTGGTTCCGGGCACCATGGGGTCAATGGTCAGCTGTCCGCCGCTTTGATCCACCTGGGCGTCGGAGCCGGTGATATCATTTCCATCTGCATCGTAAGCCCGCAGCCCGGGAGAAAAGGAGATGCCCACATCCAGGGGACTGTCCGGGCTGGTAGCTGGTATGGCAAATGCCGGGATTGCCAGCCCGGCCATTGTTGTGACCGCGAGCAGTGCTGTTAAGATTCTTTTCATGGTAGATACCTCCTGTTTGATTCCTCAGTTTCTATCTCACAGGGTTCCAAATCTTTTCCGGAATCTCTCTGTGTGTTTTTAGTATAGTTTTTGTGTATGAGAATCCCATAACAGCTTCATGAGAATTTGATAAGAATTGGATGAGAGAGGCAGCCCCTGCAAGGGGGCCGATCGATAGGAAGGCGGGGAGCCATCCCTCAAAAAGGGTGGTTCCCCGCCTTCCTGCCTATGCCTGCCCGATGGGGAGGCGGATCTCAAAGGCGCTTCCGTGCTTAGGTTCGCTTTTCAGGGAAATTTTGCCGTGATGCTCCTGCACAATCCATTTTACAATGGAGAGCCCCAGACCGCTGCCGCTGCGGTCGCGCGCCCGATCAGCCCGGTAGAACCGCTCGAACACCAGAGGATGTTCATCCGGGGGGATGCCAATGCCATTGTCCTCCACAACCAGGACGGCCTCCGCTCCCTCCTGACGGGCGCTGATCTGTACAAAGCCGCCCGGCTTCCCATATTTGATCCCGTTTTCCACCAAATTCAGCAGCATCTGTGTCAACAGGCTCTGATCGCCAAACAGCTGGATGGGCGCGGGCACCTGGGAGGATAGGGAGATGCCCGCCTCGGCGGCATACCCCTCCATCTGTTCCTGCACACTCTCGATGACATCCCCCAGGTCCAACTGTTCCCACTCCAGGTGATACTGCCCCTCATAGCCTCTTGTCAGCATCAACAGCTGGGTGATGATGGCATTCATCCGGCGCGATTCAGTGTGGATTTCCTCCGCTGACCGCCGCAGTTCCGGGTCCAGATTTTCCGGATGCTCCAAAATATCCTCCACACAGGCGGAAATCACCGCAACTGGGGTGCGAAGTTCATGGGAGGCGTCCGAGGCGAACTGCTTTTCCCGCCGAAAAGCAGTCTCCAGACGCTCCAGCATCTCATTGAAGGTGCCGGCCAGTTCCCCCACCTCATCGGCGCTCTCCACGCCGTTGATACGGCGGGAGAGATCGCCCCCTTCAATGCTCTGGGCGGTGGCGATGATAAAGGAAATCGGTTTGAGCGTCTTTTTCACAATGAGATAGCTCCCAAAGATGGCCACCGCCACATAGGCGGGCGCCGCCAGGAGGATCCCCAAACGGATGCCGGCAAGGGAATTTTCCAAGGGCTCCAAGGCGGCGCATACCCGCGCGTAAGCCACTGGCTGCCCTTCGCTTTGAATTTCCTCATCCAATACCATCCACCGGCCGTCCGGCGTGTCCACACAGCGGGTCTGGCCGGGATAGAACGGCTTTTGTTCCACCCAGTCCATGTTTGTATTGCCAAAAAGCGGGTTCCCATTTTTTTTCCATGACCACCGCCATGGTGTTGTGGGAGAGCAAATGTTCGGCATCCCAGACCACCTCTCCCGGGCCCTCAAGTTCAATGGCAGCGATAACCTGTGTCATGGAGGCCTCCAGCTGCGCCTGCAGATTGCTGTAGAGGGAGGTGTGGATCATCTGGTAGAGGATGGGGATGGAGACGCCAAGCAGGAGCGCTGTGAGCAGCAGATGCCACAGGACCATTTTGAAACGGATGGGCATCCGCTTCCACCGGCTACTCATCCTCTTCCCGCATCATATATCCGAACCCTCGGACCGTATGGATCAGCTTTTTTGGGAAATCCCGGTCCACCTTGTGCCGCAGGTAGCGGATATAGACGTTTACGATGTTGGAGTCATAGTCAAAGTCGTAGTTCCACACATGGTCAGAAATCTGCGAATGGGTCACCGTGTGCCCCTTGTTGCGCAGAAGGTATTCCAAAAGCGCGTACTCCTTGATGGTGAGGTTCAATTTTTGGTCCCCGCGTGTGACCTCGTGGGTGGCGCAGTCCATCCGCAGGTCCGCAAGGGTGAGGATGGGGTCCTTCCGGTCGCTCTGGCGCCGGATCATGGAGCGCACCCGCGCCAGCAGTTCATCAAAGGCAAACGGCTTTACAAGATAGTCATCCGCGCCCATGTCCAACCCCATCACCCGGTCCTCGACAGAGTCGCGGGCAGTCAAAATCAACACGCTGGCCTGGTTGCCCTCCCCCCGGATGCGTTTTAAAAGGTCCAGCCCTCCCAATTTGGGCAGCATGAGATCCAGGATAATACAGTCGTAGGAAGTTGCTTGCGCATAGGCAAGCCCCTCCTCTCCATCATAACAGTCGTCCACGGTATAGCCCTCCTCGTGCAGCCGTTTGGAAATAATCCGGTGCAGGGACTTGTCATCCTCCACCACAAGGATTCTCATATCGGTCACCTCTCTCTTAACTCAATGGGAATGGGGGTAGATTGCGAAGGGGAAAAGGAGGCGATGTTTCCAGGGCGCCGCCAATGGTGGGGGCAGAACACCCGGGAGGTAGCATCGGAAAACGACCACGCTATTCCCCATATTAAAAAAAGGGTTTAAAAAAATTGCGGGGGAATTTTGAAACTGTTTTTAAACTCAACTATTTGGCTGCTATAGCAGGACAAGCGGGATTTCCCTGGGGGAATCCCGCTTGTCCTGTGGAGAGATATTTAAGAGGAGTGAAAAAATTCCGCCAAATCCCTGTGGGATCCTGGCTCCCTAAAGATACCGCTTTTTCCTGAGAATCCCATGAGAAAAATGAAAACAAATTTTGAACACAAAATCTCATCCAATTCTCATTTTCCGCTCCTATGATGGAAGCATTCAACCGGAAGGAGCAATCCCCTATGAAGAAGGTATCTGTCATTGTCTCTGTCTATAACGAGCAGGAGATCTTAAACGCGTTTTTTGACCGCATGATCGACGTTTTGGAAAACATCGGCGCCCCCTATGAACTGCTGTTTGTCAACGATGGCAGCAGCGACCGCTCGGACAGCCTGCTGAAATCCTTTGCGGCGCTGGACCCCCGTGTCAAGGTCATTCGATTTTCCCGCAATTTTGGCCATGAGGCCGCCATGCTGGCCGGGATTGATTATGCGTCGGGGGATTACCTGGTCTGCATCGACGCCGATCTGGAAAAGCCGCCAGAAACCATCCCCCGCATTTTGGAGGCTATGGAGCGGGGGGCGGATGTGGTGGTGACCCGATGTACGGAAAACCCCTGCCGAAGCCCCGCGAAACGGGCCTGTTCCCGGCTTTTTTATAAATTTTTAAACCGCCTTTCCGCCATGCGTTTCCAGGAGGGGGCATCTGATTTCTTTGGGATTACCCGGCGGGTGGCCGATCTCATGCGGAACAGCTACCGGGAACAGGGGCGTTACCTGCGCGGCTTTATTCAACAGGTGGGTTTTTCCCGCGCCTGCGTCCCCTATCGATCCCCCGGCCGTTTCGCGGGCAAGAGCAAATATTCCTTTGCCCGGCTATGCGCCCTGGCGCTCCAGGCCTGTATCAGCTTTTCCCATACGCCGCTGCATCTGGGGTTTGCGGCCGGGGGCGGGGCGCTGTTGGCCGGGCTGTGTTGCGCAGCATCCGCTGTTTTTGGCCGCGCCCCCGGTTGGATCCCGTGGGCCTGCTTCTTCTGTTTCCTGTTTTCCATCCAAATTTTTCTGCTCGGGATCATTGGGGAATACATCGGTGATATCCAGCGGGAAGAAAAGCGCCGCCCGCTCTACATCGTTCAAGAGACCCGCAATCTAGAGACGGTATCCGCCGGCAGAGAGGAGGAGATTCCCCATGCGTGTGTTGGCTTTTGAAAGGCAGGAGGTCCGATATTGCTTTTGGGGCGGCTGCACCACCCTGCTCAGTTTCCTTCTGTTTGTTTTGTTTCACAATCTGTGGGGATGGGGGATCCATGAGGCCAACCTGGGATCGGTTCTATTGGCAATCCTATTTGCCTATCTGGTCAACCGGCGGTTTGTCTTTTGTTCCTCTGCAAAGGGGGCCCAAGCTGCGTCGGAATTCGCCTCATTTGTAGGGACGCGGGGTCTGGGGATGGGGCTGGAGATAGCGACGGTATCTGTGCTATCCAGCCTGCTGCGGATGGAACCCTACCTGGCGAAGGCTTTGGCGCAGGGGGGCGTATTCATCGCCAACTATTTTTCCAGCAAATATTGGGCATTTTCATGGACAGCACGGGAACTGGCGCGCAAACGCCTGCGATCTGGAAAAGGCAGGGGCGTCCTTGTGGCGGCTGTGCTGCTGCCCATCCTCAGCATGGAGGTTGGCGCCGCTTTTGCGGGCATCTATCCATTTGGCGACCGGCCCATGCTGGTGATTGACGGGGTACACCAATATCTGCCGTTTTTCGCGGAGCTATACCGCAAAGTGCATGCCGGCACGGACCTGCTGTTCTCCTGGAACGGGGGGCTTGGCTACAATTTTTTTGCCCTGTTTGCCTACTATCTGGCCAGCCCGCTCAACCTGCTGGTTCTCCTGCTGCCAGAGAGGATGCTGAATGAGTCGGTCACACTGTTGATTCTCCTGAAGGTGGGGTTGTGCGGAGGCATATTTGCCTGGTATTTGGGCCGCCGGGGGAACCCCTCGGATTGGCGGAACCTCATTTTTTCCACGGCCTATGCCCTCTGCGCCTTCGTTGTCGGTTATAACAGCAACCTGATGTGGCTGGACTGTGTCTATCTTTTGCCGTTGGTGGCGTACGGCTTGGAAAACCTGGTTCAGGGCCGAAGCGGCATCCTTTATACGGCCTTCCTCTTCTTTTCCATCTTCAGCAATTTTTATATTGGCATGCAGGTCTGCATCTTCTGCTGCCTTTATTTTCTCTGCACTGCTTTTGGGCGCCCGGGACCGGTTATCCGGCAGTTCCCCCGGCTCTTTCGCCGCTTTCTTGGCTCCAGCCTGTTGGCGGGCGGAATGGCGGCGGTGCTGCTGGTGCCGGCGCTGCTCTGCATTCTACAGTCCCAAGCGGGCGGAGAGCCGTTTCCCACCCAGCTTTCCACCTATGGGAACTGGTTTGACCTGTTTGCCCGCCAATTTGCGTTTACACAGCCGATCCGCACCTCTGGATTCAAGGGGGATGTGAACCTCTATTCCGGATTGCTGCCGCTCCTGCTCGCCCCGCTCTATCTGCTCAACCCGCAAATCCCCCTGCGCCGCCGGGTCTGGAAGGGGCTGTTGGCCGGCCTGCTGCTGATGAGCATGAATATCGGCCTTTTGAACTATCTCTGGCATGGGCTGCATCTGCCCCACGGGTTTCCAAATCGCTTTACATTTCTATATCATTTTTTGCTCCTCCAAATGGGCTTTGACGCCCTGCACCTTCTCCGGCGCGTCCCGGCAGTCCGGGTGTGGATTCTGGCGGCCTGCGGCCCGGTATGGGTGCTGCTCTGTTGGCTGCTGCAGGGGAAACTCGCAGGCGGATGGTATGTATATCTGGGATCCAGCGTGCTGTTGGCCATCTATGGGGCGGTCCTGTGCCGTTGGCGGTTTGGCTGGATCTCCACCCGCCGCGCAGGCGGATTCCTCTGCGTCGTCTGTTGTATGGAGATTGCGGTGTCGGGGGCCATCGGTGTCTTCCAAAATGGGACTGCGGGGCGCTCCTACTACCTCTATAGTCAGCAGGTTGGCAAGGAGTTCCCCCTCCTGCACAGGGATGAGGGGTTCTATCGGATGGATATGCCCTCTGCGCCCATCCGGAATATGCCCGCCATGATGGGAATCAAGGGGATTTCCTTTTTTTCCTCCACATTTTCGGCCGATACCGCCTGGGGGTTGGAGGGGTTCGGATTTCAAGGAGGCGCCAACAAGATTCAATGCGATGGGGGCAGCGCCTTGGCGGATGACATCTTGGGGGTTCGATATGAAATTTCCAGAAATTATGAGATCGTGGAAAATCCAGATGCGCTCCCGGTAGGGTATTGGACCGCTGGATCCCTTCTCTCTTGGGATACCGCCAGCAACGATCCGCTGGAGGTGCAAAACCAGTTTCTCTCCGCTGCCACCGGACGAGCGGGACAGTATGCCTATGACCCAATGGAGCTGGAGGCGGCGGTTCAGACGTTGGGCCGGTTCCCCCTAAAGGTGGAGTCCTATACCGACAGCACTCTGCAGGGGACGGTGGACGCTCCGCAGACGGGCCTGCTTTTCCTCTCCATCCCCTATGACCGGGGCTGGGGCACCTATTTGGATGGAAAACCTGTGGAAATCCTTTCCGTAGGCGAACTGTTCTGCGGAATCCCGCTGACGGCGGGCAGCCATACCGTTTCCCTCCGGTATACACCTCCCGGACTTTATGTTGGGATGGGGATTTCCCTGTTGACCCTGTCCGCCTTTGGGATCTGGTGTATCCGCGGCCATTCCGCAAGATCTTCCCCGGTATAGGGGGGGCTCCTATACACAAAATTCCCCGTTTTCCAAACGGGGAATTTTATGTATAGGCCGTAAAGGCCGGGTCATCCATGCGTTTTTGCCCAAAGCGCTGGGAAGCTGCCGGATGGGACGGGAGGAAAGGCCGGCATGGGGAATCCCGCAGCCGCTATCGAAGCGCACCGCCCAATCGATGGATATCCTTTGGCAGATAGGCGGGGGTGTCCACAGGGACAAAGATGTCCATTGCCGCCTGGACAATTTCCAAAATATAGATCGTATCTTTTTTCAAGCCCATCTCCGTCTGTTCATATAGCTGGTGCCTCCAACGGAGCAGGCTGGGGAAATCGGCCTTTTGCATCGGCAGATAGGGGGGCATGGATGTTTTTTCCCGTTGCAGCCTGTCCTGAAAACAGGCATCGAGATCCGCTTCATAGCGAATGTGCGCCCGCATACTGCCATGAAAGCGCCTGTTATGGGGAAATGTGAAGGCGTCCGCGGCGTAATGGGTCAGCTTGCCAAGGCGGTAATATTCTTGGATGCCCCAATGGGTTTTGGTGTGCAGCTGCTGGGATAGGCGGTCGATCCGCAGCAGAGCCTGGGTATAGTTGTGCCCGTGCAGTCCCGTCCCGTGGTTGGCGCCCTTGAAATAGCTCAAAAGGTTGATATCTGGCTCAATGGATCCAAACAAAAACGCCAGCTGGCGAATGGGGCCGGAGTGGGAAAGGGATTGCAAGCAATGCTGGGCCAGTCTCAAGTGGGTACTCGCTTGCATCAATAGGACCTCCCTTAAAAACGATTTGCCTTCTGGAGGCAATTCCAGTATAGGCAAATGGTTTAAAAGGACCTTTTCGCAGAGATAAAAAAATCTTAAAACAAGGGCGGTGCCCCGCCTTTTCGGGTTTTCGCCCAGTGGGAACGGGCCGCCGGAAGGGGGGGAATTGTGTTCCCAAAGGGCGGAACAGCCCAGGAGCGGAGCCGGTAGAAGCTGTTTTGCGGCTGGAGGCAATAGGGCCGCATCCCTCGGGCGGCCACAACCGTTGCCCAAGGGATGCGGCGTGGAGATATCCCATTCAGCGCCGGGAAAGGCCCCCCTATCCCCGCAGCCGGTAGCCTACCCCCCATACGGTTTGGATGTAGTGCGGGTTGGACGGGTCCTTTTCAATTTTTTCCCGTAAGCGGTTGATATGCACCGCAACGGTGGCATTGTCGCCCATGGCATCCATCCCCCAGATGCGTTCATACAGGGTCTCCCTGCTGAACACCATATCCGGGTTCCGCAGCAGAAACAGGAGCAGCTCAAATTCCTTTGTGGGGTCTGAGCTACGCCGTCCAAAAGCCCCTCCACATAGGCTTTGATGGAGGTCAGCGGGGAGCGCAGGTCATGGGAGACGCCCGCCAAAAGCTCTTTGCGGCTCTCTTCGTTGCGCAGAGTCTGTTCCACCGAATGGTGGAGCCGTTGCGCCATTTCATTGAAGTCTGTGCAGATAGGGGCGAACTCATCGTTTTCTCGGTAGACAATGCGAAAATCCAGGTTCCCGTCGCGGATCTGGTGGACTCCATTCGCCAAGAGGTCCAAAGGCTGCTCGATTTTTTGAAAGACGAACCGAGTCAGAAAGCGATTGGTCAACAGAATCGCCGCCAATATGGAGAGCAGCAGTACGAGGATGGAACCTGCCGCCACCGCTTTCAAGATATCATAGGAAACAGCCTGGGTACTGCTGAACAAAAAGATGCGGTAGGATTGCCCGTCAATGTGTGCGGTGTGAGCGTATAGACTGCGTGTACGGTTGGAGATGTATGCCTCATCCCCAATGGAGTTGGCAGTCTGTATGAAGGGATCATCCACCGGCTCCGTCTCCCCATAGGCATATTCCCGGTTCCCTTCCCGTTCCACAACCAATGAGAGGGCGTTCTGATCCAGCAGGGTGCTCAACTGGTGCAGAGAGGCCTCCTGGTCGGATGCGGAAAGGGCATGTTCTGCCAATTCCACAATACCAGCGCTGACCTGATAAAAGTCCTCGCGGTCATGAAACCCAAGGCCCCCTCCAAACCGGACAGTATACCACACAACCGCGATGCATCCAGCGGCGATCAAGAGGGCAATCCCCGCCGGAACGGCAATCATCAGAACATTGGAGAAAAAAAGACGTCTCCGGATGGTCATAGACCCACTCCCTCCCAAAGCTGCGTTTTAAAAAAGCGGAGGGCCGACGGATCATGGGCCGCCTATTTTTATCATAGCACAAAAAGGACCGGCGTCTATAAACGAAAGATAAACTCTTGCTTTTGCCAGGGGCGGTTTGCATAAGATCAAACCTGGCTGGGGATGCAAAATTTCCGCCACAAAAAACAGGCCCTGGCCGCAGATTGCGCATAGCCAGGACCTGTTTTTCTAAAAATCGTTAGACCGACCACATGATCAGCTGGGGACAGAGGGAGAGTACCAGGATCAGTGCAAAACCAATGACATAGTAGTATCCACCCTTTCGGACCATGCCCACCAAGCTCCGTTTGGAGTAGCCGGAGGCCACAAACAGGTTCATCCCAAACGGCGGTGTCACAATGCCGAATGCCAGGTTGAATACCGTCACCACACCGAAATGGATGGGATCGATCCCCAGCATGACGGCGATGGGCAGGAAAATGGGGCTGGTGAGCAGGATGATGGGGATGGTTTCCATAATCATGCCCAAGATCAGGTAGATCACATTGACCAGCAGGAAGAAGGTGACCTTGTTGAGATGGATGGACAACACCAGCTCCTGGAGCATGGTGCCCGTACCCGCGGCTGTCATAATCCAGCTGAACAGGGAGGCGGTGGCCACCAAAATCAGTACCATGCCCGAGGTCACCGCCGAATTGACCACACTTTCCACCATCTTTTTTACTGTAAGCTCCCGGTAGACCAAAAAGCCCACCAACAGGGAGTAAAGCACCGCGATGACCGCCGCCTCCGTAGGGGTGAAGACGCCGGTATAGATGCCGCCCAGGATGATAACCGGGGAGAAGATCCCGGCAAAGGCATCCTTTACCGCAGCCCAGACGTTCTTGGGGTCGATTCTGCTAAAATGTGCCTGGATCTGGGTCTGTTTGCGCAGGGAGAGTTTGGCGGTCAGGCAGTAGACCAGGGCGATGATGATGCCGCCGATGGCACTGGCAATGAACAGCTTGGTGACCGAGGTTCCTGTACCGGTACCAAACACCACCAGAGCGATGCTGGGGGGGATGATGATCCCCAAGGTACCGGAGATGGCGCCCAAAAACGCCGCGAAATCCGGATCGTAGTGGTCCTTTTCCATCTCGCCCTGCATCATGCTCCCAATGGCAGCTGCGGTGGCCGGGGCAGAACCTGAAATTGCGCCGAAAAAGGCGGAGGCGACGATGGTGACATAGGCCATGCTGTATTTCATCCACCCCAAAAGGGAGAGCGCCAGGTTGATGAGCCGCTTTGAGATCCCACCATGGAGCATCAGATCCCCGGCCAGGATGAAAAACGGGATCGCCAACAGGGTGAAAGAGTCGGTGGCCACAAACAGGCGTTGGGGAATCAACACAAGGGCCAGGTCACCTTTCGCCAGGATGGAGAGGAGGGAGGAAAGGCCGATGGACCAGGCGATGGGAAACCCCAGGATTAAAAAACCAAAAAATGTTGCGAACAGGACGATTAAAAAGTCCGGCACGTCAGTTCCTCCTTTCAGGCGCCCTTTTTCGGGCTAGCCAGGCGCTCGCAAAATTCCTCCAGGGAAAACAGCGCCAAGAAAAGGCCAAATACGGGGACCGCCAGGTAGACCATGCCCATGGGCAGGCCGAGGACGGCGGATTTCTGGCCCATCACCGTGCTGCTGAGTTGGTATCCGGTATAGACCAACACGGCACCGAAAAGGGCGCTACAGAGCAGGATCAGATGTTCAATCCACATCTGCAGCCGCTGAGGCAGGGCCTTTAAAACCAGATCGATGGCCAGGTGTGCATGCCGCCGGACCCCCAGCGCGGCTCCCAGCATGGTCAACCACACCAGACAGTACCGGCTCGCCTCATCCGTCCACTTCCACGCCCCACCCAGCGCAAAGCGTGAAAAGACCTGCATGAAAGCGGCAAAGGTGATGAGGGCTGTGAGGAGGATGCACAATGCGACACAGAGCTTTTCCACCAGATCGGCGGTTTGTTTTACGATTTTCACCAACCATTCCTCATTTCTCACTTGCCTGCGGCAATGCCGCGGTCACAATTTGTCGTAAAAAAGCGGAAAGTGGGGGTCATAGGCGATGGCGATCTGGTCCGCGTCGGCCAGATCGATCAGCCCAAACAGGAACCCCTCCTTCCGGCAGGGGCGGTTGTTGGACTGGGGCGTGTGGCTGATGATCAACTGCAGCCACTCCCAGCTAAAACCGGCCTTCTTGGCGTAGTAGGCTCCTGCCACTCCGTGCTGGATGTTGTTGCCGATGGGGGAGTAGCGGGCGCCGCCCTCCCCGTCCGGTTCAAATTCCAAGAATTTGCTCACATCGTGCAGCAGGCCCAACCCCAGGACCACGTCCAGATCCAACCCCAAGTTTTGGTACTGGTTCATCAGCTTTGCAGCGGTGTAGGCGCTTTCAGTGACCACCCGGATATGGTCGATCACCTTCTGCTGTTGGAAGTGGATGCCAAAACAGGCGTCCTCCACCCGTTCCCAGTTGGAGTCCTGGAGAACGTTGACATAGACCTCCGCGATTCGGTCCCGCAGCTGATGATCGCCCACCTGCTGGAGGATGGGGAGAAATTGGGAGACTGCGCGGGTCTTTTCTTCGGCAGAGCCGGTTTGAAATTGAAAGTTCATGTTGTTTCCTCCGCTCCTCTGGCGCTGGCGAGGAACTCCTGGACCTGCGCCAACAGCTCCTGGTTTCCATAGGACTCGTAGACACCGGTCACCCGCTCCTGGAATTCCGCGGTATCCGGATAGGTGAACGCCACGCCGAAGGTCTCTTCATTCTCCTGGATACAGCTCGCCTCATAGTCGGCCAGCCATTCCCGCTCATAGACAGCGGACTCGTAGGCCGCCTCCCGGATGAGCTGTTGTTGCTCCTCTGTCAGCTTGGAGAGGAAGGAGGTGCTGGCCACCATGGCGATGGGATCGTTCATGTAGTTGATAAAGGCGAAGTGCTTTTGTACCTCCCCCAGGCCGCTGCTGGTAAACACCGCAATGGGGGTCTCCTGTCCGTCCACCACGCCGGTCTGTAGAGCGCTGAAAACCTCGCTCCAAGCCAGGGTGGAGGGGGAGATACCCAGCGCCTCCATGGTGTCCACATACATGGAGGACTCAGGTGTCCGGATCTTCAGCCCGGCGCAATCCGCCACCCCGTTGACCGGGCGGACGCCGTTGGACAGCTGGCGGAACCCGGAGTCGTAGCAGGTCAAAACCTCTGCGCCATGGTCGGCGGTGCCGCTGAAAATCTCCTTGGCCAGATCGCTGTCCAGTAGGGCGTAAAACTCCTCGCTGTCATTGCACAAAAAGGGCAGGGAGAAGACGTCGGTGTCCATGGTAAAGGTCTGCCCCAGGACGGACGCCGTCCCCAAAGCGATATCCACCGTTCCCAGGGTCAGCCCCTCGAAGGTGTCCCGTTCCGCCCCCAACTGGGCGTTGGGATAGATCTCCACGGTGATGGCCCCACCGCTCCGTTCCTCCACCAGCTGTTTAAAATATTCTGCGCCGGCCTGGTATTGGGAGGTGGTGCTGAGGGAGTGGGTGAGCTTGAGGGTGATGGGATCCTCGGAGGAGGCCTGCTGTGCCGCGCCGGAACTGCTGGAAGCGCCGGAACAGCCCCCAAATCCGGTGGCAATTGCTGCTGTCGCCAGGATCAGAGAGAGCAATTTTTTCATAGGGAGTCTCCTTTCTACATGTTTTTTGTTTTCCGGTATGTTTTCGCCGCTTCTTTTGTCAGGTTTCCAGGTATAGGACCTGCTCACAGGCGTCCTCACGGTCGATCAAGGCAGAGCGCATCCCGATGATTACCCGTGTCTGGGCGCCGAAGGTGCCGACCTTCCCAGAGAAGGAGGGACCGTTGTTGGCCAGGGAGTCCACCTCCTCCTTCAGAAGGTCACACATCCGTTTGGACTCGTCCTTGCAGGCCAGGCGCAGGATGACCTCCCAGGGATGGAACGCCTGGGCCTCCTTGGGAGTGACCTCCCGGGCTACCGAGTTGATCCCCACATAGTCCATCCGGAACTCCTTGGGGTGGAACCCGACCACCTCGAAACGGTCTTTGAGCACCTTTTTACACAGCTCCGCCCGTTCCATCGCCCCTTCTCCGTTCCATGCCACCATCTGCTCGTTCATATACCCCTCCAAAAAGCCCACCAACACCTTCAGCTTTTCAGGTTTGGGTCTGCCGCGAAAGCCGGTGACCTCCACCACATCCTTTTCCACCTGGCGAAATTGGATGCCGCGAAAGTCGATGACGACGTTGGGCAGGATGTAGCAGGCGGGATCGGTGATTTCATAGAGCATCTGCTCGGTGACCGACGCGGGACAGACCGTCCCGCCGCTGCCGGGAACCTTGGTCAGATGCACATACTCCTCGGTCACCTCCACAATGGGAGCACCCAGATGCCCCAGATCCTCCACCTCCTTGTAGCCAGGGTCGGCGAAGGTGCCCCCGGACACCTGGCAGCCGCACTCCATCAGGTGGCCGATGGTGGACCCCTTGGCGGCCAGCTGAGGGTCGTCCAGATCCCAGCCGAACTCGTAGGCCAGCGGTCCCAGATAGAGGGCGGAATCTACAATTCGAGTGGTCAGGACCACATCGGCGCCCTGCTCCAAGGCCTCTTTGATCCCATCTGCGCCGAAGTAGACCTCTGCGCAGAGGACCTTGTCCCGGTCAAAGTCGCGGATATGCTGGGGGATATCCTGGAAACCCACATTTTTTTCCAGCAGCACCTGCATGGTGTCCTTGTTGTTGTAAACGGCCGCGATCTTACATTTGACCCCCTGTTCCCGGGCGATCTCGGCCAGGCGTTCCGCCGCCCCGATGGGGTCCATCCAGCCCTGATTGGAGATGATCTTGATCCCCTTCTCCATGCAGTCTTTCAAGATGGGCTGTAGCCGCGCCTCCAGGTTGGGATCGAACAGGCGGGGATTCTTTTTGCCGAAGTTGGACACCTTGGTGGAACTCATGGTAACTTCGCTCATGGTCTCGAAACAGATGTAATTGATCTCCCCGCGGGAGACCAGATCGGTGGCGTGGGAATAGCGGTCCCTGGCGTAGGCGGTCGCATGGCCGATGCGGATCTTTTTCATGGGTGGGGGCACCTTCCTTTCTTTTAGACCTCTGACTTTTTGAGGCTTTTGACATACTCCGAACGGGTGACATAGTCGTCCGGAACCTCCAGCTCTTCCCCGAAAAGCAGGCAGGCCAAATTCCTGCCGGACTCCTCAAAGGCCAGGGTCCGGGTCCGGCCGCCGGAGAGGATGCCATCGAACACAAAGTTCAGCGCAAAGACGTTGGGCAGCTCATACCGGACGGTGGTACCATAGGAGATGGGGGCGTAGAGGGAGGCCAGCCGTTCCGCGGTCAGCTGTTCTTTCAGGATGGCGTAGTCCTCCTCCCGGTAGGCGATGACCCCGATGTTGAGCAGGTCGATTTTCTCCCCGGCCCGGATGTGGGCCACTTCTCTCAATTTGACTTTTTTCATGAGAACCTCCTATCATTGTTGTCCAAATTTACATAAAAATAAAATATTTTTGATCTATTTTATTGATATTTATTATAAAATCTTTTTTTCACAATGTAAAACAGAAATTTTCGTGTTGTATAACAAGAAAAAACTTGTTAAAATGCCTATAATGCGTCGAAGAGGAGAATGAGACATGCGGAAAGCACATGAGTATTTCCTGGTATTGGCTAAAACCCTTCATTTCACCCGGGCTGCCAACCAGTTATATATCAGCCAACAGGCGCTTAGCGACCAGATCCAACATCTGGAGGCGGAGCTGCACACAAAACTGTTCATCCGGAAGCCAAAACTGGCCCTCACCCCCGCTGGGGAACTGCTGGAACAGACCCTCTATAATATCTGCCGGTTGGAGAAAAATTTTCACGCCCAACTCACTGAATTGGATAAGGTGGATGTGGGCACCATCCAAATCGGGATGCACACCGGCCGTGCCAACATCCTCTTTCCCCGGATCCTAGATCTGTTTTATCAGCGGTATCCCCAGGTGAGCATCCACACGATCAGCGACCAGACCAGAAATTACAAACAGCTTTTGGACGAAGGAAAGATCGATTTCTTCTTTGGGATCAACGCCCCCTACCACGCGGAGCTGGCGTCCGACATCATCACCGATGAACCCATGTGCCTGGTGATCCATACAAAAGCACTGCAGAGGCTGTTTCCCGGATGCCCGCCGGAGAAGTTGGAGGCGTTGCGTCAGGGCGCCGATCTGGAGCAATTTGTGGAGGTGCCCTTTATTTTCGCCTCTGAAATTAGCCAGGGACAGAGCGCGATCAACCAGTATCTGGCCCGGAAAAACCTCCATCTCCATGTCTCGCTGGTCCTGAACGACTACACCATTCAGTACCGTCTCCTGTCCACCATGCCCGGCGCGTGTTTTTGTTACAAAATGCTCGCACCGACCATTTTGCAGTATAGCCGCTCCCTGCCTTTGGGGGAGGCGCTGCACGTCTTTCCATTGAAGGACTTTTGCGAACCCCTGAAACTGAGTTTGGTGCGGTACTGCGGGGCTTTCTTCCCGCCCTTCACCCAATACCTCTACGACCTCATCCGTAGGGAAGTGACACAGCTGGTCCAATAGCCCCGCCGCAGACAAACTTTTAGGAGAGGGAGAGGCCGCCTTCCTAGGTTCTAGAAAGGGAAAAGCCGCTGAAATCTTTCGATTTCAGCGGCTTTTTTAGTTGGGGAGACAGGGTTTAAAACGATGAACTTCGGTTATAAAATGATGGGTGCAAGGGAGGGATCACATTCAGAGAAACGAAGCGCAGAGCCGGAATCAACGGCGGACCCAACGGCCGAACAAGGTCTTTTTATAGTGCTTGAGCTCCTCCACCGCCTCCGGCAGGTCGCCCGCCCGCTGGAGGAAGTCCACCCCCTTGGGGATATCCGCAGGCATCCCCAGGCCCTCGCCATAGATCCTGCCCAGAGCATAGCGGCTGCGGGGGGCCCAGTCCTTGGTCTCCCAGGCCAGGTTGTAGGCCCGTTCGTAGTCGGGGGCGGTGCCCCAGCCCTCCAGGTAGCAGACCGCCAGGAAGGGGTAGCAGTATTTGTTGTCGCTGTGCTCGTTCACATAGTGGAAGCACTCGAAGGCCTTGGCCCGGTCCTGAGGGACCCCCAGGCCCCGGTAATACAGGTCTCCCATGGCGTTATAGCCGCCGATGCTCCCCTCCTCCATCGCCTTCTGGTAATAGAAGACCGCCTTGGGAATGTCCCGCTCCACCCCCTTGGCCTCCAAATATGCTTCGCCCAAATTGTACCAGAGGCCGGGCTGGCCGTTTTCCGCCGCCTGCAGGTACCAGTGGGCCGCACCTGCCAGATCCCCCGCCTCCTTCAGGTCGTCGGCGTAGCATTTTTGGTGGAGGGGATAGCCCATCTCGGCGCCGATTTTGAAGATCTCTGCCGCCTTCTCCGGCTGCGGGGCCACATACCCCTCGTCCCCCTTCAGGTAGTAGTTGTAGAGGTTGTTGCCCGCCAGGTACATCCCGCCCCGGAACGCCCGCCAGAACCAGTCCTCACATTTGGTGATCTCCTGGGTCATATACGCCTGGAACGCCTGGGGATCGGGGAAGTCCTCCCGGCTCTTGCCCTGGATGGACAGGAAGTCCCACCAGAAGTAGGTATTGGCGATGGTGTACTGACAGAAGGCATCCCCGCCGGCGGCCTTCTCCAGCACCAGTTGGAACGCCTGCTGGAGGGTGAGAGGGGAGCGGCTCTGCCAGACGGGGGTGAAGGCGCCGCTGCGCTTGGCCACCAGCACCCCCAGGGCGCTGCCCCGCTCGATGGAGCGGTGGAGCAGCTTCATCACCTTCTGGTCATCCTCCGGAAAGTGGTGGCCCGACCACACGTATTGGGTGCCGCTCAGGCAGCGGGCCAGCACGCAGTCCGCGTCCCCATCCCCAGCTTGGGAGGCGGCGGTCAACAGGTCGAACCCCTCCTTGCCCCGGCGGCCGCCGGTACGGTTTTCGTAGTAGATGTATTGTAGGGCGGTCTCCACAGGGTCGCTGAAAAATTTTCCCATCTTCAAAAACTCCTTTTTCTTTGGTCAGACCTGGGTGGTTTCCAGCTCCAGGATCAACAGGTCCCCCGCCTGGCGCATCAGCTCCACATCCTCCAGGATGTACTGGCGCTGCTGGGCAACCGGTTCGTCCACATGGGGCTCGAAGGCGCTGCGGGTGCGGGAGACAGCCACATACAGCGACGAGCCGGTGAAGGTGATGGCGACCTGATCCTTCAGCAGGTCGGCCAGACGGGTGATCTGTTGGAGCATCTGGGGGGTGAGGATGTAGAAGGCGTTGTGGCTGTCGGCGGCATAGACCTGGAACCGGCGGTTGAAGGCCTCGTCCTCCGTTTCGATCCTGTTGGAGGCGGTCCAGCCCCGCAGATCGGAGAGGAACTCCTTCTCAAAAATTTGCAGATGCCCGAAGCTGCGCTTGCTCCGTCCCTGGGCGGAAAACCGCATCACCTGTCCTTGGAAGAGGGTGCGGATTTCGTTGCGCTTTGCCTTGCGCCGCAGGTACTGGGTTTTTACATCCCCGTAGAGGAAGGGGATCCCCTGGTAGCGGCCGGTGAGCAGGTCCTCCGTCTCATAATATTTATACTCCCCGCAGGCCACCACCCCGCTGTCTCGGATCTCGTTGTAAGAGAGGCCGCCCTTGGGCTGATAGTGAAGATCCTCAAAATAGCCGGTGCCCTCCAGGGTGGGGAGCACATAGCGGTTTTTGTACGCCAGGCTAAACCGCTGGTGCGCCTGGCGTACAACCAGAAAGTGAAAGGGGCAGGCGCAGGCAAGGGCCGCCACCGCCGGCCCAATCACCACAAAGGCAATCCGGTTCACCAAAGGTTCCCCGGCCTGCGCCTCCCGCACATACCAGATGCAGAACGCCAGGAGCGCCAGATATACCGCCCCGGTGAACACATACAGGAGCCGGAAGCGAACATGGGCCTTTTTTTGCAGCTTTTCCAGTTCTTGATCGGTCATCCCAACCATCCCCCTCAGTCAAAATTGGCCTGGAAGGAGCGCTTCTGCTCCTCCACCTCGTAGAAGGCGGCCGGTTCCAGGTGGCAGAGGGAGGCCACCACCGCCCAGGGCAGGGTGCGCACCGTCTGGTTATAGAGGGAGACGTTGGCGTTGTAAAGCCGCCGGGCCGCCTGGAGATGCTCCTCCGAGTTAAAGACCGCCCGCTGGAACTGGTCCATGGAGATCCAGGAGTTGAGCAGGGGGTACTGCTCGCAGAGGGCGTCGATGCCGGCGCTCACACCTGCCAGATCCCGGTGGGCGGTGGCTAGGGCGCCGATCTTCTGGCCCAAGGTGTCCCCCCGTTGTCCGGAGGCCTGGTCCAGTTGGGCCTGGGTCTGGGCCCGCCGCTGTTGGAGCTGTTCCCGGCCGCGCCGTCCCCGCACCCGCCGCAGGTCCCCTCGGTCCAGCTGGCGGCGGATCTGGGCCATCTGTTGGCTTTGGCGATCCAGCTCCCGGTCGATGGTGCGCACGGTCTCCGCCGACAGGGCCTCCTGCTGGTTGAGACGGCGGTTCTCCCCGGCCGTCCCGCTGCGCAGGCCGGTGACCCCGGTGAGGGTCTCATGCTCATGGGAGAGGTACTTTTTGACCGCTGCCAGCTGCTCAGAGAGCAGGTCGTACCGCTTTTCCAGGGCCACATCAATGTCGGAGCCGGCCTCCTCCACCTTGACCGAGAGGCGTTGAAGCCGGTTATAGGCTACCACAAAGCCGGCGATCAGGGCTGCCAATAGGGCCACCACTACAAGCCAGAGCATTTTCGGTTCCTCCTCGTTTTGCTGATCCCCCAGATTGGGACCATTTTGCGCCAATTTGAAAGAATTCATCACAAAATATTATAAGGCATGGCCCGAGGTTTTGTAAAGGGTGCGATAGAGAAAAAGTCCCCTATACCGGACAATGGATTCCCGTTGGAGAGGGCGGAAAATCTTGCTTTTTTGCTTGTAAACGTCCACGGCGTCGGGTATGATAGTCATACAGAAGCCGGGGGAGCCTCTGGGCCGGCCCCCGCCCCACACCCTGTCCCCGAGAACCGGCCGCCGGCCGCGGCGGGGGCCCAGAACCAAAAGCGAGGATGGCATGCAATATGGGAACGATCAATCTTTTGGTAGCGTTGGACCGAAATTACCTGACGCAATTGAAGGTGCTGTTGACCTCAGTGGCACTGAACAATCCCGGGGAACCGTTTGACCTCTATCTGCTCCACAGCGATATCCCTCGGGAAGAACTGGACCGGGTCTCCCGGGGGTGGGCAAAACTGGGCGGACGGTTCTTCCCGGTGACGGTGGAGGATGGGCTGTTCCAGAACGCGCCCGTCTCCCGGCAGTATCCCAAGCAGATGTATTACCGGCTGTTGGCTGGACAACTCCTGCCAAAGGAGGTGGAACGGGTGCTCTACCTGGATCCGGATATCCTGGTGATCAATCCGCTGCGGCCTCTGTGGGAGCTGGAGCTGGAGGGGAGGATGTTTGCCGCCGCTGCCCATACGGGCAAAACCGAGCTGGCCAACAACGTCAACCGCCTGCGCCTTGGGGTGGAGCACGATTACTATAACTCCGGCGTCCTGCTCATGGATCTGGAGCGCGTCCGGGCCAGGGTCCGGCCCGACCGGCTGTTTGCCTATGTGCAGGAGCACGCCCGGGAACTGCTGCTCCCCGACCAGGACCTGCTCAACGCCCTCTATGGAAACGAAGTCCTTCCCCTTGACGATGCGGTTTGGAACTATGACGCCCGCAACTATAACAATTACCTGCTCCGCAGCTCCGGGGAGCAGGATTTGGCCTGGGTGATGGGGCACACCGCCATCCTCCACTTCTGCGGCAAAGCCAAGCCTTGGAAGCCCGGCTATTTTTACCGCTTTGGGCTGCTCTATCAGCACTATTTGCAGTTGACCCGCCGGGCCTGGGGGGAATGGGCGGTATTTTAGAGGTATATGCTGCCCCGAAACGGTGGCGAGGGGCACAAAAGGCGGCAGGTGGCCCGCCGCTGAAATCGCGGCCCGAGGGCCTGCTTTGCAATTTCCCAACGGGGGAACGCCTCCCGGCTGTCAATCTGTCTGAGCAGGCGGGCTGGCTCAGGCATTTGGCGAAAAATGGGGCCAAGACGGAATCGGATGGCCGCCGGCCTCTCCAGCTGGTAAGGGCCGGCCGCTTTGCCGGCCCTTACCATATCATTGTTGTCTGCAGAAAGGGGGTCTCCCCATGGAGAAAACGCTTCCGGATGTCCTGCTGTTCCAAGGGATCCGAAAGGAGGAGATCCAATCGGTATGCACCTGCCTGGGCGCGCGCCGAAAATCCTTTGACAGGGGGGAACTGCTGCTCCATGCGGGGGAGCCCGCCGCCTATATGGGGCTGGTCCTCAGGGGCGGCGTAAACATTGAGGCGCATTCCTACTGGGGTGGGAGCAACCTCTTTGGGCATGTGGGCCCTGGGGAGATTTTCGCGGAGGCCTACGCGGTCATTCCGGGAAGGGAGATGCTGGTGGACGTGGTGGCGAACGAACCCACAGACGTTCTATTTCTCCCCGCCGCCCGGCTGTTGGAGCCCTGCGCCAAGGCCTGTCCATTCCACACCCGGCTGCTGCAAAACCTGCTCCAGATCCTGGCGCGCAAGAACCTGCACCTGTCCACCCGCATGATGCACACCGCCTCCCGCTCCATCCGGGCCCGGCTGCTCTCCTATCTGTCCGAACAGGCGGTGGAGCACGGGAGCAACCGGTTCGCGATCCCCTTCTCCCGCCAACAGCTGGCGGACTATCTGGGGGTGGACCGGAGTGCCCTGTCCAAAGAGCTTTCCAAAATGCGCCAGGATGGGCTGCTTACCTACCGGAAAAACCAATTCGCCCTCACCGACCAGGCCTTGGAAGCTGATGGGAAAAAAGCTGGCGAATGGCAGGGATAAAACAACAAAAATTTGTTGACAAAATAAAAATTTTATATTAGTTTTGTGTTAGGAAGGCCGTTTTTCAAAGATGCGCAAGAGGATTTGTCTATAGAAAGGAGTATTCCAATGAAAAGGCAGATTTTGGCGCTGGCCCTGGTGCTGGGGATCGTGGCGACTGCTTCCGCTCCGGCTTTTGCGGCGGGGACGGCGGCCCAGCGGGCGTTCCCTGACGGGAACTACTCCACCGTATCCCAGGGGGGCTATGTCTATACCTCCGTGCGGGGCCCGATCGAGCGGATCTCCCTGCAGACCCAGGCGCGGGAGACGGTGGTGGCGAAAAACACAGCCTATGATTTGCAGGAATATCTGGTGCAGGACGGCCGGCTCTACTGGAGCGGGCAGAACGCGGTCTACACCAGCGGCGGCAACGGGGCCGGCCTGCAAAAGCTCCCCGCCGGCGGCGCCGCAGGGCAAAAGGTCTCCAACCTGCGGGTGGGCAGCGGCTGGCTCTACTATCTGCTGGGCGGGCAGCTCTATCGGATGCAGGCCGACGGCTCCGGCCGGTCCAAACTGGACGTTGGGCCTGTGGAACGGTTTGAACTGGTGGGGGAGAGCCTGTGCTACCGTCCCCAGGACGGGGATGCCCTCTATCACTCTGCCCTGGACGGCACCGGAGCCCGGGAGATCGCCCAGCTGGAGGGGGATTGGGAGCCGGAGGTCTACGGCGATTCCCTCTTCTATCCGGCGGACGGGATCTGGTACCGGGTTCTCAGCAACGGCAAGGTGCGGATGAGCGGCCGCCCCATTGACTGGCTTCCCAGCCCCTATGCGGTGGCGGATCTGGGGACAGGGCTGGCCGACCGGGGGGAGGATGTTCAAATCTACCGCACCGACGAAACCGGCCGGCTGAAACCCTGTTTCTCGCTGCCCAACGCGATCGGTTCCAGAATCCGCGGCTCCCAAAACTTCCTCTATTATGACTGCGGCGGAAAAGAGGGGGGCCTCTACCGGGTGGACTGGAACGGGAAAAACCGGGAGAAGGTGGCGGATGGCGGGGATCCCATCCTGTTTGCGGGCGGTTATCTGGTCTACTATGATCAGAACGACATCCATCTGGTCAAAGATGCCTGATTCTGGCGTCAGATCGATAGAGCGCTCCTTCCGGCAGGGCCGGGCGGAGCGCTCTTTTACAGGAGACGGGGCGTCAAAGCAGATGCTTTGACGCCCCGTTGTTCTTTTGTCGATCGGGCCGGTGGGAGCCCGGCTCCCTCTGTCAGGCTGCCGTCAGAAAAACCACTGGGGTTCCTGCCGCTGGGCGAGGAGCATCCCCTCCAGCTTCTGCCGTACCGCCTCCAGCCCGGGGCCCTGGACGCCTCGGGCGTGGGCAGGGCAGCGTTTCACACAGGCCAGGCAGTCGATGCAGACCTCCGGATCGGTGGAGCGGGGGTCCTCCTCGGGGATTGCCCCCGCCGGACAGATTTTGGCGCATAGGCCGCACCGGGTACACCCCTCCCCAGCCTGGGGATGGAACGGCATGGGGGAGGTGGAGCGATAGGGGTGGTTGCCGGGCAGTTGGAGCTCTGGCGCCTGAGGGGCCGCCAGAACCCGGCGCAGCTGGTCCACAAAGGCGTCCACCTGGGCCAGGTCTGCCTGGTCGGGCCTTCCGGCGGCAATCCGGTCGGAAAAGGTGTGGGGGGCAATCCAGGCGGACCCTGCCACCCCCACAAACCCGTTGGCCTGGCAGAGGTCCTGCTCCTCCAGCAGGGCGTCCTCAAACGCCCGGTTGCCGTAGCTCACCGTAAAGACAGCGGGGGTGCCCTCCCCTTTCAGGTGGGTGAACAGGCCGCCCGCCACACTGGGCAGCCGTCCCGCATAGACCGGCGCCCCAAAGATCACCAGATCCTGGGCAGTGAACCGCCGCTCCACCCCCCGCCCAGCGGGAGTGGTCAGGTCAATGGCCTGGTAGTCCGGATCCAGCCGCTGGGCGATCTCCCGGACATACCGCTCACTGCCCCCGGTGGGGCTGAAATAGGCCGCGAATACACGTTTGATCTCCATGGGAACTCCTCCTTCCCCCGCCGGGCCGCCCAGCCCATGCGGAGGGCTTTTTTTCCATCCTACAGCGCCAAAAGGCGGCTGTCAAGAGAGCTGAAGGCGCAAAAAGGAGGAGCGTCCATGGGGGCGCTCCTCCTCGGATGGTTAAGGATGGCTGGTCAGCCCGCCAAACGGGCTCCATGGGCGGCCACCCGTCGGGAGATCTCCCGGGCGCCCGCCTCCACGAACTCCTCCAATTGCGGGGTAGGCCGTCCATCCCGGCAGGCGGCGGCCAGTTGGAACAGCCCCTGCTCCATCACCTCCTGGAAGGTGTGCAGCGCCATCTCCAGGATTCCTCCTTTGGTGGCGTGGTGGCTGTTGTTCACCTGGATCTCCTCCCAGTCCAACAGCTGGGCGGACTGCAGGAAGATGTCGGTCTGGGAGTAGAGGATGGGGTTCCCCAGCTCCTCTGGGATGCCCGCCTCCCGGTTAAACGCCTGCATCCCCGCCACAAACCGGTCAAGCACCGCCTCCGCCAAGGGCTGGGCGCTGCCGGCCGCCTGGGAAAAGCACTCCAGGGAGTCGGGGAACCGGCGGCCGCTCACCTGGAGCAGCCGGGCCCGCATGGCGCTGGCCATCTGGCTGTGGGAGAGGGGCAAGCCGGCGTGGGTGAGGGCGGCAGCCGCCGTATGGGCGGTCTCCTGGATCACATGGCTGCACACATAGCACCCCAGCACGGTGGTGGTGTGGCGCAGGGGGACGTCGATGGTGCCCCCCACCGGCCGCAAAAACTCCCGCAGCCGCTCCAGGTTCTCCTGAGGCCAGGGGGCTCCATCCGGGAAGGTGAGCAGGGAATAGCCCTCCTGGGAGATGTCCCTTCCGGCCAAGGTATTGGCCATATTGGGCAAGATATTTACAATATGGACATCTTTCCCTAATTTGTCCTGATAGTAATCTGGCGTGGGGGTGGGGGGGAAGGCGTAAAAATCGGGGAGGGGCTGCCCCATCTGACGCAGGCCAGCGTAGTAAGGGGCCACCACCCGCTCCACCAGATCGGGAGCGGCGGTGGGGATGGGGGAGAAGAGGATGATCTCCGGCCTTTGGGCCTGGAGCAGCTCCAGTTCCCCCTGGCAGACCACAGGGAACCCCATCTCCTTGGCGCGCTGGGGGGCCTTTTGCGCCGAATGGGTGGAGGCGGCGATGTATGGGGAGAGCTCCTCCCCATACAGGTGGTGGTAGCAGGGCTTCAGATGGCTCATGAGAAAGCCCATGCCCAGAATGACAAGTTTCGGTTTGGTTGTCATATGGATTCCCTCCTTGTGCGGATGAAGCTCCTAGGTAGGACATCGGTTGACGCGAAGTATTACGAGCTTCCTTGATCTTATCAGAGGTGCTGGGGGAAGTCAATAGGGTTGGCGAGGTTTCGTTTGCCGCAGTTGATCGGGAAAAAGAGAAAATGGAAGCGGAGGGAGGGATTTTTTAAAGATGAAATTTGTGAAAAATGCTAATGTTAAACCGAGAAGAACTATCTAAAGCCTCCAAAAATTAGAACATGAAATTTTGAAAATAGGAAAAATCCACAATTTGGGGCGACCGTATCTGGCGATGATTACGGATTGACAACCGTAGCTTTTGTGATATGATTAGTAACGAACCACCGCGAGGTGTATGGCAATATCAATGATTTTCGCCGCGGTTTGCAGTGGATTTTATGCAAAGCGAACCGCGGCCGGGCCATGGTTCCCTGGGGATGGTCGGAAAAGGAGGTCAGCATGTTTCTACAACAGATTATCAACGGAATCACTGTCGGCAGCACGTATGCGCTGGTGACAATCGGTTTCAACATGGTGTACGGCGTGTTGGAGCTGACAAACTTCGCCCACAGTTCATTTTACATGTTGGGCGCGTATATCTCGCTGTTCACCATGACCACCCTCTTGGGGCGGGTCACTCCCACCGGCTTTTTCATCGGCATGCTGGTGAGCATCATCATCACCGGCTTTTTGGGAGCGCTGATGGATAAGCTGGCTTTGGAGCCGATCCGGAAACACAACGGCGCCCCCATCTCGGCGCTGTTGAGCACGGTGGGCATCCAGACGGCCATCAACAACGCCATCCTGCTCATCTTCGGCACCGTCCCCGTGGCCTTCCCGGACGTGTTTG
>CAJFPF010000017.1 GCA_904398655.1 uncultured Anaerotruncus sp. | reverse complement strand
GGCCGAGGCTCAAAAAAGCCCGGAATATCAAGGAAAATCATCGCTCAGACGATTGAAGTACGGCCTCAAGGCTGCCCGTCGCGCTCCCCAGTTCAGCAAGCGCTGAATCTTTTCCTGCAACCTTTTCAATGCCGCCCTTTTGGGCGGCATTTTTTATGTGGAAAATCTGTTTGGGGCGGCGCCAAAACCACCTGACAGAGTGGCGACCATGAGAAAATTTCCCCGATTGGGCGAAAAAACGCAACATCCCCCTTTTGGGAGGGGTTTGGGTGAAGGGGATTCCCCAAAAACTGTCAGTGGAGGGATGGAGATGGAGCTGTTACAGAGGCTGGCAAAATTGTTGGATGTGAAGAGCCTGGTGACCCTGTTGCTCACAGGGGTGTTTATCTGGCTTTGTATCCAAGGGAGGATCGGCGGTGACCAATTTTTGACAGTATTCACCGTGGTGATCAGTTTTTATTTCGGCGTCCAGATGGAAAAACGCCGGGGAGGGGGCGATGCGCCGTGAGCCAGTGCCTCGTCCTGCCCCTGCGGGATGCCCGGATCACCGCTGGCTACAAATCCCCCCAGTACCGGGATTACTGGGGATTTGCACACTATGGGGTGGACTGTGTGAGCCCCTCCGGCCGGCAGGTGGCCGCCTGCGGCCGGGGGGAGGTGGTGGCAGCGGGCCAGGACGGGCCGGAACCCACCGGACCCCGCTCCCGGCTGGGAAGGGTGCTGGTGGTGGTCTATCCCCAGGCCCTCTGTCGGGATGGGAAGGCGCGGGACCTGACCTGCCGGATGTACCACCTGGATTCCATCGCCGTAAAGCCGGGGGATCGGGTGGAGGCGGGGGATCTGTTGGGGATGTATGGAAACACCGGCGCCAACACCACCGGCCCCCACCTGCATGTGGAGTTCGACGCGGATACCCGTTTTCCCTGCCTGGCCTATGGGGTGAGTGCCGGGGGACAGGTGATCAACCGGGCGGAACAGGTGGCGGCCCAGGGGCTGGTAGATTCCACCTTGGACCCAGCGGCAGTGTGGCGGTTGGGCCCGGAGCAGTCCCTTCAGGGGGCCCAAGGTGGGTGGTTCCAGCCCAGCGACCTGGCGTTGACTCCTCTGGCAACCGGCCCCTCCTTGGAGGATGCGGAGGCACTTGCCCTGCTGGCAAAGGCCGACCAGGCGGTGGAGAGGTTGGCGGCCCAATGGAAGGAGGTTTCGGATGGACTGCGAAAATTGTGGAGTTGAAAGCCGTCTGCGGGTGTTGGAGCTGGAGCTGGGGCACAACCAACAGGCCCACAAGGAATTTTTCAGCCGCTTGGAGAAGCTGGAACGGCAGAACGCGGTGACCGATGAGCGGTATCAGCAGATCTTGGCGGGCCTCTCGGAAGTGAAGGCGGATGTGCGGGATCTGAAGGAGAAACCCGCCCGCCGCTGGGAGCAGGCGATGGGGCTGGTGTTGGAGTGGGCGGTGCTGGGGCTTTTGGCAGCCAGCCTGCTTTTCCCCCGTTAGGGGTGGAAAGCGGGGGAAAAAGGTGGTAGAATAATAGAGGTATCAACCGAAAGGAGTGAAAGCGCCATGTATCAGGAGATCACACAGGCTGCCCGGGATGCGGTCCAGGAGTTGTTGGAAGTTTCAAAGATCAAGCCGGGGGAGATCCTGGTGGTGGGCTGTTCCACCAGCGAGGTACTGGGGGAGCGGATCGGCACCGATTCCAATAAACAGGTGGCGGAGGCCATCCTGGCGGGGATTCTGCCGCTGGTGAAGGAGAAAGGGGTCTGGCTGGCGGCCCAGTGCTGTGAGCACCTGAACCGGGCGCTGATTTTGGAGGCCGAGGCAGCCCGCCAATACCGGCTGGAACCGGTGAACGCGGTGCCCCAGCCCAAGGCGGGCGGGTCGTTCGCCACAGCGGTCTACGAGGCGCTGGAGGCCCCGGTGGCAATTGAGCAGCTGCAGGACGCCCGGGCGGGCATGGATATTGGCAACACCCTCATTGGGATGCACCTGGCCCGGGTGGCGGTGCCGGTGCGGCTGAAGACCAAGTTCATCGGCCAGGCGCCGGTGGTCTGCGCCCGGGTGCGGCCGAAATATATCGGCGGAGCTCGGGCACACTATGATGAGCGTCTGCTATGAGCTTTTATGAAAGGTAAAATTTTTGTAAACAATGTGCAAATCATTTCCGAATAAGATGGAAAATTTGTCCAATTTAGGGAAATGGATGCTGAAAAAAGTCCTCAAATCGGGAACTTGGACGATACGCAATCGGGCCGGAATTTGACAAATCCGGCCCGATTGCATATAATGGCAAATACTCTGGTATACTAACACAGAGCGGATGTCCTTGGCCAAAAAGGGATTGTGAGGGCCGAAGCCGCTCTATGTCCCCCCAAAGGGACGGACGTCCCCGCGGGGGAGTAAAAGGGGTATTGTATGATTGCCAACTTATGGAGAGGGGTGCGGGCGCTGGGCCTGTTCCTGCGCAGCCGTGCCTTCGCCGTGAGCATGCTTTCTATGGTGCTTGCGTTTGTGGTATTTCAAATTGCCAACCGAACCAATGCGGTATACGTGGTGGACGGAGAGAGCCGTAATCTGGTCTTCTGTATGGAGGACCGGCCGGTTCAGCTGTTGGAAGCGGCGGGAGTGGAATCCTCGGTGGCCCAGGCGGTCAAGACATCCGGCGTGGATGGCCATTTCCTCCAGGTGAATCTGGAGGAGGAGCCCCAAGTGGAGATCACAGCGGACGGCCAGACCCGTACCTGCCAAGTGAAGCGGGGGATCACGGTGGGAGAGCTGCTCTACCGGGAGGGGATCACCTATGACGGAAACGATCTGCTGACTCCGGCGGCGGAAAAGCCCTTGGAGGATGGAGATGAGATCCAACTCAAACGGGTGGAATATGAGGAGTATTCGGTGGAGGAGGAGATCCCCTATGAGACGGTGCACAAAAACAGCTCCCTGCTCAGCGTAGGGACCCAGCGGGTGCTCCAAGCGGGGGAAAACGGCACCAAACAGCTCACCTATGTGCGCCGGACGGTGGACGGGGTTCGGGAGGATGTGCAGTTGTTAGGGGAGCAGGTCACCCAGCAGCCTACCACCGAGACGATCCTCATCGGTTCGGAAATCCCGGTCTCCCCTTTGGACTTTGACCTGAATGTGGACGAAAACGGCAAGCCGTTGGAGTACGCACGCCTGCTGGAAAATCAGATTGCCACCGGCTACAGCGCCCGTCCGGGCGCCAGCACCGCCAGCGGCCGGGCCGCCCGGGCGGGGCATGTGGCGGTGAATCCGGAAGAGATCCCCTATGGTTCCCGGCTATACATTGTCTCCAAGGACAATTCCTTCGTGTATGGCTGCGCCATTGCTGCAGATACCGGTATCGGGCTGCTCAACGATGTGGTGGATGTGGACCTGTTCTATGACACCTACCAGGAGAGCGTTCTCAATGGCCGCAGGATTGTGGATATCTACGTGCTGGAATAAAACTTTGACAAAGGCGGCCCCATACACCATTTTAGAAGGTGTATGGGGCCGTCTTTATAATGGCCAGAGAGGCACAGTGGACATTCCCGCCCGTTTGTGTTAGGATGGGGAGGTGGCCGGGTGCCGCCCTTCGGAGGGTGCCCCGAGGCCGTTTTTTGCAGTTGCGGCCGCGCCCCTGCGGGGGGAAAGCGGCGATGGGAAAGGAGACGCCATGCAGACTTCGAAAGAATTGCGGGACCTGTTGGCCCGGATTGACCACAGGGGGTATCCCGCCTATAAGGATACCCGGGGGATTTACCAGTTCCCTGGATACCTGCTGTCCATCGACCATGTCCAGGGGGATCCGTTTGCCGCCCCCTCCAAGCTCAGCGTCCATGTGGACGGGAAACAGGCGGCTTTCCCGCCGGAATTTTACCAGGGGAGGTGCCAGCGGGTGGCCCTCCAGGATGAGTTGACCCGCCGGTTCGGCCGGGCGGCGGAACAGTTCTCCCACCGGGCCAAGGGATCGGGGCAGAGCGGCTTGATCTCGGTGAGCTTCTGCGGCCAGGAGGTGTTGGAGCGCACCGCCTGCCAAATCGACCCCAGGACAGGGGGCGTGGTGGTGCGCCTGGAGGTGGGGTTTCCCGCCAACGGCCGCACCATCAACGCCCGGGAGTTGGAGAAGATCCTGTTTGACTTTTTGCCCCAGGCGGTCCGGGAGGCCCTTTTCTACGCCAACCTGGACGCCAAGCGGCTGCAGGGGGTGATCGACCTGGCGGAGAACCAGCAGTTCATCCGGGAACAGCTGCCGAAGCTGGGCCTCTGCGCCTTTGTGGCCAACGGAAGCCTGTTGCCCCGGGAGTCGGGGGTCTCCGACCGGCCGATGAAGGGGGGCGTGCCCTTCCAATCCCCCAAGGAGCTGGAGGTCTCCCTGGATCTGCCCCATGGGGGGCGGATTTCCGGCATGGGGCTTCGCCAGGGGATCACCCTGATCGTGGGGGGCGGTTATCACGGCAAATCCACCCTGCTCAAGGCACTGGAACTGGGGGTCTATAATCACATTGCCGGGGATGGGCGGGAGTATGTGATTACCGACAGCACTGCTGTCAAGATCCGGGCGGAGGACGGCAGAAGCATCCAGAGGACCGACATCTCTATGTTCATCAACGACCTGCCCAATGGGAAGGACACCGTGGCCTTTTGCACCCAGGACGCCAGCGGAAGCACCTCCCAGGCGGCCAACGTGGTGGAGAGTATGGAGGCGGGGACCTCGCTGCTCCTCATTGATGAGGACACCAGCGCCACCAATTTTATGATCCGGGATGAGCTGATGCAGCGGGTGATCCATCGGGAGATGGAACCGATCACCCCCTTCATCGACCGGATCCAGGAGCTCTATGACCGCTGGGGGATTTCCACCATCCTAGTGGCCGGTTCCTCCGGCTCCTATTTCCATGTGGCGGATACCATCCTCCAGATGGAGCGGTATGTCCCCCGGGATATCACCGCCTACGCCAAGGGGGAGGCGGCCGCCTTCCCGGCCATGCAGAACCCCTGCGCCCCCGCCAATCCGCCGGTGTTTGACCGGCGTCCCCAGCCCTCCCGGGAGTTTGCCCAGGGGGAGCGGGTGAAGGTGAAGACCTTGGGCCGGGAGGGAGTCCAGGTCAACCGGGAGACCATCGACCTGCGGGAGGTGGAACAGCTCACCGACCGGGAGCAGGCCACCGCGCTGGGTCACTGTGTCATCTACGCCCAGCGGTACCTGTTGGATGGTAAACGGACCCTGCGCCAGGTGGTGGACCAGTTGGAGGAGCTGATCGACCGGCAGACGCTGGCCGCCCTCTGTGAGAGCCGCGCCAACGTGGCCTGTATGGCCCGGCCTCGGCGGCAGGAGCTGTTCGCCTGCTTTGACCGGTACCGGGGTTTAAAGCTGTAATCATCCTATCCGGAACAGGACAGAGGGACCCGGAAGAGGCTATATAGCCTCTTCCGGGTCCCTTTTGATGGGAGTTCTATGGGTTTGAAGCTTCAGCGGTGCCCAACCGGACTAGAATCCGCCGGGTCTGGTCCAGATTGCAGGTGAGGAGGGTCATCTCCCACGACCCAGCGTCCAGAGCATCCCGGTCATCCGCGTCGATCTCCTCCAGGGAGAGGACCTCCAACTGGAGCAGGTCCCCCTCCTGGGGCTGGTAAGTGACCGGATCCCCTGGTTGCAGCTGTGGGAGCCGCCCAAAGTGGGCCCGGTAGTTGTGCCCAGCCACCACCGTCCGCCCGCCGTCCCCCTCCCGCTGATAGACGCAGGGGCTCAACCGCAGCAGTTCCTCGCTGTAGCCGGAAAGCACCGGCAGTTCCAGCCCCAGGGTGGGCAGGGAGAGCACCCCATCAATCTGGTGGGTGGCAGAGACCAGCGCCTCTTGGGGGAGGCCCCCCGCTTCATCCACCACCGGTGAGGGAGGGATGTTAGCGGCGGTCCTCTGGGCGTGGGCGGCCTCCAATAGCTGGTTGGAGGCCGCCTGCCCCCGGCGCTGTTCCAAAAGGTTGCCGGCCACCAGGGCCGCAGCCGCCGCCAACAGCAGGATCCCCAGGATCAGCCAGGGAATCCTCCGTCCCAGGGCCCTCATCGTCCATCCCTCCGCCTTCTATAGAGTCCCATCCCCACCGAGGCCAGCCCGGCCACCCCCAACAGGGCGGGCAGCAGCCAGTTTTGGCCGGTATGGGGCAGTTCTTCCCTGGGCGGGGTAGAGGGAGTGGGCTCTTGGGAGTGGGAGGGCGGGGACAACCGGGGAGGCGGATCCCGGTCGTCGCTGCCGCCATCCCCACCGCCCGGGTTCCCTCGGTAGTTGGTGAAGGAGGCCTGGGAGAGGACACCCGCCTGGATCACACCGGTGGCGTTCAGCTGGGTGACCCGGTACCCGGCATTGTCTCCCTCCACAATCTGATAGCCGGCCCCATGGGGGAGGTCCCGGATCACCAGTTGTTCCCCATGGCACAGGGAGACCTGTTCACCGCTCTGGAGAGCTCCCTCCAGGGTGGAACCGTCCGCCCGGGTGAGGGTATAGGGGTAGCTGCCGGCCAGAGGTATCCCACGGCCGTCCAACAGGGTAACGGCGAATGGGAATGGCTTTTCCCGATCCCCCCGGCTTCCGGTGACCCATTTTTCCAGGGAGAGACGGCCGGTATAGGTGTTGGTGACCACGAGCCCCTCCTCCTCCGCCAGATAGCCGGCGGGGACCGGGTCCTCCCGGACGGTGTAGACAATCCGCCGCCCGTCTGTGTCATATTCCGGCAGGCCGGTGAATTGGGCGGTCCAACGGTCGGTGTCCGGCGCAGGGGAGGTTAGGGTGGCCTTCTGTCCGGTGGGCTGCCCGTCCGCGTAAAGATAGAGGGTGACCTCCTCCGGCCGCTGCCCAAATGCGTCCCCATTGTCCACCCAGTGTTTCTCCACCGTCAGGTCAACGGTACCGGTGAGGGTATTGATAAACGCCCAATCCTCCTGGATACCCTCATAGGCGTCCTCCCCAGTGGCCGGAGTGGGTTCCGCCTCCTCCACTCGATAGGTGTAGAGGTTGCCCCATTCGTCCGCCTGGGGCAGGTCCTCATAGAGATAGGTCCATTGGTCCCCCTTGGTGCCCGTCCAGGTGGGCTGTACCGCCACCAGGGCCTCTGTGCCGCTCGCCGTCTTCCGATAGAGGCGCAGCTCCAGGGAGTCCGGGCGGGTGCCGTAGCTGTTGCCGTTGTCCTTCCAGGTTTTGGTGCCGGTGATATCCAGCCGGCCCACATTGACCACCGTAGTTTTGCCCGGCTGCTGGTGGTAATAGATGGCATAGCTGCTCTCTGCTGCGGGCTGGCCGTCCACCGTCCGTTCCAAGGCGTAGTAGGAATAGAGGTTGCCCTCCGGGTCATGCTTGGGCAGGCCGGTGAACGAGCCGGTGAGATTTTTGGCGGTGAGGGTGAGGGTGCGCAGGTTTCCCTGGCCGTCCAACACCGGCTCCCCATCCGCCTGGCCCACCTGGCTGGGGTTGGTGGTGCGGTAGAGGCCCACCACTACCGTTGGAGCGGTGGATTTTTCCCCCTCCGGAAGGCCCCAGACCTTCTCCACCGCCAGACTGGTGGTCTGGGCGTTGGTGAAGGCGGCCGCGCCGCCCTGTTCCACTGCCTGCTGGGTGGGGGTCAGGGATAGATAGCCCTCTGGGACGGTCTCCACAATGGCGTATTGGGTCCTGCCGTTCTGGCTGAGGTCGCTGCCCGGCATGGCCACCGGCAGGCCGTTCCAGACGGCGTGCCACGCCCCATCCTCGTAGCAGGGGGCGGTGGGATCGCTGTCCGTCTCGCCGTTTAAGGTGACCACCGCCGGGGTGGGGAAGGAGCTCCACCTCCCATCCGCCCCCAGGTATTGGACCTCCAGGGTCAGGGAGGAGGCGGGCGGCCCCTGCCAAACTTTCGCCGCGGAGAGGGAGGTGTCCTCCAAGGTGTTGGTCACGGTGGTGAGGGAGTCCCCAGAATAGCCCGCGGTGTAGGCGGTATGGTAGGCTCTGCCCGCCTCCACCAGAGCGTCCTCTGCCTCCGCTGCCGTCCGCTCCGGCTGGTGCCAGTAGAGGGGATCCTCCCCCGGCTCCAGCTCCACCGCCCGATAGGTGTAGGCTGTTCCATCCAAAGCTTGGGCGGGCAGGCCCCCCAGGACGGTGGAGGCGGTATCCTGGTTGTTTTTCCCGTAGACATGGGCCAGCAGGGGCGCTCCCTCCCCGTCGGTCACCGTCTTCCAGGAGGCGCCGCCATCTGTAGAGCGCTGGATCAGGAGGGTGATCTCCCAGTCGTTGCCGCTGTTGCCGCTGGCCGGGCGGGTGGCGTACCGGTTTTGATGGTCGCCCACCCAATGTTTGGCCACCGTCAGCGTCCGGGTCTTCAGTTGGTTGGACAGCTGTCGCTGTTGGGCGGAGTAGCTGGTTTCGCCCGCCCCATAGTAGGGGGCGAACAGGCCGTCGGTCTCATAGGAGTAGGAGCCGTTCTGCTGCTCCACCACCTGGTAGCGCTGGGAATAGCCGCCGTAGAAAACCACTGTCTCCACCACCCGGTAGGCCAGAGGGGTGGTTGTGCCATTCTCCCCTGGCAGCCAGGCGGGTAGGTTGGCAAAAGAGTGGGTGCGGCCCCAGACGGCGCTGTCGGTGATGGTGCCGCGCTGGGTTTGGGTAAACGAATACTCCCGGAACAGCTGTTGATATTGAGCTGGGGTCAAGTGTTCCCGGAAAAATGTCTCCGGATCCTCCCACCGGAAGCCCCCGTCCTTCCCGTCCACCGACACCTGGAGCCGGAACTCCACCGAGAGCTCCACCCCCAGGTAGTCCTCGGTAATGGGATCCCCCTCCGAGTCCACCCAGGTCTTGCTGTAGGGGACCCGGGTGGTGATGGCGTTGGTGAGGGTTTGCATGGTGATGTCCCCAGTGGCTGCGTCCTGTTTGGCCTGGCCCACCCGGCGGTTGGCCGGGCTGGGGGTGTAATCCGCGATTTCTGCCTCCTCCACCATATAGATCCAGGGCATCCCGTTGGGGGCGTATCGCTCCAGGCCGGTGATCTCATAGGTCCAGGTGTCGGCAGTTTTTTTCGGCCAAGTGACGGTGTAGGAATCCGTGGGCACAGGTTCCGTTGGGATGCTGTTCCCCTGCTGGGACTGGGCGTTGGCCCGGCGGTAGAGGGTGAGGCCCAGCTCCGTCGGCCGGGTGTTTAAGGTGTTCTCAAAGTCCTGCCACACCTTTTGGCCGGTGAGGGTAATCGGCTGCCCGTCTACCTGCCGGTTCAGGAAGGTGGCCTGAATTTCCTGATTCGGGGTGGGGGAGAGGCCGCTGACCGAGTCGGCCTCTGGCTCATCAGAGAACTCCCCTTGTTCCAAATTTCCCTTCTTCGCCCAGGTGCCGTACCCCTCCAAAAAGCCGGCCTTGCGTTCGGTAATGGTATAGTTATAGAGGGAGCCGTTGGGGGCGTAGGCGGGCAGATCCTCGAAGGTCAGGACGCCCTCCACTAGGGGGTTCTTTTGGGCCTCATACGCCTCCTGTACTTTTGCGGAGCTCCAGACCAGCTCCTCCACCACCTGGGAGGCGGAGGGCGTGCCGGCATTCGTTTCATAGGTGCGGGTGAGCTGGAACCGGACGGCGGGATAGGCCAGGGGGGTCCCATCCTCGTTTACAGGCAATTGGAGCAGCTTTTTAAAGGTCAGATCCCCCAGCTGCGCCTGGTCCCCATAGTAGGTGTTGGTCACCCGGTAGGTGTTCACCTGAGGGGTAAAGATGGCCTCCCAATTGGGGGAGCCATCGCTGCCGGAGATGGATTGTTCCCGCAGGGTATAGCTGTAGAGCCGCCCCTCCCCGTCATAGCGGGGCAGGGGGGTGGCGCCGGTATTCCCGTCGGCGGGTTTGCAGGTGAGCACTCCATCCACCAGCTCCAAAACATTTTCCCCGGTATAGGCCAGCTGGAAGGAGTATCCCCCGCTCTGGGCCAGCTGGGCCCAGTTGGAGATGGTGAGGGTGGCGATGCCCTCCTGCATCAGCGTGTCCCCCCGGTATTGATCCAAGGCGAAGGTCACGGCAGGCAGGTCCGCCGCGGGATAGCCGGCGGGCAGGTTTTCCCAGAGCTTCTGTCCCCGGATGGTCACGTCGGCCGAGAGGGCATTGGCAAACGTCCCCTCCTCCAAGAGGGCGTAGTGGGGCGTTTGGGAGTCCCCCTCCAGTTCGCTGATCTCTATGGCATAGCCCTCTCCTGGTGAATCAATTTGGTTTTCATTGCCAATGAAAGCGGGGTTTTCCGGATCCAGATCCAAAGGATAGGCGTACCCCACCGGCTGGTAGTCGAAGGCGCCGGCGTCCACCTGGGTGTGCTCCACCGCGTAATAGCGGATTTCATAGCCCAAATGGTCGTACTTGGGCAGGTTGGAGAGGTTGGCATGCCAGTGGTGTTCGGGGCTGGAGAGCCCGGAACCATCTTGGTTGTAGGTCCAGCGGTAGTTGGCCTGGTAGAGCTGGATCTGGGTCCCTCCGTCCTCTGTGTGCACCTGCTGATAGATATCCAGATAGATGTCCGGACGGCGTCCGGCGGTATAGTTGTAGCTGTCATTCCACTGCTTGTGCCAACGGACGTTTTTGGATCCCTGCAGCTGGTTGGTCACCGTCAGCTCCTGCTGGTCGGCGGCGTGAAGGGTGTCGTCCCCGGAGATATAGTCTCCCGGCGTATACACAGGCTCCCCATAGGGTTCCAACAGACGGTAGAGACCGGGGGCAATTTCCCGGAGCTTATCCATGGGGACCTCCGCCCCGTCCCCATCCACCCAGACCTCGATGACGGTATAGTGGACCACCGAGCCGGTCCGGTCATATTTGGGCAGGTGGTGGAAGGCATAGGTGCTGTTGGGGCTTTCCAGGTCGATCTCCTGAAGGGAGGAGGCGGGGTTCCCATCCCCATCCTGGATCTGGACCAGGTCGTCCAGACTGCCGATGGTGACCGTATCCGGCTGGTTCAGGCCATGTTGGGTGATTTGATAGTAGTTGGGCAGATTGGCGTCCGCGAATTCCAGCCGCAGGGCCTGGGAAAGCTCGATGCCCGCTTCCTTCAGATCCTTCAGTTCCGCCTGGATCGCCTGGCGGGTCTGGCCGTCCCCGTCCACCCAGTTTTTGGTCACCGTCAGGTCAATATTCCCCAAACGGCGGTTGGTGGCAGTGTAGAACAGCTCTCCTGCCACCCATTCCCGGCCATAGGTGGCCTCATAGACATGGTGGCCGGTGGTGTACTGGATGGCGGTGTATTGGTCGTCAGCGGTGCCCTCATATTCTTCAGGGGGCGCGGGTTCAAAACTGGGCGCATCCGCCTGCCCCAGGTAGTAATCTTGGAGAGGAATGGAGGTATCGCCCACCTGGGTCTCCAGGACATAGACCTGCTCCGGCCGATAGCTGCCGATGCCGATATAGCCGTACCAGATCCCGTTCCCCAGGGTGAGGGAGGCCCCCTCAATGGGCTGGTTGGTGTCCCGGGCGTAGGCCTGGAGGGTCACCGGTTCCCGGTGGGAGACATCGCTGTCGTCGATCCAATCCTTGCGTACCATCACCCGATGGCCGGATCCCGGTTGGTTATAGACGGTGGTAACATAGCCCTCCTCCGTCCGCTGGGTTTCATAGGTGGGGAAGTGGCTGTCCGGCCCCTGGGATTCCAGCAGCAGGTATTCATACTGCCGCCCGCCGGCATCGTACTCCTCCAGTCCAGTAACGGTTGCCTTCCAAGGAGCGGTCTCCTGGGCATAGATCCCCAACTGCTCGTTCACCAGGGTGGCCTCCTCCTCCGAAGTCCCGTCCAGGGTGAAGGAGGCCACAGGCCCCCCGGAGAGGCCCTGACCGCTGAGGGTGCGGTAGATCTGCAGGGTGATGGATTCCCCCTGCGGGGGATTCACCGGCTGGCCATCTGCCCCCAGCCAGACCTTCTCCACCTGGTAGTTGATGGTGTTGTCGATGGAGTTGGTCACCAGGGTGCTCCCGTCCTCCCGCACCTGGGTGGTGGACTGATACCGCACCTGGCGGCCGTCCTGCTCCAAGGTGAAAGAACTGCTTCCGTCCTCATTGGGGGTAAGGGGGATTTCTACGCCGTTTTGGAGGACCGCCGATTCCACCCACTGGTACTCCAACGGCCGGCCGTGGGCGTCATAGCGGGGGACCGAGCGGGTTGCGGTGGCCGAGAGGCTCTCGGAAAAGAACTTCTCCAAGGTCACCGTCTGCCCCGCATCCTGCCAGGCGGTCCCGTCCGGGCTTCCCTCTGGCCGGGATTGGAGTTTGAGGGTGACAGCGATCCCCTCAAAGTTGGATTGGAAGGTGGCGGCGTCCCACATCTTTGTCACGGTGGATTGGGTTTGGCCGGAGATGCGGTTGGAGAGGGTCCCCCCATTATAGAGGAAGGTGTTCCCGGCCGGGCGGGCGCCGGGAAGGTCGGTGAGGGTCCCGTCTGCATCCACCCAGTCCAGTACGGACCCATCCTCCTGCACCTGGCCGAACACCTGCTCATAGCCGGACCCCTCCAAATATTCCCGCACCACGTAGAGGTATTCAAATCCTTCGGCGTCATATTTGGGCAGCAGGGCGTCCCGCGCCTGCCCATCCCCGTCAAAATCCACCTGGAAGGTGATCTGCTGATCCTCCCGGGTCAAATCCAGAATGACCAGGGTGCCGTCCGCGTTGCGCACCGGGGCGGCGGTGGTATAGGATTCCCCCTTGCGGTACCGCCAGAGCTGGAACTCCCCCTGGGGGCGATTTTCCTTGGCCTCCTCTGTGCCGGCGTCCAGCCAGACCTTGGAGGCCTGGTACTGTTTCTCCCCGGTGAGGGTGAGGACCAAGGTCCCGCCCGGATAGAGGGCATCGGTGGCGGAGCCGTCGTTGGACGCCTGGGAGTTGTCATAGGAGATCGCCAAATAGTCCTCGCCCAAACCATCCAGAGAGAGCCGGCCGGTAAAATCCCCCGCCTCCTCCAGTTTAAAGGAGATCAGGGATCCGTCCAGGTTGTACCTCCAAGCGTGTTCAATGACAATTCCCGCCTCAGAAAGGGAGATGTTTTCCTGAATCTCCTGCAGGAGAGACTCCATAGAGCCGCCTGTCCACTGGGTGGAGAGCTGGAACTGAGTCAATAGGGCGCCCAATAACGCATTCCCAAGGGAGGCGTTCCCGACCCTTAGGTCCAGATGGAACCGCAGGGTCTCCTCCAAGGGGTAGTACCAGCCTGTCTGGCCGTTTACAGAGGGATATTCATCCAAATTCTCCTCGTTGACCTCCACCAGACCGTAACCCTCCGCCGCCTGTGGGGTGAACTGCCACACCACCGTGTATTCCTCTGACTCCCCATAGAGGTCGGTGACGGTGAAGGCGGTGGGCAGCTGTCCCTCTGGCAGACGATAACGCCATTGGCCGGTCCGGACCTCCTCCAGGGTCCCCTGGGGCAGCTCTTCCAACCCCAGCTGGGCCATGGTCTCCTCGGTGAGCTCCTGGAATCCTTCCATCCCAGGGGAAATTTGAAAGGAGATCACCGGTTGGATGCCGTCGCTATCGGTGGAGGGGCGCCGGTTTTCTTCGTTGTTGTTGTCCACCCAAAAGATGGGCTGTTCGTAGGCCTCCAGCCAACTGGTCACCTGTAGAATTTCTCCAGCTTGGAGCAGAAGGCTGGCTCGCTCAGAACGCTGAAGGGAGAGGTCCTCCCCCTCTGAACCGGAGAACAGCTCCAACTCCAGGGCCACCGGCAGCCCCTCCGATTCCGGCTCCGCCAGGCGGCTGGCGGGAAGGGCGCTGGCCAGAGTGGAGGGCCGCTCCGGAAGCTGTAAGGATTCCCCCAACAGTTCCAGTTTTAGGCGCAGGCTGGGGTCCCCCTCCCATTCCAGGGAGAAGGAGAGGGTATTTTCCTCCCGGTCCAACTCGTCCACCCAAGCGCCCTCGGGAAGCCCTTCCAACATCACGGCGGGAGTACCGTCCAGAGAGATTTGTCCGCTCTGATAGGAGGGCTCCCCCTCCATAAATTGGAGCGGTTCCGGCAGGGTGAGGGATGCCGTTAGGGCATAGCTGTCAAAGGCCTCCTCCTGAAGGGGAGAGGCCTGGATGGAAAAGGGAAAGTGCCCCCCTTCCCGGATGTCCCAGGGGAGTGGTTCCTCCGGGGTCTGGATCTGGAGATCCCAGCCGGATTCCTGTGGCGGTTCCTCTTCAGGTTTCGAGGGCTCCATCTCGGGCTCCGAGGGTGCCCTCTCAGGCTCCGAGGATTCCTTCTCAGGTTCCGAGGGTGCCCTCTCAGGCTCCGAGGATTCCTTCTCAGGTTCCGAGGATTCCATCTCGGGCTCTGAGGGCTCCATCTCGGGCTCCGAGGGTGCCCTCTCAGGCTCTGAGGATTCCTTCTCGGGCTCCGATGCCTGGCTGGAGGTGGGGGCATCCTCCTGGGCATTCAGCGGCAGCCCGGTGGGGAGAAGGAGCATGGCGGCCAACAGCGCCGCCAACATCCGATGCCAACGGCATTTCCCTCTGGTCATTGGCGGCGCACCTCCTCATTCGGGGCGGTGCTTCTGGGATGGTGCCCAGCGAACGTCCATCTTCCGGTCATCTGACATACATCTCCTTTGGTGCCTCTGCCAAGCTTCCGGGCGATTGGGACAAAATCCGTAAATTGTCC
>CAJFPF010000016.1 GCA_904398655.1 uncultured Anaerotruncus sp. | reverse complement strand
GAGCCCGTCCCGCTGCTGCAGCAGGGCGTTCACCTGCTCCTGGATCTGGGGGTTGCGCAAAAAGGCGGTGATGAACTTGGCGGAGCCATCCGGCTCGTCGCCGCCGGAGAACCCGCCGGGCAGCGCCAAAATCTGGGCCTGGGAGAGGGCCCCGGCGAACGCCTCCACACTCTCGGCAATGTCGGCAGCGGTCAGGTTGCGCACCACAAAGATCTGGGCGTCGCCCCCTGCCCGGGTAAATGCCCGCGCGGTGTCATATTCGCAGTTGGTGCCCGGGAATACGGGGATCAGCACCCGAGGCCTTCCCCCGCCCAGGCGCACCGACGGCGCAAAGGCAGATCCCTGGGCGGCGTAGCGATAGACGGGGGGCTTCTCCCGGCCCTGGTCGATCAGGTAGGGGTAGACCTGTTGGAGCTTGCCCTCCCACTTCTCCTGAAGATGGTCCAGATCCAGCCGCTCAAACCCGTATTGGATCCGGTATTCCGCGTCCACCTGGCCGATGGGGGCGAACTCCTCCAGAGGTTCGGCCGCCTCCAGCAAAAAGCCGCCATAGAGGGGCCCAAAGAGTCCGGCGTCATCGAAGGTGGCGGAGAAGGTGAAGCCTAACCGGTTGCCAAAGCACATCTTGGTGATCCCCTCGGCCACGCCGCCGTAGCCCAGCGCCCAGGCGGAGACCACCTTTCCCTCCCGGATGAGATGTTCCACCCGGGCGAATACCGCCCGCACGGTGGAGAACACCGGCCGGCCATCCTCGGTATAGCGGGGGGCAGCCAGATAGACGGGATGCCCCGCCTGTTTGAATTCAGGGGAGATCACCTGCCCGGCCTTGCCGGTGCAGACGGCGAAGGAGCAGAGGGTGGGGGGCACGTCCAGCTGCTCAAAGCTGCCGGACATGGAGTCCTTGCCGCCGATGGAGGCGCACTCCAGCTGGAGCTGGGCCTCCAGGGCTCCCAGCAGGGCGGCTGCGGGCAATCCCCACCGTTTGGGGTCGGTGCGGGTGCGAGGGAAGTACTCCTGGAAGGTGAGCCAGCAGGGGCGGCTGGTGCCGCCGGCGGCCACCACCTTGGCCACCGATTCCACCACCGCGCACATGGCCCCGTGGTAGGGGCTGGCGGCGGACAAGTCGGGGTTCAGGCCCCAGCCCATGATCGAGACGGTGTCTGTCTCGCCCCCCAGCACCGGCAGCTTGGCCGCCATGGCCTGGGCAGGGGTGAGCTGGCGCAGGCCGCCGAAGGGCATGAGCACGCTGCCCGCGCCGATGGTGGCGTCAAACCGCTCCACCAGCCCCTTTTGGGAGCAGACGTTCAGGCTGGAGACCAGCGCCTCCCACTTCTCCCGCAGGCTGCCGGAGAGGGTGGGCTGCCAACTGCCCGGCTCGTCGATTTCAATGTCGGTATATTTGGGGGCGCCGTTGGAGTTGAGGAACTCCCGGGAGAGATCCACGATGGTATTCCCATTCCACTCCATCACCAGCCGGGGGGACTCGGTGACAGAGGCCACCACCGTGGCCTCCAGGTTCTCCCGGTGGGCGGCGGCCAGGAACTTGTCCCGGTTTTCGGGGGCCACCACCACCGCCATCCGCTCCTGGGACTCGGAGATGGCCAGCTCGGTGCCATCCAGGCCGTCATACTTCTTGGGCACCGCGTCCAGATTGATCCGCAGGCCGTCGGCCAATTCTCCAATGGCCACCGACACGCCGCCCGCGCCAAAATCATTGCACCGCAGGATCATCTGGGTGACCTGGGGGTCCCTGAACAACCGCTGGATCTTACGCTCCTCGGGGGGGTTGCCCTTTTGGACCTCCGCGCCGCAGGTCTCCAGGGAGGAGAGGGTGTGGCTCTTGGAGGAGCCGGTGGCGCCGCCGCAGCCATCCCGGCCGGTGCGTCCACCCAGCAGGATCACCAGATCCCCGGGGCGGGGGCGCTGGCGGATGACATTTTTTGCAGGGGCAGCGCCGACCACCGCGCCGATCTCCAACCGTTTGGCGGCATAGCCGGGATGGTAGACCTCGCTCACATGGCCGGTAGCCAGGCCCACCTGGTTGCCGTAGGAGCTGTAGCCGGCAGCGGCAGTAGTTACCAGCTTGCGCTGGGGCAGTTTCCCCTCCATCGTCTGGGAGAGGGGAACGGTGGGATCGGCTGCGCCGGTGACCCGCATGGCCTGG
>CAJFPF010000015.1 GCA_904398655.1 uncultured Anaerotruncus sp. | reverse complement strand
TTCAGTACCCCTTCAGGGGTGAAGTCCGCAATTGCCCCTTCTAGGGGCTGTGCAAACCACCAGTTGAACTGGTGGTTTTGATTTTTGCCTTTTGCAAAGAGAATTTCTGCCCTCTATCCGGGAATTTTGAGAGATCTGCAAAAGATATCTCAATAACAGCGAGACCCCCCCTATTTCTCATCAACCCCAGTAGAAGTCTGCCGGTATTCCACACGGGAGGTCCGTTCCCAACAAAATGGCGGGCAGCTGACGCTGCCCGCCGTTTGTCCCCTGAAGGGGAATGGTCAGATTTTATACGGCGCAAAGTCCTTTTTGGAGGACGTTTGCCGCTGCTTGATGGAATTAAGCAGCCGTATCCACATAGGCGTGCTGCAGATAGAAGTAGTTCAGCGGAGAACGGGCCCAGCCTTTCACATAGGTCTGCATCATCATGGGATAGGACCGGAAGAAGATGGGCACAAAGGGATAATCCTCCATCAATACCGCCTCGGCCTGGCGCATAAGATCCATAGCAGTCTTGGCGTCGGGCTCGGTGCGGGCCTGCTCCACCAGCGCGTCATACTCCGGATTGGAATAACCGGTGTAGTTCTGGGTGGAACCGGTCTCAAACAGAGGCAGGAAGCTGATGGGATGCAGGAAATCTGCGCCCCAGCCCATGGCGGCGATGTCAAAATCGCCCGACTGGACCTGCTCGTAATAGACCGTCCAATCAGCAGTGGTGATTTCCAGGTTGATGTTCAAGTTTTGCTTGTACATCTGCTGCAGGGCTTCAGCGACCTTCTTGACCACAGTATCGGTGTAGTAGCCCAGACGCAGGGTGGGAAAGCCCTCACCATTGGGATAACCGGCTTCAGCCAGCAGCCGCTGGGCTTCCTCTACATTGCCGGTGGCAGAGAGATCGAAGTCGCTGCGGCCTTCGGTGAAGTCCTCACCGTCCACCACATAGCCAGGGCCGACCAGGGCCAGAGCCGGAGTATCGGAGCTCTGCATCACGTTGTCGATCAGGGCAGTGCGGTCGATGGCCAAATTCAAGGCCTTACGGACCAGAGGATCGTTCAGAGGCTCTACCGTGTTGTTCAACAGATAGTAGGTGGTGCCAAAGGCGGGCCAGATGGTCAAGCAATCGCTTTCGGCTTTCAGACGGGGCAGGTCAGCGGAGGGAACGGACATCATACCGTCGATCTCGCCGCTTTCAAAGGCGGAAAGGGCAGTGGACATATCCAGAATATACCGGAATTCCACTTCCTCCAATTGGACATTGGCCGCATCCCAGAAGTGTTCGTTTTTCACCAGGGTGATCCCTTCGCCAAAGCTGATATCACTTACTTTGAAGGGCCCGTTGCTGATATAGGTGTCTGCGGACTGGGTCCAGCTGTCACCGTTGGCCTCAATGGTTGCCTGCTGCACAGGGGCATAGGTCCACATCGCCAGAACTCCCAGGAAGTAGGGGGTGGTGTTGTTCAGGGTGATGACCAGGGTTTGGTCGTCGGGAGCGGTGACGCCCAAATTGGCCTCCGCCTCGGCAATTGCAGCCTCATCGGCGGTGCCGGTGCCCAACAGGTCATAATATTCCGCTGCGCCCTTCACATAGTCGGTGACCATGTAGGCATACTTGGCGCCAGTCTCAGGGGTAATGACCCGCTTGATGGAATAGAGGTAATCCTGGGCGGTGAGAGGGGTGCCGTCCGACCATTTGAGCCCATCCCGCAGATGGAAGGTATAGGTGAGGCCGTCGTCACTGATCTCCCAGGTTTCGGCGTCAGCCGCTACAATGTTGTTTTCCGCATCGTAGCTCACCAGGCCCTCGAAGGCGTTGAACAGGATGGGGATGGCAAACGTGTTGTCGGTGATGCCGGGGTCGATACCGTCCGGCTCATTGTGAAGCGCAAAGATAATCTTCTGTTCCCCCGAAGCTGCCGGCGTCTTGTTGCCGCTGGTGGTGGCGGCCGGCTGGCTGCTGCCGGTGGACGCGGCCGGCTGGCTGGCAGCACTGCTGCTGGACCCGCCACCGCCGCAGGCGGATAGGATGGTCGAGCCGGCCATCACAACCGCCAAAAGCAGGCTGAGTTTCTTTTTCATAATTCTTTCCTCCTACGTCATTGCATTGGGTAGCAATCTATCTGGACAGGGGGAGATATCCCCTCTGCAAACCAGACAAGGGGCGTTTTCAAGGGGTACACTGAGGGTATAGATGGCAGGCCACCCGGTGTCCGCCGCCCACATCCGCCATCACCGGCTCCACCTGGCTGCAGACAGAGGTGGCCCTGGGGCAGCGGGTATGGAACCGGCAGCCGCTGGGCGGGGAGATGGGGCTGGGAATGTCCCCCTCAATGGAACTGGAGGTCTTAGCCCGCGCCAGCTGGGGGTCGGGGATGGGGATCGCGGCCAAAAGCCCCTGGGTATAGGGATGGAGCGGATGTTCATAGATCTCATTGGCCTCGCACAGCTCCACCAGCTTGCCCAGGTACATGACCCCCACCTCGTCGGATACATACCGCACCATGGACAGGTCGTGGGCGATGAACAGGTAGGTGAGGCCCTGCTCCTCCTGGAACTCCTTGAGCAGATTGACCACCTGCGCCTGGATCGAGACATCCAACGCGGAGATAGGCTCGTCGCAGATGACCACCTTGGGGTGAAGAATTAACGCCCGGGCAATGCCCACCCGCTGGCGCTGGCCACCGGAGAACTCGTGGGCATACCGGTTCGCGTGCTCCTTGGAGAGCCCCACCCGGTCCAGCATCTCGAAGATCAGCTCATCCGCCTCCCGGGCATTGGCGCAGACCTTGTGGGCCCGCAGGGGTTCCTCAATGATATCCCGCACCGTCATGCGTGCGTTGAGGGAGGCATAGGGGTCCTGGAAGATCATCTGGATGTTCCGGCGCAGAGGGATCAGCTGCCGCTGAGTCAGATGGGTGATGTCCTGCCCATCCAGAATGATCTGGCCGGAGGTGGGGTCGTAGATCCGGATGATGGTGCGGGCGCAACTGGATTTGCCACAGCCGCTCTCCCCCACCAGGCCCAAAGTCTTCCCCTTGGGCACCTGGAAGGAGACCCCATCCACCGCATGGACCACCTGGTGCTTGGAGCCGCTGACCGGGAAGTGCTTGGTGAGATCCCGGACTTCCAGCATGATGCTATCGTTCATATCGCTCATCCTTTGCAAATGGGGTTATTCTTTAAAGGGGTTGTCCTGGGCCGGGGCCTCAGGGGTGAGCAGCCAGCACATGGACCGGTGGGTGGGGTCCAGCTGGGTATAAGGGGGCATCTGCTCCAGGCAGATCCGCCGGGCATAGGGGCACCGGGGCGCGAAAGGACACCCGGCCGGCGGGTTGGTCATGTCCGGCGGGGAACCGGGGATGGGGGTGAGGCGTTGGCTCTTATCCTGCTTGATGTTGGGGATGGAGGCCAACAGCCCCATGGTATAGGGGTGGCGGGGACTGTGGAAGATGTCGTCAATGAGCGCCTCCTCCATCACCATGCCGCCATACATCACGAGTACCCGGCTGCAGAGCTCCGCCACCACGCCCAGGTCGTGGGTGATGAAGATGATGGACATCCCCATCTCCTCTTGAAGCTGGCGCAGCAGCTTGAGGATCTGGTCCTGGATGGTCACATCCAGGGCAGTGGTAGGTTCGTCGGCAATGAGGATCTCAGGCTTGCAGGCCAGGGCCATGGCGATCATCACCCGCTGGCGCATACCACCGGAGAACTCATGGGGAAAAGAGCGGTAGCGCTTCTCTGGCTCTGGAATCCGCACCAGGCGGAACAGTTCCAAAGCCCGTGCCTGGCGCTCCTGCTTAGAGAGCTTGGGCTCGTGGGTGGCAATCATCTCCTCCACCTGTTTGCCCACCCTGGACAGAGGATTGAGGCTGGACATGGGGTCCTGAAAGATCATCGCGATCTTGCCGCCCCGGATGTCCCACAGTTCCCTTTGGGGGACCTTTGTCAAGTCCTTCCCGCCAAAGAACACCTCCCCCTCCTTAATTCGGCCGGTGGAGGCCAACAGCCGCAGAATGGACATGGAAGTGACGCTTTTGCCGCTGCCCGATTCGCCGACAATGCCCAGCGCCTCCCCCTTGCCCAGAGAGAAGCTCACCCCCCGCACCGACTGCACTTCGCCGCTGCTGGTGAGAAAGGAGGTTCGAAGTCCTTTTACCTGTAAGATCTCATCCATTGTGATACCGCCTTCTGTGGAATTGAGGGAGTCGGTTACTTTTTCAGCTTGGGGTCCAGGGCGTCCCGCAGCCCATCCCCCACAAAGTTGAAGCCGAACATGGTGATACAGATGACCAACGCCGGCTCAAACAGCTGGTAGGGGGAGGTGCGCAGGGCCTCGATGGCGTCGTTGCACATGGTGCCCAGAGAGGCCATGGGAGGTGCCACACCCAGGCCAATGAAACCAAGGAACGCCTCCATGAAGATGGCCTGGGGGATCAGCATGGTCACTGTGACCAGGATGGGCCCCATGGCATTGGGAATCAGATGGCGTAGAAGGATATCTTTGCTGGAGGTGCCGATGGTCCGGGCTGCGAACACGAATTCCTGGCTCTTGAGGGTGAGCACCTGGCCCCGGACCACCCGGGCCATATCCACCCAATAGACCGAGCTGAGGGCGATCACGATGCTGACCAGCCCGGAATTGTTGCCCAGCACCACGCTGATAAGAATGACATAGAGGGTGAGGGGGATGGTGTTGATGATGTCCACAATCCGCATCATCACACTGTCCACCATTCCGCCGCAGAGACCGGCGATCCCGCCGTAGAGAATCCCGATGACCATGTTCACCGCTGCGGCAATGAACGCCACCAGCAGGGAGATCCGCGCCCCATACATCAGCCGGGCCAGCATGTCGCGCCCCAGGCCATCGGTGCCCAGGGGGTAGTCCTTGTTATGGATGGTCTCCACATCGGTGATGGGGTTGCCGGATTCATCCACCAGGGCGGGAGGGGTTAAACCATAGTTGAGGGTGAGGGTGGTGCCGTTGTAATCAAACGTCTGGGTGCGGGAATTGAAGTCGTCCTGGAGACGGGGCACAGGCGCCAACAGGGTGCCGTCCTCCGCCACTTCGATCAGTTTCAGGTTGGGGGTGACATAAAAACGGCTGCCCGCTGTATCTGTCACCTGGATGGAGGGGGGCATGTTGACATAGTCCAAATTTTGCTGGCTGTAGTCGTGGTCCAGCAAAAACGGCCCTCCCAAGGCGAACAGGAGCAATGCCGCAATGAGCAGCAATCCGAGCAAAGCGGTGGGTTTGTGGCGGAACCGGAACCACACATCTCCCGCAAAGGTACGGCTCTTGGTCCAGAGCCTTTCCCGATTCTCATTGCTGCTTTCCAATTTATCCCAAAGGCCGGTCTGTTCCATAGAATCTCCCCTGTCTCTCAGAGTTGGTGTGGGCGGTCAATCGTATTTGATCCGCGGGTCTATGAGGCAATAGAAAATGTCCACAACAAAGATCATAGCGATGAGGAACGCCGCGTAAAAGATGGTGACGCCCATGATTGCAGTGTAATCCCGGTTGGTGATGCTGTTGACAAAGTGGATGCCCAAGCCGGGCAGCGCAAAGATCTTTTCAATGACAAAGGAGCCGGTGAGCAGGTTGGCGATGGTGGGCCCCAGGATGGTGATCACGGGAATGAGGGCGTTGCGCAGGGCGTGGCGGGTCACCACCTTGAACTCGGAGAGCCCCTTGGCCCGGGCGGTGCGGATATAGTCCTGGCCCATCACCTCCAACAGGGAGGAGCGCATCAGCCGGGCGATAAACGCCAGGGAATAGCCACCCAGGGCAATGACCGGCAGGATATAGCTCCTCCAGGAGTCCAGGCCGATGGTGGGAGTCCACCCCAATTTATAGGAAAAGATGTACATCAACCCGGTGGCGATGACAAAGGAGGGGATGGTCACTCCCAGGGTGGCCACGCCCATTACCAGCATATCCTGCCACCGGCCGTTTTTCAAAGCCGCCACAATCCCCATAGGAATCGCGGCCAACAGTACAAAACAGATGGTGGTCACGCCCAGCCGGGCGGACACCGGAAACCCGCTGGTGATGAAGTCGTTCACCGACCGTCCTTCATATTGGAAGGAGGGCCCCAGATCCCCGTGGAACAGGTCCACCATGTAATCCAGGTATTGGATAGGAAGGGGATCGTCCAGGTTGTATTTGGCGTTGAGGGCGGCCTCCACCGCCTCGGGCAGCTTCCGGTCGGAGGTGAAGGGGCCGCCCGGCACCGCGTGCATCAGGATAAAGGTGAGCAAACTGATGAGCAACAGGGTGCAGATCATCATGATCACCCGTTTGATGATGTATTTTGTCATCTCTACAGCTCCTTCTCTGCCGCCACAAGAGGGCACCGGGAGTTGAAAGCCCCGTGCCGGAGACAGCTTCTCAAGATTGACATATCCGTCAGGTCCGAGCGCTCTCGGCCCAGGCCGCTGGCCGACAGGATAGATAGATACTATTTATTATAGCGATAATCTGCCCCTGGCACAATCCTTTCCTGAGTTGAAGCGTTGAGTTTGGGGATTTCGACAATTTTGTGGAGGATGTTTCTGGATGTTTACACAAAATTCACAACTGATTTTTCCCGATTATGCAACACAGAGGAGCCGCTCTTGCAAAATGGAGGTGTATATTATATCATAAGGGCGGCAGACGAATCCACCCGGATGCCCAATGACAGCCCTCTCCCACCCTGCGGAGGGGGATTGAAGGAGGTTCCCGCTATGCGTGCCTATGAACGTTTCTTGCAGTATGTGAAATTGGACACCCAGTCCGACCCCAACAGTGACGCCACCCCCAGTACGGAAAAGCAAAGGGTTCTGGGGCAGGCCCTGGTGGAGGAGATGACCCGGATGGGCCTGGAAAACGTGCGCATGTCCGACACCTGTTATGTCTATGGGGAGATTCCCCCAAATGTGGAGGGAAAACCCACCCTGGGACTGATTGCCCATATGGACACCACCCCCGACCTCACCGGCGCCAACGTGCGTCCCCGCATTGTGGAGCGGTATGACGGGGGTGTCATCCCCCTGGGAGATGGAGGAGAGGTCCTGGATCCCGCCCGGTTCCCCCACCTGCTCCGGTATGTGGGCCAGGACCTGATTGTCACCGATGGGACGACCCTGTTGGGGGCGGATGACAAAGCCGGTGTGGCTGAAATTCTCACCGCTGCGGAGATTATTCTGACCGAAAACCGTCCCCACGGCCGGGTAGCTATCGGATTTACCCCCGACGAGGAGATTGGACGGGGGGCGGACCACTTCGATGTGGCCGGCTTTGGGGCGGACTTTGCCTATACAGTGGATGGCGGCCAGCTGGGAGAGCTGGAATATGAGAACTTCAACGCCGCCTCCGCAGTGGTCACCGTCCATGGGGTGAACATCCATCCCGGGGACGCCAAAGACAAGATGAAAAACGCCTCCCTCATCGCCCTGGAGTTCCAATCCATGCTCCCGCCCGACCAGGCCCCCGCCCACACCAGCGGGTATGAGGGCTTCTACCACCTGTCCCGCATGGAGGGGAGCGAGGAGCTGGCCCGCCTCCAATATATCGTCCGGGACCACGACTGGGACAAGTTCCAGGAGAAAAAGGAGCGCCTTGTCCGGATTGCCCGCTATCTGAACGAGACCTATGGAGCGGGGACGGTGGAGCTGGCATTGGAGGACAGCTACTATAATATGAAGGAGAAGATCCTCCCCCACATGCACCTGATCGAGAACGCCAAGGCGGCCATGGCATCCTGCGGCGTCACCCCCCAGGTGATCCCCATCCGGGGCGGGACCGACGGCGCCAACCTCTCCTATAAGGGGCTGCCCTGCCCCAACCTGTCCACCGGAGGCCACAACGCCCACAGCCGCCATGAATACATCCCTGTTCAGTCGATGGACAAGGCGACAGAGATCCTGGTGGAGCTTGTAAGGCTATACTCTTTGTAATTTTTTTGGCGAAAATACTACAAAAAGGAGGAGAATCCCCCATGCAAATCACTCCTGGAGCGATGGTTGCCACCCTGACCCTCACCACTGGGGAGACGATGACCTTTGAGCTCTATCCGGACAGGGCCCCCATCACCACCGCCAACTTTGTGGATCTGTGCGACAGCGGCTTCTATGACGGGCTGGAGATCTGCCGCATTGCCAAAGGCTGGGTGCTCCAAGGCGGCTCCCCGGACAACGACATCATGACCGACAGCGACTTCCATTTGGAGGGGGAGTTCGCCGAAAATGGTCACGACACCGGCCTGGACCACCGGCGGGGCGCCCTCTCCATGGCCCGGGATGATGATTTCAACACCGCCGGGACCCAGTTCTTCATCGTCCACCAGGATGCCCATGTGCTGGACGGCCGGTATGCGGCCTTTGGCCAGATGGTGGATGGTTTTGAAGTCATGGACCGGCTGGCCGACCTGCCCACCAGCGGCAAGGAGACCTGGAACCGGCCGCTGGACCCGCCGGTGATCCAGTCGATCCGGGTGGACCGCCGGGGTCTGCCGCTGCCGCCTGTGCGCCGGTTGCCGTAAAAGAATTGTGAGAAAAAGATTCATCTTTTTTTCTGATTTCTTACACATACTTCCCATTTTTGCCACATATTCCCTCCTTAAAATCAGTCCAGAGGTTTTGAGAGGCCCCCAAAAAACAGAGGGGCTGCCGGAACCCCATGGAAAGAAACTGATTTTAAGGAGGAAATTGACGTGAAAAAAATTCTGTCACTGCTGATGGCGACCACAGTGGCCGTCAGCCTGGCGGCGCCTGTATTTGCTGACAGCGCATCCCTGGACAAAGCCTATGACACCGACGGCGAGGTCAGCGACGATGTACCCAATGGCGTCGACGGCTGGGTGGGCTTGGACCAATTAAACCTAAACGACACGGGCAGCATCGACATTGATCCCGCCCGCCCTGGTTCTACCTTTTATGTACCTCTAACCACCGATGGAGATAACCAATTGGCTGATAATCAGGTCTATATCTCCGACGTGGTGGACAGCGACTATTTTAAATTTGATGTGGATAAGGACGACAACGGCAGCATGGTCTCCTCCATCTCCCTGGTCACCGAGCGCTCCCTCAACGGGATGGACCGGACCCACTACCTGAAATTTGTCCTGGCGGACAGCTATGACACCGACGAGGCCAAGACCACCGGTACCATCACCTTCACCGCCCGAGACGACCTTATAAATGAAGAGGATGCGGACAGCTATGTGGATGATGATAGCCACTGCTACTGGGAAGACGATGACGTGATCACCATCGATTATACCATCTGGATCTCCAACGAGGAGGTTGAGGGTTCCGATGGCGACGCGGACACCGGTGATTCGGTCTACTTCACCCCGGAATCCAATGAGGACAACGTGATGGTCTGGGGCGACGACCGTGCGGCCCTGGAGTTCGAGGCGGATGACGACGCCGACTCCTTCTATGCCCGCCTCTCCACCAAGTCCATCTCCACCATCTATGCCGAATATGGCGACCCGGTGGGCGCGGACCTGTGGTTCTATGACTTCGTAGGCAACCCCACCATCCCCTCCACCTCCCGTGCGACCCTGACCCTGGGCATCCCGTGGGATGAGGACGACGACTACTATCCCAACCCCGAGGATTGCTACATCTATGAGCTGGATGCCGACGGCTACCTCACCGATGTCACCGGCCAGTTCACCTATTCCGAGGGCGACCAGGAGATCGACGGCTGGAGCATCAAGACCCGTCAGCTGCTGACCTACATCGTCTCTGACATGGAGCTGGACGTGGATGTGGCCGGCGATGAAGAGGTGTATGATGAGGTGGACTCCGACACGGATGACACCACCGATATCACCGTTGACGACGGCAGCAAAGAGATCCCCAACACCGGTTCTGGCGATGCGGTGAACCTGGCTGTCACCGGCGGCGTTCTCTCCCTGGCCGTGGCTGGCGCCGTGGCCTTCCGCAAGAGCGGCAAATAACTTTGATCCCCTCTACTCCTCAGTAATGATCACATAGGCAGGAACCCCGGCGTAAACAGTTACACCGGGGTTCCTGTCTTTTCTGCCAAAAGAGCCTCTTCCAGCTGGAAGAGGCTCTTTTAAACAATGGGAAAACGGTCAGTTTTTTAAACTCTGCAGGGGGGCGGGGATCCGGCCGCCCCGGTGGATGAACCGGGCGGGGGAGACGGTGTTCACCGCCATGATCGGGCCGCTGCCGAACAGACCTCCGAACTCCAGCTCCTCCCCGGCCTTGCGGCCGATGGCAGGAATCACCCGGACGGCGGTGGTCTTGGAGTTGACCATGCCGATGGCCGCCTCGTCCGCAATGATGGCGGAGATCACCTCGGCGGTGGTGTCTCCGGGGATGACGATCATGTCCAGGCCCACCGAGCAGACGGCCGTCATAGCTTCCAGCTTTTCAATCCGCAGGGCGCCGCAGCGGGCGGCGTCGATCATGCCCGCGTCCTCGGAAACGGGGATGAAGGCGCCCGAGAGCCCGCCCACCGAGGAGGAGGCCATGACGCCCCCCTTCTTCACCGCGTCGTTGAGCAGGGCAAGGGCGGCGGTGGTGCCGCAGCCGCCGCACTTTTCAATGCCGATTTCCTCAATGATGTGGGCCACCGAGTCTCCCACCGCCGGGGTGGGCGCCAGGGAGAGGTCCACAATTCCGAAGGGCACCCCCAGCCGCCGGCTGGCCTCGGTGCCGATGAGCTGACCCATGCGGGTGATCTTGAAGGCGGTCTTTTTGATCAGTTCCGCCACCTGGGTGATATCCAGGTCCTGGGGGGCATTGGCCAGGGCGGCCCGCACCACTCCGGGACCGGAGACCCCCACGTTGATGACGCAGTCGGGCTCCCCAGCCCCGTGGAACGCCCCTGCCATAAAGGGGTTGTCCTCCGGCGCGTTGCAGAAGACCACCAGCTTGGCGGCGCCAAAACAGTTTTCATCAGCGGTGATCTCGGCGCAGCGGCGGATCACCTGCCCCATCATCCGCACCGCGTCCAGGTTGATGCCCGACTTGGTGGACCCCACGTTCACCGAGGAGCAGACATGCTGGGTGGCCTTCATCGCCTCTGGGATCGAGTCGATGAGGGCTTGGTCCCCGGGGGCGAACCCCTTGTGGACCAGGGCGGAATAGCCGCCGATGAAGTTGACGCCCACCTCCTGGGCGGCCCGCTCCAGGGTCAGAGCGTAACGTACCGGATCCCCGCCGGAGGCGGCAGCCAGCATGGCGATGGGGGTCACCGAGATCCGCTTGTTGATGATGGGGATGCCGTATTCCGTCTCCAGCTGTTCGCCGGTGCGCACCAGGTTTTGGGCGCGGCGGACGATCTTCTCGTAGACCTTCTCGCAGGAGCGTTGGATCTCCCCGTCCGCGCAGTCCAGCAGGGAGATGCCCATGGTGATGGTACGGATGTCCAGGTTTTCGTCCTGGATCATCCGGATGGTTTCTAATACATCCTGGGTATTGATCATGGATCAAGGCCTCCTTTTTTGCCCGTGCAGTCAGATGCGGTGCATGGAATTGAAGATATCCTCATGCATCACGTGGATGGACAGCCCGGAACGCTCCCCCAGTTCCGCCATGGTGGACACCAGCTGGGTGAGCTCGCAGTTGATGGCGGAGATATCGATGAGCATGATCATGCAGAACAGGTCCTGAAGGACCGTCTGGGTGACTTCGGTGATGTTGGCGTTGAATTGGGCGCATTGGTTGGCAACTTTGGCAAGGATCCCCACCTGGTCCTTGCCCACCACGGTTAGAACAGCACGCATAGAAAGCCCGACCTCCTGACATTGATGGAAAAGGGTAAGAATGAAACCAGTATAGCACGATATTTCCAAAAATACTATACTATTTCCGGCATTTTGTGCTATAATAGGCCCGATACCCAGATGCGAAACCTGGAAAGGATGGGGGGATCCGCCTTTGTTTATCAACCTGTTTGACAGCCACGTCCATTCGGACAATTCGTTCGACGCCGCCCATTCCCTGACCTTTTTGTGTGAGAAGGCGGTGGAAAAGGGGGTCTCCGGCCTTTGTGTCACCGACCACTGCGAGCTGCGGGACTACCAGCGGGACCACTATGAGCAGCGCCTGTCCCAGGCGGTGTTCGATGTGAAAAAGTGCCGGGTGATCTTTAAGGGCCAGCTCTCCGTGATGTGCGGGGTGGAGCTGTCCGACCTGTTTTATGACGAGGCCCTGGCTGACCGGATTGTTCAGAAGTTCCCCTTCGATATGGTGATGGTCTCCCAGCACACCGACCAAACGGGGGTGGACTGTTACTATGTGGATTACCACACCAAGACCCGGGCGGAGATCGACCACTATCTGCAGTTTTACTTCCAGTACCTTCTGCGGGTGGCGAAGAGCGGCAAGTTTGACACCCTGGGCCACCTGACCTATCCTCTGCGCTACATCCAAGGGACCCATAAGATCCCGGTGGACCTGACCCGCTATGAGGATCTCATCGACCAGATTCTGCGGGAGGTGGCCCACCAGGGGAAGGCCATCGAGATCAACACCTCCGGGCTCAATGGGGAACTGGGGGACACCATGCCCCCCCTGCGCTATGTGCGCCGCTACCGGGAGCTGGGCGGGGAGTATATCACGCTTGGATCGGACGCCCACGCTGCCGACCGGGTGGGGGATGGCCTGGAGACGGCTATGCAGATGTTGGCGGACGCGGGGTTTTCCTATTTCACCGTCTATAAGGAGCGCCATCCGCTCCAGCTCAAATTGATTTGAATGCCACCATTTTAAAAAAGGAGTTGTAAGGGATGAAAGAACAGGACAGGATGAAGCTGCTCAAGCTGCTGGAACGCAACGCAAAGCTCACCAACGCCCAACTGGCGGCCATGTTGGGGACAAGCGAGGGTGCGGTGGCCGCAGAGGTGGCGTCCCTGGAGCGGGAGGGGATCCTGAAGGGCTACCAGGCCATGGTGGACTGGGACAAGACCGACCGCAACCTGGTTTCCGCCCGCATCGAGCTGAAGGTGACCCCCAAGAGCACCATGGGCTTTGAGGAGATCGCCTATACCGTCTCCCAGTTCCCGGAGGTGGAGACCTGTTACCTGATGAGCGGGGGCTACGACCTGGCGTTGACCATCAGCGGCAAAACCTTTAAGGACATCGCCCTGTTTGTGGCCCACCGGCTGGCTCCCCTGGATGCGGTCCAGTCCACCAGCACCCACTTTGTACTGAAAAAGTACAAATAC
>CAJFPF010000014.1 GCA_904398655.1 uncultured Anaerotruncus sp. | reverse complement strand
TTCAGTACCCCTTCAGGGGTGAAGTCCGCAATTGCCCCTTCTAGGGGCTGTGCAAACCACCAGTTGAACTGGTGGTTTTGATTTTTGTGCTATCACATCTGTGAACGATAATAGTTGATTAAACATCCAGCGAGCAAAATCTCCTTTTCGTCCTGGGTCAAGCTGCCCACAGAGAGGGAAATCGGCTGTACATCCGCCCCCAATACATAGGCAGTAATGGAATCGCTTCCCTCCAGAATCGCTTTTCGAAGCCCGGGGATGAAGAGATAGTCCCCCTTAGAGAAGGTGGGCTCTCCCTCCACAAGGAAGGGGACCATCCCCCAGTTGATCAGGTTGGAGCGGTACCGCTTGGTGGCATAACCTTGTGCCAGGTTGGCCCAAGCGCCCAACACCCGCTGGCAGGAGGCGGCCTGCTCCCGGGCGGAACCGTCCCCGGGCTTCACCGCATAAATCGTGCTGCCGATCCCCACTTTGGCGGGATCAAAGCTTTCTTGCCCAGGCAGTGTACGGATCTTTTCATAGATTCCGGACAGCTCCTGCGCAACCGGCTCCATCTGCCCCTCCTCGCGGGCGACCTCCAGTTTTTGGACCGCTTTGGCCTCTCCCACATAGGCGGGATCCCGGCGGCTTAAGGTAAATTCTGCCAAACGCAAAGGATTGGAGCGGTAGGAGGAGGTCTCGCCGGAGGGGATCAGTTCATCGGTGGTGGTCACCGGATCGGTGATATAGGACACCACTTTCAACAGCAGATCGTCCGTGAGGGAAGGAATGGAGGGCCAGTCCTTAATATTGGGACCAAATCGCAGAGCAGCATCTGGATCCGCTTTCCCCACACCGTTGTAAACCCGTTTTTCGTAGATTCCCTGGTCAAAGAAGTATTTGGGATGCCGGTACTGGATACCTTCCAATTCCGTGGCAGCAGTGAGACGGCCGCCATTGATGGCAGTGGCCGCAATCGACCGGGCATCCATCAAAGCTACCCAAGCGATCTGCCCGTCACCTGGCTTGGAACCCTCCCGGTTGGGGAAATTACGGGTGGTGTGCCGGATGGAAAGTTCCCCGTTGGCAGGCGTATCCCCAGCACCGAAGCAAGGGCCGCAGAAGGCGGAACGAACAATAGCGCCCGCCTCCATCATCTTGGCGACAGAGCCGTTCTGCACCAATTCCAGGTAGTTGGGCTGGCTGTCGGGATAGGCGCTCATGGAGAAACTGCCGTTGCCCACCGAATGTCCATCCAAAATATCCGCTACATCGCACAGGTTGTCAAACGTGCCGCCGGCACATCCCGCCACAATCCCTTGATCCACATAGATCTGCCCATCCCGGACTTTCTGAGCCAAACCGCGGGTGAGACCCTGCTTGCCCAACTGCTCCAAGCAGTCCCGCTCCACCTTTTCCAAAATATCTGTGGCATTTGCCTTCAACTCAGCAATGGTGTAAACATTGCTGGGATGGAAGGGGAGTGCAATGGAGGGTTCCACCTGGGACAAATCCACCTGCACCAGCCCGCTGTAATAGGCAACCTGGCCGGGGTTGAGCTGCTGATAGGCCTGGGGGCGGCCATGGATTTCGAAGTATTCCCGCACCTGGTCATCGGTGCGCCAGATGGAGGACCAGCAGGTGGTTTCTGTGGTCATCACATCGATCCCGTTTCGGTATTGGACAGGAAGTTTCGAGACGCCAGGCCCTACAAACTCCATCACCTTGTTCTTCACATAGCCATTGGCGTAGGTGGCCTTAATAATGGACAGGGCCACATCGTGGGGGCCAACCCCCCTCTGGGGCTCTCCGGTCAGGTAGACGCAGACCACCTCAGGGGAGGCAATGTCATAGGTGCGCCCTACCAACTGTTTGGCCAGCTCACCGCCGCCTTCGCCCACTGCCATGGTACCCAAAGCGCCGTAACGGGTATGGCTGTCAGAGCCCAGAATCATGTTGCCACAGGCCGCCATCATCTCCCGGTTGAAGGAATGGATCACCGCTAGATTGGGCGGGACATAGATGCCGCCATATTTCTGGGCAGCAGAGAGGGCAAACATGTGATCGTCCTCGTTGATGGTGCCTCCCACCGCGCATAGGCTGTTGTGGCAGTTGGTGAGAACATAGGGCATGGGAAAACGGGTCATACCCGAGGCGCGGGCGGTCTGGATGATTCCCACGTAGGTGATATCGTGGGAGGTGAGGGAGTCGTAACGCAGACGCAACAGGTCTCCATCCCTGCTCACCGTGTGTTTTTGTAGGATACCATAGGCGATCGTCTGTTGCTTGGCGGAATCTCTGTCGGTATGGATTCCCAACGAAGCCAACTGGGCCTCGGCCTGGGGGCCATCAGGGATAAGGGTTTCACCGTTGACCAGATAGACGCCTGTATTGGAAAGTTGAACCATGGGGAGAATCTCCTTTCAAAAAAGTCACAAACAGGGCAAACCGGGGCCCTCAAAGCCCACCCATTGCCGCTTCAAACCGAGGGGCCAAGCCGATGTGGTCGGGCCCCAAATGTACCTGGAACTGGTAGATATCATGGCCGGGAAATTGGTTGGCTTCCACCAGAATGGGACCTTTTTCTGTGATTGCCACATCCCAGCCAATATATCCCAACTCGGGGACCCGCAGAGCCGCATCCTCCACCAGTTTTTTGGCCTCGTGGCAGAAGGGGACCGGCGCCCCAATGAGATCTGTACCAGTCATGGGATGCTGAAAATAGGCTTTGCCGTCCTTGTCCGCTCCAGGGGAGCAGAGCTGCCCCTTCTCTAAATCTAAAAGCACCGCCATACCGCCGGAATTCAAATTGTCCACCCGCTTCCCGTTGCCAATCCGCATGCAGGAAAACACCAAATGGACCTCTTGTCCCACTCGGATGGTCACCAGCCGCAGGGTATTCACCGAGAGGGGATAGATCTGATTGACCATGGGATGCTGGACAATCTGTTCCTCCACCAACACCTGCCCCCCAGAGCAGAGCATCTGGTAGAGTCCTTCAATCCGGCTGTCGGGGGAAATTTCAAAAAATTCAATCCCGTGTCCACAAGTACCGGTGACCGGCTTCCCCACAAATTTGGGATGTGCTTGGATGAACGACCGGAATCCCGCCTCATCCGTCTGCCGCAGATCGATCCAATCCCGGCCATGTAATCCATCGAACCGCTGCAAAAACTCCACCTTATCCTCCAACAGATGCCAATATTGGCGAGGATTGAGCTTATGTACATAGGCGTTGTTTTTTCCGCGGGTGATATAGGTGGCGCGTTGCTGGCTGTTCAGGCGATAAAATTCAAATACGAGATAATCCATATACCCGGCCTGGTAGCGGAACCCACAAACCGTCATGTCCACCAATGCCGCCAGGGTATTTTTTCCGCATCGTTGATGGACCTGTTGTGCAGTGCGCACCATCGCTCCATAGTCCATTCCAGCTATCCGCTGTAATACATACTTCAAATTTGGCATACTGTTCCCCCAAATGGCCCAGCCACACAATTCCCAGTAGCATGAGCCGTTACTGTGCTTTATTATACTGCATCTATCCCAACTACGCAAGTTTTCCTGATCCCATGCAATAAATTTCGAAAATCCAGACACTGGTTGGGTGCAGTTGTTCTGCAAAATCCAAGGGAAAAGATGAAAGGAATACTTTATGAGACTAAAAAGACAAGGTATAGCGCTTTTTTGTGCCCTATTGATTGCCATGCTATCCGCTTGCGGACAGACCGGTTCCTCCTCTGAAAGTTCTGAGGCGCCTGTCTCCTCTGCGGCTTCTTCTGAAATCTCCTCTTCAGAATCGCCTTCCTCTCAAAGTGAAAGCCAGCCAGAGGAATCTCAACTGTTGGAACCGGTACCGGCTCCTGAAGGTTCCCAGGTATTTCGTGGGACCGTGGAGGATTTTGCGGTCAGTGACGATGGCAGCACGGTCCTGTTGATGCGCCGGGCGTCGGGGACAAACTTTCCCGCTGATTTGAAAGTAAAACTTGCGGACGATACCCAGTTCGGCGTAGATGAGACACAGTTGGGGAATGGGAGCTTTTTGGAGATCTACTATTCCCCTGATGAGAGCAATGAGGATGGTTCGGTGACCGCCCTAGCAATTAATGGGGAGATTTCCGAGGATTCGGTCTACTATAATGGCACTGTAGTGGAGATTGTTGCCGACCAGGAGCGGGAAGGGGAGGGTTATATCCTGATGGACCCCCTCACTGCGGATGGGATGCAGTATCAGTTCAACTATGGTCCTGAAACGCAGTTTTCTATTCCTGTGGAAGAGATTGCTCCTGGTGTTCAGCTGAATGTTTATCACAGCCCAGTAGCTACCCGCAGTCTACCTCCCCAGAGCTACGCCCTGGAGATCGGTGCCTACATCCCGCCAGAGGCAGGAGAGGCCTCTATTCCGGCGGCAGAAGTCTCTGCTGCAGAATCTGTCCCGGCGGAAAGCTCTGCTCCTAGCGAAATCCTTTCTCCCTCAGCGAGCTGAGAATCACCCCAATATCCACTTTTTGGAGCCCGGCATTTCTAGGGAATGCCGGGCTTTCGTTCCAATTTCAGGTTGGAACTTTTATTCCGCAACCGCGGGTTGCGGCCCAGTTGGTAGACTTTTTGATATTTTTCTCCTAAAATGGGGTTGGAGGTGGGAGTTTATGACTCTGGGACAACGGATCCGGGAACAGAGAAAACGTTGCGGTATGTCGCAGGAGTCCCTGGCCGCACAGATAGGGGTAAGCCGCCAGGCGGTGGCAAAATGGGAAACTGGTCAATCCACCCCTGCCACTGAAAACCTCTTTCGCTTGGCGGAAGTATTCGGTACAACCGTGGATTTGTTGCTCCCTGTTCAGAAAAAGGAGGAACCCTCCCTGTCAGAACAGATCCGCCTCCTTTACCGTCAGGAGGAGGCCCAACGGATGGCAACATGTCGGGATAGGCGGAGAAGAAATGGAATGGCCTTTTTGGGCATGGTAGGTTGTTACCTGCTAATCTATCTTTTGGGGCGAGTTCCATTGATTGGCCAAGATTCCCAATCGGTTATAGGGTGGCTATTGGAAGTGGATCCTCAGAGATTGCCCTATCTCTATGGCTGGGTGGTGCAGAGAAAATTGTTTTGGGTTGCCCTATGCCTATCGGCGTTTCCGGCCCTACGGGGAAGAGTCCGTTTTTCCCTGGCAACGCTGGCGGGCTTTGTTTTGGGGCTGGGCCTGGGGGAGTTGTTTGGGAGGAATCCGGCGGGAGCTGCTTATGGTCACGGGCACTATGGCTGGGCTATTTGGGGCGGCATTTTTTTGCTTTCCATCCTCTGGGGTACTCTGTTGGAGCTGCTTCCCAAAGGGGCCCTGCTCCATTCCAAGAAATTTTGGATGCTCTGCGTCCTATTTTTGACGCTGTCCGTTGCCATTTTGCTGGCCATCAGGCTGGGAATTCCACAATCCTACGGCGGATGAGTTCGATGAATTGACTTTGCAGGAGGGAAATGGTATACTCGTAAAGTTAAGAGTTTCCAGGATGGCCAGCAGAAGCTGTCCGTTCCATTCCCAAAACCTTCAGAGGAGCGTACCAGATGAAAAAGTCGTTGTCCCTGTTGCTCGCTGCCGTTTTGCTGCTTTCCTCTTTGACGGCCTGTCAAAGGGAGGAGACCGAGTCCTCCAGTTCCGCGCCTTCTTCCCAGCCTCCGGTGGAGTATACCTACCAGGATGGGGAGTATGCAGTATCCTATGCGGTACCAGCTCTGGACCGGACATTGGATTATTTGGTGCTCTCGGTGGAACAGGATCGCCTGGAGATCGTGGAGTATGGTTGTAAAGAAGACAGCTCCACGACAGAAGAAGGGGAATCCTCTGCTTCAGAATCCTCCGGCGCCAGCGCCACCTCCAGCGGGGAGTCCTCTTCCAGCGCTCCCCAGGAGGAACTCACCGAACATGAGGCCAATGCCCAGGAGACAATGGAAAAAATCCTGGAGAGTTTTGAGGCTGCGGGACAGGATGTGGATGAGATGCAGCCCTTTGAGGGTGCGGATGAGCACTTTTACCGGTTCCAGCGGATGATTCGCACCGCTCTGCGATTTGCTGAAGCGGGGGATACCACGCCAGTATTGCTGGGAAAATACGAGGACGGCACCTATCGTTCTGAAATGCCGAACTACAATGTCGATGGCTGGAAGGAGTTTGTAGAGCTCACGGTTGCCGATGGACTGGTGGAGTCGGTCACTTTTGACGCAGAAAGTCAAGAGGACCCCACCCTCCTGATTTCTGAGGATCCAGAGTTGGGGGCCGATGGAGAGCTGGGGTCCTGTTATGCACCCATCGCCCAAGAGTTTTTGGAAAATGGGGAGCAGCTGGACGCCATTACCGTCCCTTCCGGCGGCGAACGGGTGATGACCTCCTTTGAAAAACTGGCGGAGCCGCTGTTGGCCAGCATGATTTCCGCGGGGGAGAAGGATGTGGTAGCCCATATGTACTATGATGGGACTTATACCGCTCAATTCTCTACCTTTGATTCCTATGGCTGGAAGGACTATGTGACCTTGGAGATTCAGGACGATCAGATCACTGTCAAAGAGTTTGACGCCATCTCCCAGACTACGGGCGCTTCCAATAAACTGGAGGATACGGAGACATTGGAACAGTGGACCACAGCCGTGGGACGGGATCCCCAGGAGTTGATGGAGGAGCTCTATAGCAATTTTGCCTCCAGCAACAACGATGTGTTTGCGGTGGACAATGTGGCTGGAGCGACGGTCTCTACCAACAATTTCAAACTTTTGGTGGGTCAACTGTTGGCTACCGCCGCCACTGCTGGGGACTCGGAGGAGGTCCTGGAGGTGGATCGGGTGGAAGTCCAGTCAGCCTCTTAAATTGCAAATAAAAACTCCCCAGCGAAGTAACGCTGGGGAGTTTTTATTTGCAATTCACTTTGATCCTACGGAGGAACCCTGAAGCCCCTGATAACCACGGGCCTCCAAGAGAGCGTCCAATAGAGCCAAAGCCGCAGCGGCTTCCACCACGGGCACCGCCCGGACAGCGACACAGGGATCATGTCTTCCGTGGATGGAGAGCTCCTCTGCGCGGTTTTCCCGGAAATTGACCGTTTTTTGAGATAGCGCGATGGAAGGGGTGGGTTTAAACCCCGCCCGGAAAAGGATGGGCATTCCAGAGGAGATTCCGCCCAGGATTCCTCCTGCGTGGTTGGTGGTAGTGGCTATCCGGCCGTTCTCTAAAAAGAAGGGGTCGTTGTTTTGGCTGCCCCGCAGTCCGCATGCGGCAAATCCATCCCCGAACTCCACTCCTTTGACGGCGGGGATCCCAAATACCAGGGAGGCGATCCGGTTTTCCAATCCATCGAACATAGGGGAACCGATCCCCGCCGGGAATCCCAGGACACCACATTCCACAATGCCGCCTACGGAGTCCAGTGCCATGCGTGCCTGTTCGATGGCCTCCTGCATCCCATCCCCGCACGCCTGATTCAATGTGGGGAAGGGGGATTCGCCGGGGCGCAGCAGGGTCGGGACATCCAGGTTGACAGGATCGAAGGACAGATCCTGCAAGTCCGCCACCTGCAACAGATGTGCACCGATAAAAATCCCTTGCCCAGCCAGAATCTGTTTTGCGATTCCCCCGGCCAGTGTCAGCGGGGCGGTGAGCCGCCCGGAGAAATGCCCCCCTCCTCGCACGTCGTTAGCGCCTCCATAGCGCAGAAAGCCGGTGTAGTCGGCATGACCAGGACGCGCCACCGCCTCCATTTGGCTGTAGTCCTTGGATTGGGTGTCGTGATTGCGTATCAGAGCCGCCAAGGGGGTCCCTGTGGTGACACCGTTCCAATAGCCGGAGAGGAACTCTGGCCAGTCATTTTCCTTTCGTGGGGTGCTGTTGCGGTTTTTCCCGGGAGCCCGCCGTTGGGTAAACCGATCCAGTGCCTCCCGGTCGATGGGGATTCCGGCGGGCAATCCATCCAGAACTACGCCGATCCCAGGCCCGTGGCTCTCCCCAAAGATGGACATTTTTAAATAGTTACCCCAGGTGGACGGCATGGAAATCCCCTCCCAAATTGGAAAATTCAGAAAAAAAGTCCGGATAAGACTTGTTCACAGCCTCAATCCCTTGAATGTGGACTGGCTGTTTGGAGAAGAGACCGGCAATAGCGGCGCTCATGACAATCCTGTGGTCGCCTGCTCCATCTGCCTTGCCCCCTGCAAGGCCAGTGCCGCCATAGATGACAAGACGGTCGGAGAATTCCTCCGCATGGCCCCCCAGGCCGTTGATTAATGCGGCGGTGGAGGCCAGGCGGTCGCTCTCCTTTATCCGGAGCCGAGCGGCGTTGTAGATCTCCGTACGCCCTTGGGCGAAGGCAGCGGTCACCGCCAAAATAGGCACTAGATCTGGAATGGGTCCCGCGTCGATGCAGCAACTGTGCAGAGGGGCGCTTTTAACGCAGACTGCATGGGCATCCCAGGATACCTGAGCTCCAAACTGTTCCAGCAGGGCCAGAATCTGGCGATCCCCCTGCAGGGAGCTATTCCGAAGTCCCGTTACCCGCACAGCGCCGCCAATGGCCCCAGCGGCCAACCAAAAAGCGGCATTGGACCAGTCCCCCTCTACCATATGAGTATGGGCTTGATAATGCTGACCACCAAAAATCTTCCATCCATTTGGAAGAGCCCCAACTTGGATACCCGATTCCTCCAGGGCCTCTAAGGTCATTTCCACATAGCCAGCGGATTGGAGGGGACTGGTGAGCTGGATCAGACTATCCTGCTCCAACAGGGGCAGGGCAAATAGCAATCCAGTGATGAATTGGGAACTCACATTTCCTGGGATGGAAAATTCTCCGGGGGTGAGTTTCCCCTGGATGGAAAAGGGCATTTGGAGACTGGAAAATTGGACGCCATGGGCCTGCATCTGTTGGGCCAGCAAGCCGATGGGCCGTTGGGGGAGACGTCCATGCCCAGTAAAAGAGGCCGGAATCCCTAAGGCGGCCGTCACTGGCAGCAGGAACCGCAGGGTGGAGCCGCTCTCCCCACAGTCCAATGTGACCGGCCGATGGGTATAAGCCCCCCCTATGACAGAGATTTTGTTCCCTTGCGTGGATATCTGAACGCCCATGGCCTCCAGCACCTGGAGGGTGGCCGCCATATCCTCAGAAGGGGCGATGGGAGAGACCTGGCTCTTCCCCTGCGCCAAGGCGGCACAGATCAGCGCCCGGTGGGCCGCTGATTTAGAGGGGGGTGCGGACAATTCTCCACAGAGGCGGGCAGGAGTTACAATGCCGTCAGCCATCCTGTCCCTCCCCCATAAAGGCGGGAAGCTGCTGCGCTTCCAAGGGATAGAGCCGGAATTGTCCGATCCGATCGAGGATGACCAGTGTAATTTTAGAACCCTTCCGCTTTTTGTCTCCCAGACAATTTTGACAGAGTATCTCCAGAGGTGCGGGATCGTCGGTGGGAAGCCCATATTGCCTGCAGCAGGATGCGATTCGTGCGGCAGTTCCTGCCGGAGTCAGCCCTTGGCGTTCACAGGCGGCTGTAACCATGACCATCCCAATGGCGACCCCCCTGCCATGGCTGAGAGAAAATTGGTGGTATTTTTCCAGGGCATGTCCAAAGGTATGCCCAAAATTCAGGCATTGGCGCAGTCCGGTGTCCCGTTCATCCTGTTCCACCACCCTCTTTTTTAATTGGATACAGCGGGTGATTGCTTCAAGGAGGGCTTCCCGCAGTTTTCCTCCCTCCAAGAGGGAGAAGAGGGACTCATCCAGGATAGCGCCATACTTGATCGCCTCGGCTGTCCCATCGGAGAAAACGTCTTGGGGAAGGGTGGATAGGGTGTCCACATCGCAGACCACCAAGGCGGGCTGCCAAAAGGCGCCCACCAGATTTTTCCCCTCTGGAAGATCCACCGCGGTTTTGCCTCCGACTGAGGAGTCAATCATTGCCAATAGGGTGGTGGGAATTTGAATAAATCGCACGCCGCGCAGCCAGGTAGCGGCCGCAAAACCGGCCAGATCCCCCACCACACCACCGCCTAGGGCAATCACTAGATCGGTGCGTGTGATCTGTTCCTGCGCAAAAAAACGATAGACCTCCCGTACGGTCTCCAAGTTTTTGGAGGCCTCTCCTGCGGGGAAGACATATTTTGCCGCCTGCCACCCAGATTGCCGCAGCCGTTCCAGCAGTGGCGCTCCGTAGAGGGGATCCACATGGCTGTCTGTAATGATAGCCAGCTTAGGGCGTCCTGCCCCCAGCCGTTCCATTAGGGAAGAAAATTCATCCAGAAGTCCCCGCCCCACCAGGATATCGTAGGGGGCCTCCGTCTGGACCGTGATGGTGCGGTAAAGCTCCATTACAGCGTGGCCTCCTTCCGCTTTCTTCCGTCTTCCAGCAGGTCGTATAAGCGCTGGCTGTCATTGGCAGCAATGGCATCCCGGTACTCCTGCAGGTGGGAGATTAGGGTATCAATTTCCTCTGTAAGGTAGTCGGCATTTTCCAAAAACAATTCAGCCCACATGGACGGGTTCAAACGGGCCACCCGGGTTAGGTCCTTAAAACTGCCAGCGGAAAACCCCATCTGCATCTGAGCGCGAGGGCTTTTGATGTAGGCGCTGGAGACCACATGGGCCAGCTGGGAAGTGAACGCGATAATCTGGTCGTGTTCTGCCGGATTCGAAGGGGTGACGCGGGCAAATCCGATCTGTAAAAATAGTTCTTCCAGCCGGTGAAGGACAGCGGGCGGAGTCTGGGGCGCGGGAGTGATTACCATACTGGCATTCTGGAATAACTCCGGGTCCGCATTCCCATATCCCCACTGCTCCTTACCGGCCATGGGGTGTCCTCCCACATAAAATAGGCCGTGATTGGCGCAGAGCTCCCCCAGTTTTTGATAGGGATAGCGCTTAATACCACATAGATCCATCACTACCGTCCCAGGGCGCAGATGCTGGACCCGCTCCTGCAAAAACTGTACCGCCTGCCGGGGACATAGGGCCAAAAAAATAAGATCACAGCGCCCTAAGGCTGCGTCATCCGGAGCCTCATCCACAGCATGTTCAGCCAAGGCCAGCCGCTTGGTATCCTGATCGATGTCATAGCCCAACACCCAGTTGCGGGTGAACTGCTTCAAAGCCTTGGCCAAGGATCCACCAATCAACCCCAGGCCGACAACACCAATGGTGAGCGGATACTCTTTGACGTACATATTCACAACCTCCAGAGATGTGACCGACAGGACGATTTCCTGACTTGCCCCCAATATTTGTTTTTTATTATAACAAAATCCCTGGTGAAAGAAAAGTGCGGAATTGCTTAAGAAATATCAGGAAGTTGCAGCGGAAACTGTTGCATATTTTCCCAAAATCGCGTAAAATTAAGAAAAGACTATTTTTGTATACTTGGAGGTATTCCATGGAACAGTATGATATTTTGATTATCGGAGCCGGCCCAGCCGGAATGACCGCCGCCATCTATGGCCAGCGGGCGGGATATCGCACTTTGATTTTGGAGGAGGCTGTATTGGGAGGCCAGATTGCCAATACCCCAGAGGTGGAGAACTACCCGGCTGTGGGGAAGATCAGTGGCGTAGAGTTGGGCATGAACCTCTACAATCAGGTAATCGAACAGGGGGCCCAGATTGAATTTGATGGTGTGGTTTCCGCCCAGCTGGAGGGCACGGAGAAGCGTCTGACCACCCAGTCGGGCAAGGTCTATGCCGGGCGGGCAGTGATCATTGCCAACGGCGCCAAACGCCGGAAGCTGGGAATCCCTGGTGAGGAGACATACGCAGGGCGGGGGGTCTCCTATTGTGCCACCTGTGACGGGGGATTTTTTAAAGGTAAGCCTACAGTGGTGATAGGCGGGGGAAATACTGCCCTGGAGGACGCCCTCTATCTGGCTAACCTGTGCACCCAAGTGCATCTGATTCATCGGAGGGATGCCTTCCGAGGAAGCAAAGTCCTGGTGGATGCGGTGCTTGCCAAGGAGAACATCTTGATCCACTATGATACCGTCCCTCTGGAGGTGTTGTCGGATGACGGCCAAAAGGTGAGCGGGCTGCGGGTGCGCAACGTAAAAGATGACCGCCAAAGCCAGCTGGAGGCGGCGGGGATTTTTGTGGCAATTGGCCTGGCTCCGGATAACCAGCTGTTTGCCGGTCAGATTGCGCTGGATCCCGCGGGCTATATTGTGGCCGGGGAGGATTGCAAAACCAACCTGGACGGGGTATTCGCCGCTGGGGACACCCGCACCAAGAGTGTGCGCCAGATTGTCACCGCCGCGGGGGATGGGGCGGTGGCCGCCGCAGAGGCGGGCAACTATTTGATGCGCCAATAACCCCCGGCGAAACAATAGAGGGGGATTTCATATGGAAGTTTATGAAAAGCTGTTAAACTGTCTGGAGAGTGTTCGGTCAAAAGTAAATTTTTCTCCCAAAGTGGCTATTGTTTTAGGCTCCGGCCTGGGGGACTTTGCGGATCGCATCCAACAGGTGGCCAGCGTGGATTATCACGAGATTGAAGGGTTCCCGGTCTCCACTGTACCGGGACACCGGGGACGGTTTATTTTCGGTTATGTGGAATCTGTTCCCGTGGTGGCCATGCAGGGGCGGGTTCACTATTACGAGGGGTATGATATCCAAGACGTGGTGCTTCCCATCCGGTTGATGGGGCTGTTGGGTGCGCGCATTTTGTTGCTCACCAATGCGGCCGGAGGTGTAAATTTTGAGTTTTCAGCCGGGGATTTTATGTTGATCACCGACCAGATCTCGAACTTTGTTCCTTCGCCGCTGATCGGTCCAAACCTGGACCAGCTGGGGGAGCGCTTTCCGGATATGAGTGCCATCTATGACCGGCAGCTCTGCCAGATTTGGCGGCAGGTTGCAAAGGAGCTGGAGATCCCTCTGCGGGAAGGGGTTTATATTCAGCTTACGGGTCCCAATTTTGAATCCCCCGCTGAAGTGCGGATGTGCCGGGTTTTGGGAGCGGATGCGGTGGGAATGAGCACTGCCTGTGAAGCGATTGCCGCCCGGCATATGGGAATGCGTGTTTGTGGAATCTCTTGTATCTCCAACTTGGGCTGCGGCATGACCGACCGGCCCTTGACCCATGTGGAGGTGAACGAAACCGCTGACCGGGTAGCTCCTCTTTTCCAGAAGTTGCTGATTTGCGGCCTAAAAGCGATCTGGAACTCCGTTTGAGCTTTTCCTGTTAAACGGTTGCGCAACTTGAAAGGATAGCCGAAATATGTTATACTTTACACATTTCATACATCCATAGTGGATGGACGTCCGATTTCTAACAGGTGAAAAGGAAGGACATCTCAGGAGGTTTGGCACAGATGTGGAAAAAGAGAGTTGCGCTTGGCCTGGTGGTGATGATGGCGTTTGCCGGATGTAGTTCCAGTGCGGGAGATGTTTCATCCATGCCGCTGGAAGGGAATATAACCTCCAGCGCCGCTCCCTCTATCGACCAAGAGGCTCCCGGCCATTTTACTGAAGGGGGAGAGGGGGGCCTTAAAATCGCGATTGTCACCAGTCCTTCCGATGTAAACGATGGCTCTTTCAATCAGGATAATTATGAGGGGATCCTGGCGTTTTTAGAAGGACACCCCGACGCCTCGGTGACAGCGGTTCAGGAGCCCACAGGGGAGGCAGAGGCCTCTGTCCAAGCTGTATCGGAGATCGCTACAGACTATGATGTGATTGTGGCGCCTGGTACCCAATTTGCTAAAATTGGTGTAGTAGCCCAGGAGCATCCCGACACACACTTCATTTTGGTGGATGTCTTTCCCACCGACGCCCAGGGTCAGGAGGTGACGTTGGACAACCTCTATTCCATGCAGTTTGCCGGCCAGGAGAGCGGATTTTTTGCCGGAGTGGCAGCCGCTTTGTCAACGGTGACCAATGAGGTGGCCGTCATCACCGGAGTTGCCTACCCCTCCAACGTCGACTATCAATATGGCTTTGAAGCGGGTGTGAACTATGCCAACGCCCACTATGGCACCACTGCCCAGGCGGTGGAGCTCCCCGCCTATGCTGGTACAGATGTGACCGGAGCCAATGTAGGAGGGAATTACGTAGGAAGCTTCAACAACGCGACTGCCGGAAAGGAAGTGGGCAACGCCCTCATGAAGGAAGGCTGTGACATCCTCTTTGTGGCAGCGGGCCATTCGGGGCGCGGCGTGTTTGAGGCGGTAAAAGAAAATGGCACAGTGAAGGTGATTGGCTGTGACGTGGATCAATATGATGAGGGAGAGAACGATGACGGAAACATCGTCCTCACTTCTGTGTGGAAGGCAATGGGCGCCAACGTGGAGCGGGTACTGGAGGAGATTCAGAATGGTAATTTCCAAGGGGGAAATGTGATCCTCTCCGCGGATACGGACTCCACTGGCTATGTCCGAGAGGAGGGGCGTCAGCAACTTTCGGAGAATGCATTGGCCAAATTGGACGAGGTCTATATGTTGGTGCAGGATGGAGCAATTGTCCCGCCGTCCAATTTCAGTGAGGGGAGCACTCCGGAGGATTTCCCCGGATTGTCCTGATTGGCATTGCCTATTGACTCAAACAAGGGTAAAAGAAATCCCAAGCGGCTTTTTTTCCAGAAAAAATGCCGCTTTTCTGCTTTCAGAAAGAAGAAGGAGGGAAGCCAAGTGAATATTCGTTTTTACAATGCCCGCATCCTGCCTATGGAAGAGGGCAGCTTGGATCTGGTGGAGGGGGAACTTTGGGTTCAGGGGAATCGGATCACCTATGTAGGCAGCGGGAAGCCGTTCGACGGAAAGTGGGACCGGGAGATCAATGCGGAAAAAAATTTGTTGCTGCCAGGCTTTAAGAATGCGCATACCCACTCTCCCATGACCTTTTTACGCTCCTATGCCGATGACCTGCCTTTACATGACTGGCTAAACAAACAGGTGTTCCCCATGGAGGCCAAGCTTTCTGGGGAGGATTGCTATTGGCAATCCCTTTTGGCCATTTTGGAGTATTTGACCAGTGGGATCACGGCCAATTTTGATATGTATTTCCACCCAGAGCAGGTAGCCCAGGCCTCCATTGACAGTGGCTTTCGCACTGTGCTCTGCGGGGATATCAATGATTTTGGCGGTACCGTGGAGGAGATCGAGCGCCGTTATCTGCGGTTTAACGCTTACCATGAATTAATTGGCTATCGGCTGGGATTTCATGGGGAATATACCACCGGAGTCCCCATCCTGGAGGGGATGGCGGCTTTGGCGAAGAAATATCACGCCCCTGTCTATACCCATTTACTGGAAACCCAGGTGGAGTCGACCGGATGCCTTCAGCGCCATGGAAAGACCCCGGCGGTCTATCTGGACAGCCTGGGGATGTTTGACTATGGTGGCGGTGGGTTCCACTGTGTCTATATGTCCGAAGGGGATCTGGAAGTTTTTCAGGAACGCGGCTTGTGGGCAGTGACCAATCCAGGCAGTAACTGCAAACTGGCCAGCGGCATCGCCCCGGTGCAGCGGATGTTGGACTTGGGGATCCACCTGGCCATTGGTACCGACGGACCAGCCAGCAACAACTGTTTGGACTTTTTCCGGGAGATGTTCCTGGTCACCGGCCTTCAAAAGGTCTCTCGTCTGGATGCCTCTGCCACCGATGCGGGGCAGGTGCTGCGCATGGCCTGTCAAGGAGGTGCACAGGCCATGGGTCTGTCGGAATGTGATCGTTTAGCGCCGGGGCAGCTGGCCGATTTGGTGATGATCGATCTTCATCAACCCAATATGCAGCCGTTGAATCACATTGTGAAGAATGTGGTCTACAGCGGCAGCAAACAAAATGTAAAGCTGACGATGGTGAATGGAAAGATCCTCTATGAGGATGGGAAGTTTTTGATAGGGATCGACCCGGAAGAGATCTATGCGAAAGTAAATGAGAGCATCCGGTCCAAACGGTAAAGAGAGAAAATGAGGAGGTCAACCATGAGAGACTTGGAGAAAATTTGTAAAATTGCAGTGGTGCAGGCATCCCCCATCCTCTTTGATAAGGGAGCATGCCTGGAAAAAGCATTGAAGCTGGCGAGGGAGGCGGCAGGCAAGGGATCTCAATTGGTGGTTTTCCCTGAGCTGTTCATCCCCGGCTACCCCTACGGGATGAATTTTGGTTTTGTGGTGGGTGCCCGGCATGAGGAAGGGCGTTTGGATTGGAAACGCTACTATGATAACTCTGTGGTGGTACCAGGCCCGGAGACTGCCCAACTGGGAGCTCTGGCAAAGGAGTATGGGATCTACCTGAGCATAGGCGTTTCTGAACGGGATGCAAAAACTGGTACGCTCTACAACACCAATTTGATCTTTACCCCCCAAGGGGAGCTGGCAAGTGTTCATCGGAAACTGAAACCCACTGGCAGTGAACGGGTGGTATGGGGAGATGCCAATAAGGGGTACTTCCCCGTGGTTGATACCCCTTGGGGAGTGATGGGGAGCCTCATCTGCTGGGAGAGCTACATGCCCTTGGCCCGGGTGGCCCTCTATGAAAAAGGGCTCACCATCTACCTCTCCCCCAATACCAACGATAACCCAGAGTGGCAGGCGACTGTCCAGCATATTGCCCTGGAGGGGAAGTGTTATTTTATCAACTGTGACATGTACTTCACCCGAGAGGACTATCCCCAGGACTTGCACTGCCCAGAGGAGTTGCATAAACTTCCGGAAATTGTATGCAGAGGCGGCAGCTGCATTGTGGACCCCTATGGCCACTATGTGGTGGAACCGGTTTGGGATCGAGAGGAGATCCTTTATGCAGATTTGGAGATGGATAAAACTGCGATGAGCAGGATGGAGCTGGATGTATGTGGCCACTATGCACGTCCAGATGTGCTCCGCCTGGAGGTATTGGAGGGCTGACTTCCTCCCATGCAGGACAAGACCGCCATATAAGAAAATCCCCCGGCATGGCCGGGGGATTTGTGTTTCGATGTTTAGAACACCAATCAATCGCTGGTATAGGGCAACAGAGCCAGATGGCGGGCACGTTTGATGGCCACAGTCAGCTGACGCTGATGGTGGGCACAAGTGCCTGTGACACGGCGGGGGACAATCTTAGCGCGCTCGCTGAGGTATCTTCTCAGGCGAGGGACGTCTTTATAATCGATCTCACCCTGGCGGTCAACGCAGAAGGAGCAAACCTTCTTGCGGCCTTTTCTGCCGCGAGGACCTCTATTGTCTCTCTCGGATTTCTCGTAAGCCATAATTCCAACCTCCTTACAGTACAGATCATTCAGCAAATAGGATGTGCGTCAGAAGGGCAAATCGTCAGAATCACCGTCAATTTCAGAAAAGTCGCCCAGATCGCCACTGGCATAGGAGACAGGGGAGGCAGCAGGTTCTGCTGGAGCCGGGGCAGCCGCAGGAGCGGAATATCCCTGGCTTTGAGAGGCGTTTTTGCTCTCACCGAACATGCAATTGTCAGCAACCACCTCTACAGCGGTGCGCTTGTTGCCATTTTTGTCCTCATAGTTGCGGGACTGGATGGATCCTTCCACGATGATCATTTTACCCTTGCTGAAGTACCGCGAGACAAATTCAGCGGTGTTCCTCCAAGCGACGATATCCAAAAAGTCGGTTTGCCTTTCGCCATTGCGGCCGCTGTAGTTGCGGTCCACAGCAATCCGGAAGGAGCAAACAGATACGCCGTTGGGGGTTTGCCGCAGCTCCGGGTCGGCCACCAGCCGTCCCATGAGAATCGCTCTATTCAGCATCGCGGTTCACCGTCCTTACAATTAAGCCTCGGGAGCTTCTGGCGCGGCGGGTTCTTCGGCTTTTTCTTCCACCGGCTTTTCGTCGCCCTTGACAACAATCAGCGAGCGCAGAACGCCATCGGTGATCTTGTAGATACGATCGAGCTCGGCCGGGAAGTCGGGAGCGGAAGTGAACTCCATCACCACATAGTAACCCACCGTCTCGTCCTCGATGGGATATGCCAGGGTCCTCTGTCCCCAGGTATCCACCTTGGTGATGGTGGCGTTCTCGCTGATGAGGGAGTTGAACTTCTCCACCAGTGCGTTGACGCCCTCTTCGCCGTTCTTCATGCTGAAGACCATAACAGTTTCGTAGTTGGCTTTGAGCTGTGCCATTTGATACACCTCCTTTTGGACTTAAGGCCCCGCTGTTAAAACGGAGCAAGGATGAAGTCCGTCGGATCAGTTTCCGCCCGGACTAACCAATTCATTATATCAGTCTTTTCCCATCCCGTCAAGCACAAAAGGGGCTTTTTTTCTGATTTTCGGCTCTTTCCGCAAAGGTAGAGATGGTTGTGCCGATTGGAAGGATGTGGTATACTGCAAAAGAGGTGAAGGCGATGCGTATTTTAACTTCCATGCAGATGAAACAGGCGGAAAAGAACGCCTGGGAGGAGTCGCTCAGCTACGCCCAGATGATGGAAAATGCAGGAGCTGCCGCGGCCCAGACGATTCAAGAGAAGATGGATATTCAGGACGCCCGGATTACCCTATTCTGTGGCCGGGGAAACAACGGCGGGGACGGATTTGTAGTGGCACGGCGGTTGTGCCAGGCGGGCGGAGATATCGCGGTGATCCTTACCGATGGCACCCCCAAGACAGAGGATGCCTTAGCTATGTATGAAAAGCTCCAAGGAATGCCGGTCAAAGTGGTTGCCTATGGGGAGGATCAATCCTGGCTCACGCACCGGTTGGCAGAGACGGATCTAATGGTAGACGCCATCTATGGCACAGGATTTCATGGGGAGCTGGACGAGCGCCATCGGGATATCTGCCGGTTAATCAACGGAGTGGAGACGCTGATCTGCTCTCTGGATATCCCAAGCGGCGTCACCACGGACACCGGATGGGCAGATCCCCAGGCAGTCCAAGCGGATTTTACAGTGGTGTTCGACTGCCATAAGCCCGCCACTGTGATGCCCCGCGCCGCACGGTGGTGCGGCCAGGTATTGGTCCGGGAGATTGGCATCTCAGAGGGGGCTCATCAAGGGCTGGAAAACCGGTATCGTTTGATCGACCGATCATCCGTCTTTTCCATTTTGAAAAAACGGGTACGGGAGTCCCACAAGGGCAGCTATGGAAAACTTTTGGTGGTGGCGGGTTCTCAGCGCTACATGGGGGCTGCCATACTTTCCACCCTGGCGGCTATGCGTACCGGCGCGGGTTATGTGACGCTGGCCTCCACCAAAGAGGTCTGCCGGACGGTGCTGCCCAGCCTGCCAGAGGCGGTGATGCTGCCGCTGCATCAAAACCATGACGGTTCTATCAGTGCGGGAAATCTGGAGGAGCTGCTCCAGGCAGCCCAGCAGAGTACGGCGGTGCTAGTGGGGAATGGCATGGGCCTGGGAGACGACGTCTGCCGGATTGTCTATGGGCTGGTTACCCATCTGACCGTTCCGCTGGTGATCGATGCGGATGGCATAAATGCCCTAGCCAGGAATATAGATATATTGAAGCGGGGAAGCTGCCCAGTGATTCTGACCCCTCATCGCAAGGAGCTCTCCCGTCTTACCACCCTGCCGATGGAGGAGTTGGAACAGTATAGCATACAGGCCGGTCAGCAGTTGGCGGCAGAATATGGTTGTACGGTTGTTTTGAAGGACGCCTATACCCATACAATCACCCCCAAAGGAGAAGTCTGGATCAATACCAGCGGTAACGCCGGCTTGGCCAAAGCGGGCAGTGGGGACCTTCTGGCAGGGATGATAGGCTCCCTGGCAGCCCAAGGCTATCCTCCGGAACAGGCGGCGGCCTGCGGGGTGTGGTTGCACGGCCGTGCGGCGGATTATGCGGCCGCCCAACATTCCCAGTTTGGAATGCTGCCCCGGGACGTGCTGGAAGGATTGACCTGCTTGTTTGTAGATGAAGGCTATTAAGTCCCTCCCTCTGGTTGGCAGAAAACCTGCTTTCCGGAGGGATTTTGATGGGTTTCAAAAGAAAGATGGCTGTTCTGGGAATGGTGATCTGCCTCCTATTGGGCTTAATTGGGTGCGGCGGAGCCCGAGCTGACCGATTGGCCTGGGGGCATGTACAGGGGAAATGGGTGGGGGAGTGGAGTGCGAAGGCACAAGTCCATTATGCAAATCAAGAATGCGCCGTTTCCCTAAAACGCTCTCCCGTTGAGCGCTTCGAGGTCATTTTTGAAGGCCCGGAAAATTTAAAGGGACTGCGGGTGACCTTTTTGCCAGACCGGACAGAGATGTGCTATCAAGGGCAGAATTTGTCGTTTTCCAGCGGCCGGCTATCGGAGCATTCCGTCGCTGGACAGTTGGCCAATGTTGTGGAATTAATACCGATATTGGATCCCGAACAATTGCGCCTGGAACGGCAGGATGGGCAGTTGTTGGCGCAGGCGGAGGGCCTGGATCTGACCGCTGACCTGGAGAGCGGAAATATTTTGACCCTCTCTATTCCAGATGAGGAACTGGAATTGGAACTGCTGAATTTTCAAAACTTGGCATAGGAGGCCAAAACCCATAGGCCCCGCGCTATTTAGCGCGGGGCCTATGGGTTGTCAAAGGCGCAAGTTCTGCAATAGAATAATAGAGGCGCGTGCTTTTGGCAGGCGCACGAAAAGTTTTCCCCCGCCTGTTTAAAGGGCGCGTCCAGTGTACAAACTATGTACAGGACCTCCAAAACTGCGAATGAATACCACGGAGTGTGATGGACGTGACCGTAAAAAGAGGGGAGATCTACTATGCGGACTTAAGCCCGGTAGTGGGATCGGAGCAGGGCGGCATCCGCCCGGTGTTGATTGTGCAAAACGACGTGGGCAACCGTTATAGCCCCACTGTCATCGCGGCGGCAATCACCAGCCAGAAGGAAAAATCCAAATTGCCCACCCACATCGAAATCCGTTCACGGGGATGTGGGCTCTCCAAAGACTCGGTGGTGCTGCTGGAGCAAATTCGGACGATTGATAAACGGCGGCTGAAAGAGCGAATGGGACATCTGGATGAGAACTCTATGGGAAAGGTGGACCAGGCTCTCTCCATCAGCTTTGGCCTGCGGGATACTCCGCGGCCTTCGGGGGCTGTGCAATAAGCTTCCCCTTTTCCAAAGGGCCCGAAAATTCGGGCCCTTTGCTTGCAATCCTGGAAACTTCTCAGTATAATAGGACTGTTGAGAACCACAGTGTTGTGATTACTTGAGAAGTTAGGAGTTCTAATTTTATGGAAATGAGAAAAAAGACAGTTTCTGAATCCCGCACCGAGCAGATTCAAGCGGTGATGCCCCAGCATGCCAATGGCATGGGCAATCTGTTTGGCGGCCAGCTGGCCGCTTGGATTGACATTGTGGGCGGTGTTGTGGCCCGGCGCCATGCCAACCGCAACTGTGTCACCGCCTCCATTGACAGCTTGAATTTTAAAAAACCGGTTATGGTCAAGGAGTTCGTGGTTCTGGTGGGCCAGGTGACTTATGTAGGGCACACCTCCATGGAGGTACGGGTAGACACCTTTATTGACCATTTGGATGGTTCCCGGACGATGGTGAACCGGGCTTATCTTACTTTTGTAGCCCTGGATGAATATGGAAAACCTACCTCTGTACCTCAACTGGAGTTGGAGACCGATGAGGAGCGCCAGGAGTGGGAAGCGGGCGCCAAACGTGCCGATCTGCGCCACCAGCGCCGCATTGAACAGTATTGATCAAAATGGGCTGCATCCAGAGGGATGCAGCCCATTTTTGTATACCGAAAACCACTCGCAAGGCGAGTGGTTCCAAAGAAGGCTTATGCCGATGATGAAGACAAAAAACTCCCTTTGCT
>CAJFPF010000013.1 GCA_904398655.1 uncultured Anaerotruncus sp. | reverse complement strand
CATGGCAGCCGGGTCTTTTTTCGGGGTATTCGTCTTTTGGGGGTGCGGGGGTCAGGCGATGGTGGCCTTGTCGAACAGGATGCAGCCAGTGGCGTCGATGCGCAGGCCCTGCACCTTGTCGGAATAGCCGATGACATTGTACTGGTCATACAGCCAGATACCCGCCGGGTCATCCAAATAGAGGATCTGGCCGGCCTGCTGGTAGTACTCCTTGCGCTTCTCGGGATCGGTCTCGGTCATACCGGCGTTCACCAGCTCATCCACCTGGGCGTTGGAATAGAAGCCATAGTTGCGGTCGTTGCGGCCGTCGGGGGTGGTGGTGTACAGTCCGCGGTAGCCGCCGTCGGCGTCCACCATGGAGGTGCCGGCGCCCATGATGAACAGGGGCTGGTCAAATTCTTCCGCGGTGACACCGCTCCACAGGGGCAGCAGCACGCTCATCTCCATGACCTCGATCTCGGCGTTGACGCCGATCTCCGCGAACTGGGCAGCCAGCATCTCAGCCAGCTCCACGCCCTTGGCGTAGTGGGCGGTGGTGACGATCTTGGTGTCAAAGCCGTCGGGATAGCCGGCCTCGGCCAACAGCTGTTTGGCCTTCTCCTGATCCTGTTCGATGGGGCCGTAGTTGTAGCTGCCGAAGATGACCGGCGCCAGAGGTCCTACGCTCTCCTCAGAGATCCCCGCGAACAGGGCGTTGCGGATGGCGTCCCGGTCCACCGCGTAGACCAGCGCCTGACGCACCTTGGTGTTGGACATGATGGGGTCGTTGCAGCCGAAGCGGAACAGCCGCTGGCCCACGCCGATGGATTTCATGATCTCCAAGCCCTCAGTCCCCTCCAGGCGCTCCAAATCCTCGGAAGGAACCGTGTGGATCACATCCACCTCGCCGTTCTCCAGGGCAATCACCCGGGAGGAGGCCTCCGGAATCACCAGATAGTGGACCGAACCGATCTGGGCCTTGTCCCCAAAGTAGTCGGGGTTCTGCTCAATCACCAGCTCCTCGTCCCGGGACCAGTCGGTGAGCTTGTAGGGACCGGTGCCGTTGACGCTCTCCACGCTGGAGCCCAGGTCGCGGCCGTACTGCTCAATATAGTCCGCGTCCATGATGGCGGTGTTGTAGTTGCACAGCAGGCTGAGCATAGGGCCATAGGGCTCGAACGTCTTGATGGCGACGGTGTAGTCGTCCAGCGCCTCCGCCGACTCAAACGGCTCGATCATGGAGGTGGCGATGTAGCCCGAATCGTCGGGGATCGCCCGGTTGAAGGTGGCGGCCACGTCGGCGGCGGTGAGCTCCTTGCCGTTGTGGAACTTGACCCCCTGCTTCAGATGGAACGTCCAGGTCAGCTGGTCGTCGCTGACCTCATAGGTGTCCACCAGGCTGGGGGTGGGGGTGGCGTTCTCGTCGAAGACGAACAGGGTGCTGTAGAGCATCTTGACGATCTCTTCGCTATAGCTGTCGTTCTGGGTCTGGGGGTCCAGGGAATCCGCGTCGTTTGGGACGCCGAACAGAAGCTCGCCGCTGGCGGAGGAACCGTCCGTCCCCGACGAAGCCGTGCCCGACTCCGAGGAACTGGAGCCGCCGCAGGCCGCCAGGCTCAACGCCATGGCCGCCGCCAGAACGACCGCAAATAATCTTTTCATCTTTCTCATCCTTTCCTCTTTTGGGTACTGAAGAAGTAGCACTTCAGCTTGCGAAACAAAATGCAACACCTCGAGCCCTTGGCTGCATCTTCATATTTTGTAATTTTACCACAATCCTACAGATTGTAAAACAACTCCTATTTTCAAAATCCACAACTTATCGTTGTAGGAAACGATATTTTGTGGTATACTGTCTCCTAGAGTTCTGTCCCCAGAGGGATGGGGGAAAATGGAGGAAATGGTCATGACGTTCCAGGAGCTGGAATATTTTTTAAAGTTATGCGAGGAAAAAAACTTTTCCGCCGCCGCCCGCAAGCTGTTTATCACCCAGCAGGGACTGAGCAAATCCATCAAAAATCTGGAGCGGGAGCTGGCCATCCCCCTCTTCTCCCGCAATCACCATGGGGTGGAGCTCACCCGCTACGGCCAGGAGCTCTATCCCCTGGCTTTGGAGTTCCAACAGCTCCACCACCGCCTGGAGCAGTGTGTGGCCCGGCTCCAGAGCCAACGCCAACAGCTCCACGGCGGGGTCGCCATGGGGGTGTTGCTGGCCCTGAGACCTCGGGCGTTGGAATCCCTGCGGGAGGCCCTCTCCCCCTGCCAGCTCACCCTCTCCGAGACCACCGATTTTGCCTGCGAACAGGCGGTGGAGGATGGGGATTTCGACTTTGGGGTCACGGTGGCGCCGGTGGATCCCGACCGGTTTGACCAGTTGCCCCTGGTGCGCCGGCCCATGTACGCAGTCATCCGTCAGGACAACCCCCTGGCCTCCCTGCCCACCATCCGGTTCCAGCAACTGGCCGGAGAAAGGTTCATCCTGGCCAGCGACCAATTCAAAAGCTACTACAACTTTTTGGAACGCTGCCGCGCCCAGGGTTTCGAGCCACAAATCAGCACCACCACCATGGATATGACCGTCATCTATGACCGGGTTTTGCGCAATGGATGGGTGGGAATCAGCGCCGATATGCCCAATAGCCCGCTGGACTATCCCGGCGTGTCCCTGGTGCCCTTTCCCATTGAGGAGTTCCCCTGGCAGCTGAGTCTGATCTTCCTCAAGGGCCGCCCCCTCTCCCCCCAGGACCTGTTGGTCCGGGACACCTTCTCCCGTCTGCTGCTCTGACCCCCCTTTCCCAGAGTCTGGCACGCCCGGTTTTTCAAAATATCCGCAAAAATCCGCTCCGATCCCGCCGTTTGCCTCGCTATTTGGTGAAATTGCCGCAATTTCGGCGGGATTTTCCTGCGCCCAAAATCTAACATACTACTTTACAAAATTAAGTTGTCACTTTATAATAGAGAACAAGGAACCTAGAAAAGAGGATTGTTATGAAACGCGCGTTGGTACCCGCCCAATACCTTCAGATCGCCCTGGACATTGCCACCCGGATCGCCAATGGGGAGCTGCGGGAGGGCTCCCGCATCTACGGCCGGTCGGTGATGTCCTCCGAGTACAGCGTCTCCCCCGAGACCATCCGCCGGGCCCTGCGGCTTTTGGCGGATATGAAGGTGGTGGAGGTCAAGCCCCAGAGCGGGGCGGTGGTCCTCTCTGCCGACAGCGCCCGCCGGTATATCGAACGGTTTGGGGAGAGCGCCAGCGCCCAGGCGCTCCAGGTACGGGTCCAGCGCCTGCTGGAACAGAACGCCGAAACCGGCCGGGAACTGGCCCAGGCGGTCTCCGCCCTGGTGCGCAGCCGGGAGACGTTCGCCGCTGCTGCCGAGCCCCTGCCCAATTACGAGGTGAAGGTGCCCCCCCGTTCCCCCCTCATCGGCAAAAGTATCGGCGCGCTCAAGTTCTGGCAGTCCACCGGCGGCACCATTGTGGCCATCCGGCGGGGCCAGACGGTGATTCTCTCCCCCGGCCCCTATGCGGAGCTCTACGGCGGGGACGTGCTGGTGCTGGTGGGCAGCCCTGCCGCCGCCCAGGCCGCCCGCCATCTGCTAATGGACCGGCAACCAGGTTCGGAAAAGGAGGTTTCCCAAAGTGATCCAATTTGAACACGTCTCCAAAAGCTATGGCAAAAACCTCATCCTGGACGATCTGAGCTTCACCGTCCAGGATGGCCAGTTCGCCATCCTCATCGGCCCCTCCGGATGCGGCAAGACCACCACCCTCAAAGCCATCAACCGCCTGCATGAGCCCGACAGCGGCCGCATCCTCATCGACGGCCAGGACACCTCCCAGCTGGACCGGGTGGAGCTGCGCCGCCACATCGGCTATGTGATTCAGCAGATCGGCCTGTTCCCCAATATGACGGTGGCCCAAAACATCTGCGTGGTGCCCAAGCTGCTCAAGTATGACAAGGCCCGCCAGGACCAGATCGTCCGGGAGATGCTCCACATGGTCCACATGGACGACTATGCGGACAAATACCCCTCGGAGCTCTCGGGCGGGCAGCAGCAGCGGATCGGGGTGCTGCGGGCGCTGGCCGCCTCCCCGCCCATCGTCCTCATGGATGAACCGTTCGGCGCTTTGGACCCCATGACCCGGGAGTCCCTCCAGGACGAGGTGAAAAACCTGCAGCAGCAGCTGAAAAAGACCATCGTCTTTGTCACCCACGACATGGACGAGGCCCTGAAGCTGGCGGATGTGATCATCTTCATGGACCGGGGGAAGATCGTCCAGATGGCCTCCCCGGAGGAGATGCTGGAGCACCCGGCCAACGACCTGGTGCGCAGCTTTTTGGGCAAACACACCTCCGGTTCCCAGGTCCCCTCCACGGTGGAGAGCTTCATGCGCACCAACGTCTCCCGGGTGCGGAAGGACCGGGGGGTGCTGGAGTGCGCCGAGATGATGGCCCGCCAGAGTGTGGACACCCTGCTGGTCACCGACGAGCAGGACCGCTACCTGGGGGTGATCTCCATCGGGGACATCCGGCACTGGGGGCGGGAGCTCAAGAGCATTGAGCCCCTCATCCGCCAGACCGCCCGCACCGCCCGCATAGGGGACAACGCCAAGGACTGCTTTGACTATCTGTTGGATTCGGGCGCCAGCTATGTGGTGGTCCTCAACGAGGACGACACCATTGCCGGGCTGGTCACAAAGACCAGCGTGGCCCGCTCGGTGGCCCAGAACCTGTTGGGGGGGAGCTGAATGAGCGCGTTTTTCGCCACCTATGGCGCCATGTTGGTCCGGGCCATCGGCGTCCACACGGTCTATGTGCTGGTGTCGGTGTCCATCGGGTTTGTGCTGGGGCTCTCCCTGGGGATCCTGCTCTCCCGGCTGCCCCGGCTCTCCCGGATCATCCTGCCCCTGCTCTCCATCTTCCAGACCATCCCCGGCCTGGTGTTCATCGGGGTACTGTTCCTGTGGATCGGTATGCGGCCGGCCACCGTCATCATCGCCCTGTCGGTCTATGCCATGTTCCCGGTGCTGAAGAACACCTATACCGGCCTTCTGGGGGTGGAGGAGCGCTATCTGGAGGCCGCCCGGGGATGCGGCATGAGCCCCGTCCAGTCCCTGGTGCGGGTGGAGCTGCCCCTGGCCCTGCCCACCGTCATCGCCGGGCTGCGCATGTCCGCCGTCTACACCGTCAGCTGGACGGTGCTGGCCGCCATGATCGGCCTGGGAGGGCTGGGAGAATTTGTCTACCAGGGGGTGGCCTCCAATAACAACACCCTCATCATCACCGGGGCGATCCCCGCGGCCATCCTGGCGGTGGCCATCGGCACCCTCATTGACCAACTGCAAAAGCGGGTGACCCCCCGGGGGATGCAAAAGGAGGCGGGTAAATGAGCTGGAATCTGATTGGTGAACACCTATTTATGGTGTTGGCCGGGGGCATCCTCTCCATCTTGGTGGGGCTCCCCCTGGGCATCCTGGCCTACCTGGCCCCCAAAGCCCGTCCGGTGATCCTGCGGGTGGTGGACCTGTTCCAGACGGTCCCCTCCCTGGCGCTGTTGGGCATCATCATGGTGTTTGTGGGACCCGGAAAGGCCACTGTGGTCACCGGCATCACCCTCTATTCCCTGCTGCCCATCGTGCGCAACACCTGCCTGGGGCTCCAGGAGGTGGACGGAGGCGTCAAAGAGGCAGCTCTGGGCATGGGCATGAGCCGGGGGTACCGGCTTTTGCATGTGGAACTGCCTCTGGCGTTCCCCACCATCTTCACCGGCATCCGCATCGCCCTGGTAAACGCCATCGGCAGCACCGTGTTCGCGGCGTTTGTGGGGGGCGGCGGCCTGGGCAGCGTGCTCAACCAGGCCATCCGGGTGCAGGATATGTCCCTGCTCATGGCGGGTACCGCCGCCCTCATGGTCATCGCCGTGGCGTTGGACCTATCCATGTCCCTGTTTGAGGGCCGGGTCCGCAAGGCCCGGGGGGCGGGCGGAAAGGTGTTCCTCATCCCCGCGGCCGCCCTATTGGTGGTATTTGGGGCGCTGCTGCCCTTCGGGATCTCCGGCGGGGCAGGACAAAATGTGATCCGCATCTATGAGGGGACGGTCTCCGAGCACCGGCTGCTCCAACAGATGGCCAAGATGCTGGTGGAGGATCGGACCGATCTGACGGTGCAGATCATGGACCAGATGTCCGCTGTGAACGCCTTCAAGGAGCTCACCGGGGACAACAACACCTGTGATATGATGGTGAGCTACGACGGCACCGTCCTCACCACCTTCCTGAAGCTGGACACCTCCGACATCCCGGAGGGGGTCACCCTCTACGACTTTGTGAACCAGGTGGCAGGGGAACAGTATGATGTGCGCCTGCTGGATAAATTTGGCCTGGACAACACCTACGCCATCGCGGTGCCCCAGTCGATTGCCGACCAGTACCAGTTGGAGACGGTGAGCGACCTGATCCCCGTGGCCGACCAGCTGGTGTTCGGGGCGGAGCAGGAGTTCTTCACCCTGGAGGGCAGCATGAAGTACGGCCCGTTTGTGGAGTTTTACGGTCTGAACTTCAAGGAGTCCAAGTCTGTGGACCTGGGGCTGAAGTACGCTGCCATTGAAAACGGCGGCTTCGATGTCACCGAGGTGTATGCCACCGACGGCCTCAACATCAAGGCCAACCTGAAGATCCTGGAGGACGACCGCAGCTTCTTCCCGGAATACAACGGCTCCTACCTGGTGCGCAACGATCTGTTTGAGAAGTACCGGGAGGTGGCCCCCAACCTGGAGGAGGTCCTGAACCTGTTGGGCGGACAGATCTCCACCGAGGAGATGGCCCAGATGAGCTACGAGGTGGATGTGAACGGCCGGGATACGGCCGAGGTGGCCCGGGAATTCTTGATCTCCAAGGGCTTTTTAGAGGCTTGAACCCAAAACGTATAAAAGGGCGGTCCGCAAACGATCGTTTGCGGGCCGCCCTTTCAATTCAGACCAGCTGGGGGATCTTTTGCCGCGTCAGGCACCCAGATGCCGGAACAGCCGTCTCAGCACCAGCACCGCCGCTGTAGCCAGCACCACCTCAGCCACAAGCTGGGCATAGGCCAGTCCATAGAGGGGCCACAGCCAGTTGAGCACACACAGGGCCGGGATCTCCAGGACGATTTTGCGCAGGATGGCGAATACCAGCGCCTCCCGGCCCATGCCCACCGCCTGGAATACTCCCACCGCCAGAAAGTCCACACACAAAAACGGCAGGACCAGGCAGAACCCCCGCAAAAACCGGGAGCCATAGTCCAACACCTGGGGATTTTCCATAAACAAGCCCACAAACGTCTGGGGGAACAGGAAGTACAGGGTGCTCACCGTCACCATCATCACCAATGCCGCCCGACGGGAAAAATGGACTGTCCCCTTCATCCGCGCCACATTGCCGCTGGCATAGTTGTAGCTCACCAGGGGCATGATCCCCTGGGAGAGCCCCAGGGCAATATACATCGGCACCATGTAGATCTTCTGGGTGATCCCCATGGCCGCCACCGCATCCGCCCCATAGGCGGAGGTGAAGTTGTTGAGGAGGGTCATGCCGGTGACATTCAACAGGTTTTGGATGGATGCGGGCACCCCCACCGCGCACATCCCCAACACCACCGAACGGTCGAACCGCAGTTTGCGGAAATCCACGCACACGTAGGTGCGCCCTCTTTTGTAGAGGAGCAGCACAAAAAAGTAGAGGCAGGCCACACAGTTGGAGAGGAAGGTGGCAAACCCCGCCCCTGCGGCCTTCCACCCAAACCCCCAGGGCATGATGAAGATGGGGTCCAGCACAATATTCAAAAGGCAGCCGCTCATGGTGCCTATGCTGGCATGGAGCGCCGACCCCTCCGCCCGCACCAGGTAGGCCATCACCACGTTGAGGATGGCAGGTACGGCTCCCCAGCTCACCGTCCAGTCCAAGTAGCCCGCTGTGGCCTGTGCGGTGGTGGCGTCCACCCCCAACAGGGTGAGCAGGGGGCCCTGCCAAATGGTACAAACCAGGGAAAAAAGCGCCCCAGCCGCCAAAGCGCAATAAAAGCCCAGCGCCGAGCTGGAAAAAACCATCTCATAGTCCTTGCGGCCCAGGGCGCGGCTCATCATGCTGGAGCTGCCCACTCCGAACAGGTTGTTCACCGCGTTGAAGGCCAGCAGCACCGGAGCGGCCAGCGTCACTGCCGCGTTCTGCACCGGCTCCCCCAACATCCCCACAAAGTAGGTGTCCGCCAAGTTGTAGAGCACCATTACCAGGGAGCTGAGGATGGTGGGCACCGCCAGCTTGGCCACCGCCACTGGAATCGGCGCCTGTTCAAATAGGAATATCTTTTGATCGGTCCGCTGCAAAGATTCTGGCCCCTCTCTTTCTTCCGCCGGCGGCGGCAGTTTTCCTCTCCATAAAAAATCCCCCTGCGCCGCAGGGGGATTGGGCGCGGTGCTTATACACCGCAGTCGTCGTAGTCCTTCCAACGAGCGCGGTAGGCGCGTTCATCGCAAAACCGGTAGAGCAGATAGCCCGCCGTGGCGCATAGCACCACCGCCGAAACCGCCACCGGGATCAGCAGGGTCAGCAGGGAAAACGACCTTTTCTCCTGTTGTTTCATGAGGATGCCCCCTTTGGAAGCTTTTCCCCATCATACCGCAAAAACGCCGCCGCGTCAACCTGGGTTCCAAAAACAAAAAACACCGCCACCCAAAGGGGTGACAGTGTCCAGATCAAAAACAAGGAAGTTATTGTACCGCGGCCAGCTTCTTCATGAGGGCAGCCTTCTTGTGGGCGGCGGCGTTTTTGTGCAGGATCTTCTTCGCAGCAGCCTGGTCGACCTTCTTAATGGCGACACGGATGGCGGCGGCGCTGTCGGCAGAACCGGAGGAAGCGGCGGCATCGGCCTTCTTGAGCGCGGTCTTGAGGCCGGTCTTCACAGCCTTGTTCTGAAGGGTCTTCTTTTCGGCCACGAGCACTCTTTTCTTCGCGGATTTGATGTTCGGCATGGATTACACCTCCTTCTCAGTCGGGACAGTACCAGAGTATAATACCACTTTCCCGCAAAAAAAGCAAGTACATCTGAAAAATTTTCTTTCCCCGGCCCCTTTTTGGGGCCGGGGAAAGCGGGGTCACCGGTAGAACCGGTAACAGTAGGTGACTCCCTGCTGGTTCATGTTCATCCGGTATCCCCCGTAGCCCTCCGATTCCTGGAACAGCTCCACCCGGTTGTTATAGGGGTAGCACCCCACGCTCTGGCCATATTGGCTGCAGAAGGCCACGCTCACTTGGGTGGTGGCCCCGTCCTCCACCGTGACGCAGATGGGTTTCCCACTGGCGTATATCACTCCCCAGGAGGGTTGAAACCCCAGCTGGAGCACATAGGTCTCCTCCCCGTCCCCCACATAGGAGCCGGTCACCGGCGTGAGCTGCTCCAAAAGTGCCCGGTCGCTCTGGGACAGGTGAACCTCATCGTCCTGGACATGGTCGGCCACCGCCTGTTCTACCTTTAAATTATCAGCGTTGAAGTCCGCCATCTTGGGGATATCGCTGCTCACCCACTGGTTGAGCCCCAACGTCTCTGTCTGGTTGGTACTTGCCAAAACCGATCCCTCCTCTGGTTCAGGGCTGCTGTCCATAGGCGTCCAGCTGCCCCCAGGTCAAATTTTTCTCCTCCAACTGGGCCACCGTGTTGCCCAGGCTGTCAAACAGCGCCCAGGTGAGGGAGGGGTTCTCCTGCTCCAACAGCACCCCGGCGGGCAGCAGCCCCTGGACAAACCGCTCCATCCCCTCCCGCTGGGGCAGAAAGCCCCCTGGTTCCCCCTCCAGGCGGGCGGTCTGTGTCTCGGGGTCCCCCACCAGGGAGGGATTTTCCACCCCCAAAGCCGCCAGACAGGCGCAGATGCGGGCGGGCTCAGCGGGCAGCGCCTGCCAGGCCAGTGCGGCCGCCTGGCGCAGCTGGCCGGGTTCGCATCCTTCCGGCACGGTCAGCCCCCGCAGTTGGCAGAGCTGGCGCAGCCGCCCCTCCTCCCATTGGTGGGGAAAGGGAAGGGCCGCCAGCCCGCCCACCCGGGAGTCCACCTGATCCAGGGCGTGTTGGAGCACGGTCAGCTCTCGGGTGACCACATCCTGGGGCCCCAACCGGTAGCACCCCAGGCGGGCGGTTCTCTCATAGAGGCTCATGGCGTCTCCTCCCCCAACAGGGTGACGGACACCGCCCCCGCCCGCACCACCCCGTTGGAGGCGGGCGTCTGGCTGGAGACGGGGCTGTCCACCCGGCAATCAGCGATCAGCCCGGTGCCCATCAGGCACTGCACCAGCTGGGCCACCGGCAGCGTCTGCCCAATGGACAGGCCGGACATCAGCGTCTCCACCGCCTGAGCCAGCGGCGCCTGGACCTGTTCCAGCGTCAATCCCGGTCCCGGTTCCACCGCCGCCGAAACCGCCACCTGGGTCACCGGGGCGGGAGAAACCTCCACCGTGAGGCAGAGCTCCCGGGGCTGGGACAGGGCAGCTTTTACCTGCTGGCAGAGCTCCTGGGGCAGCGGGGACGCCCCCTCCCCCGCCAAAAAGAGGGCGACCGTCCCCGCCTGGTTCAGCACCAGTGCCGATTGGACCCCTGGCCAGTTCTCTGCCTGCTGGCGGTACCAGGCGGGGTTTGCCCCGTTGGAGGGTTCGGCCAGGGCCTGGCGCAGCCGTTCCCGCAAGCTTTCGTCCCCCTCCCGGTCGGCCCCGCCGGAAAAGGGGGCCAAATTTTCCACTTTCAACAGCCCTGCCGGTGGATTTTTCACCACACAGACCAACCTTGCGGCGGCATTCCCCCGCCGTCCGGCCTGCTTGGCCCTGGCCGGAACCGCCAGGGCATCCTCCTCCCCGGAAAAGGTTGCCGCCTGGGTGGTCTCGTACAGCTCCCCGTCCTCCGTGGTGCACACCAGCCCCGCGGGCAGCTCCACCGAAGCTCCCTCCTGCCGGGTAAAGGTCAAGATCCCCACCGCTTGGGCGGCAGGCCGGCGGGTGAGCCCCCGCCCCGCGGCATGGGCGTCCAGCGCCTGGCCGGTGGCGGTGAGAGGGAAACACTGGCGTTCCAACGCCTCCGCCTGGGCATCCAGCGCCGCCAGTTCCGCGGCCAACGTGTGGAACCGCAAGGAGAAATCGCTGGCGGGATCGGGCACGCAGCCGCTTAAAAGTTCATATTCCTCCTGCATAGAGGCGTAAAATTCCGCAGCCTCCCGGCTCATACCGCCACCTCCAAAGGATACTCCTGCTCCAGACACCGCAGGGTCAACGCCACCCGCAACTGGTCCCGGCCGGGGTCATAGGCCGCTTGACACCTGGCAATCTCCAACTCCCCCATGGGGGCCAGCGCCTCCCGCACGGCCGCCTGAACCCGGGCGTTCAGCCGTTGACCGGAGAGGGGACCCCGGATCCGGTGCAGGCGGCTGCCAAACCGGGGGTCTGCGGGGTGACTTCCCTGACGGACACTCAGCCGCAGGACTGCCCGCTGCAGAACGGCCTGCACCCCCTCCACCGGCAGAGGGAGCCCCTGCCGGTCCACAGCAATGTCCCCATTGCGCAACAAAACTTCCATAAAACCCTCCTTAAATAAAGTCCCCATCTAAAAGGGTCAGGCCGGTGGTGGCCCCGTCCGCCGAGACCCGCCGCCGCACCTGGTAGACAAACCGCCCCAAATAGTCCTGGGTGGCCGTGATCAGGTTGGCCGAATCCCCCACCTCCACCTCCGGCAGCCCCGGCAGTGTGAGGGTGATCACCTCTTTGCCCAGCATCGACCGCCGGACCAACAGGTCGGCGTCGATCCGCCCACCGGTGGCCGAGCCGGAGAAGGAGGGGGAGGGAATCAGGTACCGGCGGCGTTGGAGCTTCAACCGGTCGTTATAGGGATTGTCAAAGGCATAGCTATAGTACCCCTCCTGATCCCGGATCACAAACTGGCTCACCGGGGAATACCGGTTGTTGGTCACCTTCAGATCGCAGTAGCCGGTCCCCTCCCCCTGGTTGGAATAGGTGCGGGTGGTCCCGGCCGGCAGCTGGTTTAAACAGATCATCCGCCCCTGCCTGTCTAGGTGGGGGATGGCCAGACCGGTGAGCCGCACGAAGTTGGTAAACGCCTCCCATTCGCTGGTCCCCTTCGGGATCTGGTACTGGTTCAAAAAGGCATCCTCCCCCACGTCGGTGACCAGCTGGGTGACGCCGAAGGGGACCACATGCTCCTGGAACATCTCGTTGAGGCTGCGGTCCTGGACAAGCTGTGGCAGTGCCTCATTGTCCAAGAGGGCCGCTCCGGCGCTGCGGGCCAACACCTGCATCCACCGGCCCCGTCCATCTTCGGTGCAGGTGACCTCGTCGATTCCCCCTTGGAACACCAAATCCTGCCCCTGGCGCACCCGCAGGGTGTAGAGTTCCGGATACCACTGTTCCCAGGGGAACACCCCCTCAAAGCTGTCCGCCGGGGAGTCGAAGGAGCAGGTGAGCTCCCATTGGCTGGGGGCGGGCAGCGGCCTCTCCTGGCCGTTATAGTCCACCCCAGCAAAGGTCAACTCCTCTGTATTCATCCGTCCACCCCCTGGCTGGAGGAATTGCGCTCCTCCACAAATTCCACCAAGTAGGAGAGCACCCGCCCATCCCCTTGGGCGGAATAGGAGAACCGGGAGACCCAGCAGTTGAGCTTTTCCCCTGTGGGCAGGTGCAGCCAGGCGGGTTGAGTCTGATTGCAGGCGGCGGACAGCTGCCCCAATTTTTCCATAGCCGTCTGGGCGGTGGGGCCGAATACCTCCCCCTCACACCGTACCGACCGGCAGAGGGCCCCCACCTGTTGGGAGACCGCCCCCCGGCCGGGGAGCGCCTGGGTGACCACCCGGCGCGGGTAGGACAGATCGATCCGCCGGGGGTTGTGCTCAAATAGATAGGTGCCATATTGCAAATTGGTCACGGCAACGCCTCCATTTCATTGGTAATGGGATGGGGATACCGGCGGGCCTGGGTCTTCAGCCGGTTGTTGAGCTGTCCCAACAGGTCCTCCTCCCCTTGGGCCAGCTCTGGTTCCCCCTCCCAAGGGGAGCCGGACGCCGCCTGGGGCACCCATTCCAATGGTTCCCCCCGCCCCCGGTTGGCGCTGGGCAGGGTGAGCGGCCCTGCCGACGGCTGCCGGGTATCCATATAGAGATCCCACACCAGGGGCACCTGGGATTTCTCCGGAAAGCTGGCGGAGGAGCGGCTCTCGGCAAACTCCTCATAGAATTTCAGGTTGTCCGCCAGTTGGGCGGACAGGTTGTAACTCACATCCATCCCTCCTCATCCTCCCCTTGGGCCTCAAAATCCCCCTGTCCCTCCCAGCCCCGCTGGCAGAGGCGGCAGAGCTGGGCAATCTGCCCCACCGAAAACCATTCCAGCATCCCCTCTGGGGAGGGCGGAGGGCCTGGCCGCCGCAGTGTCTGCCAGAGCAGGGCACAGTTGTGGGCCAGGGCAAACCCCGCCCGGCCCTCCAGCCCCTGGCTGGCCAGCCGGGCGGCCAGCTCCAAGGCCAGGGCGGGCAGGGCCAGCTGTTGGGCGGCGGTCTGGCGGGAAAAGCAGAGTTCCCGCCCCAAAAAGGCCACCTTCTGCTGGTTTTCCGGGAACCGGGGCGCCTCCATCACCGCACCTCCAGGCGGGCGGTAGCCACTGCCGTCAACGTCTCATATACCAGGTCGGAGAGCCCAACCGACTCATCGATGGCGGTCCATTGGCAGCCGGTATAGATGACCTTCCGGTCGGGACGTACCACCACCAGATTGAATCCCTCCAGGCCGTAGAAGTCCACCTCCGGGGGCAGCGGCTGGGCCACCGCCACCCGGCTGAGTTCCAACAGATAGCGGGTCCGCCCGGCCACCGTGCCCACCGGCTCCTCCGCCCCAAACGCCTCCACATACCGGCTCTCTCGGGCGGCTTTGGACTTATAGCTCTGAACAGTGGCAATCCGCTTGCCGTCAATCTCCAAATAGATGTCCTTGCTTGTGGGAAAAGTAATCAGCGACATATTCCTCCTCCTTTCGGCCCTGTTGGATCCGTCACACCAGGATCTCCGCCGCCAGCAGGACCTGCCCCAGCTCCGGGGCTACCTGGAACCGCAGGGTAGCCACACAGACCGCCGGGTCCTGGGGATGGGCGGCCACCACCGGGGCGTCGTACCGGTCGATCAGCCCCAGCTGGCGTTGGGCCTCCAATTCCACCAAAATCTGGGAAGCGATACTCTCCCGGGTGGCGGCACTGTTTTTCAACCCCCCCAACCGGTTGGAGACCGCCTCCCGCACTCCACGCACCACCTGGTCCACCGCCAATACAGCGGACAGGTCGGCCCAAGTGCGGCCCTCCCCGGTATGGGTGGTCACTGCACGTACACAGCGCAGCCCCTCCCCGGCCGGCTCAAAGGGACAGACCCCCGCGGCCAAAAGGGCGGCGCTCTGGGTGGGGGTCAACCCTCCCTGGCCGGGAGGCGGGCAGTCCACCCACAGACCGTTGAGGCTCCCCGAAGCCCCCTGGGCGGCGACCTGCACCCCAAAAGCGGCGGCGGTGGCATGGGTGTCCTGCCCGCCGTCGCAGACCACCGCCGCCCTGGCGCTATCCAGCGCCCCGGCGGCGGCTACAGCCTCCTCCGGGTCCCCCACAGGGACCACTCCCACCTGTTCCCGGCCGGCCTGGGCCGCCGTTTTCAATGTTTCCAACAGAGCCTGGGGCTCCCCATCGCTGACCAGCACCCCCACCCCCTCCTGAAGGGAGAGGGCGGACAGGGCGGCGGCGTAGTCCTCCCCGGCGGCGGCCACCCAGAAGGGGCCGCACCCCTGGGCCAGAGCCGCCAGTCCCATCTCATAGAGGGCGCTGCCCGTTCCAAACGGTTCCAGCTCCTCAGGGGTACCGATCAGGGCAGGCCCCACCGGCGCCCCCTGTCCCGCCTGTCCTGCCAGCCCGGCCCGTTGAGCGGGAGTCCCCTGGGCCCCTGCCCGGGCCACGCAGGTGTGGACATACACCCCCGGCCGCAGGGTATCCGGTAGTTTTACCATCTACAAAACCTCCTCTGTCCGGATCACCAGCTGCTGCCAACCCTGGGGGCTGTCCGGAGGAGCCAACACTCCGGTGAGCTCCGCCCGGGCGGTGCAGCAGAGGCAGTCCAGCGCCTCTCGATAGGACGTCTCGCCGCACTCCAGGCGGCTGACACCATAACTTCCCTGGCCCAGCTCGTCGGAGAGGGCCTCAAATGTCTCATAACAGCCCCCTGGGTCGTCTTTGGGGGCCAGGATATCCAGCCGCAGGGTCAGTTTCACCAGCCGGGTGGCTCCCGGCAGCTCCATCCCCGCGATCCCCACCGCCACCCGGCGCTCCCGAGCCCAGGGCTGGTGGGCGGCGGGGGCAAACTCCTCCGCCACCCGGATGCCCTGGGGCTCCAACGCCCGGGCCAGCTTTTGGGTCAATTCCCGCTTCCAAATGCTGAATGGGTTCATGCTTCCTCCTCCCATCGGACGGCCACCCCCTGGCGCAGGACCGGCCGGCCCCGGAAATAAAAGTCGTGGGTCAGCCGGATTTGGAACCGCCCCTGGACGTTTTCCAAAATACTCCCCCGCTCCACCAGCTCGCCGCCCCCCTCCACCGGGCCAAAATAGGCGTACTCCCGGGGGTCGTTCCAACCGAAGGGGGTGCGTTCCTCCCGGGTGCGGGCCTGGGTGGCATAGCCGCTGGGCTGCAGGCAGGCGTCAAACACCCGGTCCCCTTGGGGGGTATGGAGGGTGCAGGGGGAACCCACGGCGGCCAGCGCCGCCAGAACCGCCTCCCGGGCGGTCATGGCCGCACCTGCCAGAGGCCCTCGCCCCCCGGCCCTCCTGAGAGCAGGGGCGCAGCCGCGGCCAAAAGCCCCTCATAGAGCTGCCCCAGGCTGTCCCCGTCCCCCTGGCCGCTCTGGGAGGAGACTGAGACCTCCCCCACCGTAAAGTGATCCCCCAAAGTCCCTCCGGCGGCCAGCTGCTGCCAATGGGCAGCGCAGGCAGCAGCCGCCAGGACCAGCCGCCCGTCCTTGGGATCGGCCTGCGGCCTCAGCCTGCCCTCCAACTGGGCACAGGCAGCCTCACACAGGGGCATCCAGGGCTCCCCCTGCTGGGCGTCCAGGCCGGCGAACTGCAAAAACTGCTGGAATACCGTCTCCCGATCCATCTTTCGACCCCCATTTTAGGAATCGGAATCCCCGGTTCCCTCGGTACCGGAGGCGGCCTTCAGCTTGAGTACCTTGCAGGCCTCGGGGAACAGTTTGGCGAATCCGCTCAGGCTGGTGACCGCCGCCCGCTCCAGCTGGCAGTCGATCAGCTTGTCATAGTCCACCAAAATCTCCCCAGCGGTGACCATCTCCAGGGCAAACCGGTTGTCCAGGGCCACGATCGTCCCCTCCGGAACAGCGGTGGAGCGGATGACGCTGGCCCCCAGCGGGGTGCCGATGGTGCCGGTACCCTGGAAGTTGAGCCCTGCCAGCGGATCCCTCAGCTCGTTGAGCTGCAGGAGCTTCTGCATCATATCCGGGGCCACCAGCAACAGGTTCATCCGGAAGTCCTCAAACTGGGACCACAGGTTCAGCAGGTCGTCATAGCTGAGTGCCCCCGCCTGGGCGGTGGTGATCTGGGCGGCGGCGTTGTTGTTGGGATGGGTGCTGCCCCCATCCCCGTTGATGAGCACATCCACCGCATCGGCCAGCTGGGCTTTGGAGATGGCCGCGCCGATCTGCTTGAGGATGATGGTGAACAGGTCCAGCCTCTGGAATTTCACCGCCTCATAGGAGGCCACCAGCATCCGGCCCCGCTTGGTGAGCTTCACCAAATTGTCCTTGAGCTTGATGACCGTCTCGGGGATATCCTCCCCCTCGTCCACCACCTGGGCGGAGACATCGTGGCCGGTGGTGGTGCCGATGGTGCGGTAGTCCAGGGAGTTGATCACCGTCTTGGCGGCCACAATCTTCCCCAGCGCCTCGTTCTCATCGGCACCGGAGAGCACCGCCCGCCCCACATACTCGGGGAAGAGGGCGGCCGAATCGGTGGTGGCGAAAAACTTGGCCACCTGGTCGCTCTTGGGGCCGCTCACCTTGATGTCAAACCGCTTGAGCTGGCGCTGGAAGGCGTCCAGCTTTCCCAGCTCGGTGCCCGCGTAGTTGGCGGTGGGGTCCAGCCGCTCCAGCTGTGCGGAAAAGCTGGTCCCCGCCTTGTACATGGACTTGTCCAGTTTCAGGTTCTGATAGTTTGCCATGCGCATACCTCCTTCAATCTGTAAAAACCGGCAAAACGGGCGTCCCCGCTAGACCAAAAACGCCCGGTTGTCCGCCTCCTTGGGATCGCCCCCCTGCCCCAGCTGGATCCTGCCGGGGGCCCTGGGGCGCAGCCCCAGGCAAAACGCCTCCAGCTGCGCCAAATCCATCCCCTTGGCCACCTGCGCCACCACCTTCCCCTCCACCCGGGGCAGGGCGAAGGCAGCCAGCCGCACCAACTCCCGGCGCTTCCCCTCCAGATAGCGCTCCCCGGCGGCGGCCAGCCCCTCCAGCTCCTCCAAATGCGCCTTCAGCAGCTGGGCCTGGCCGGGGGAGAGGCCCTGCCCCTGGTCCAGGGCCTTGCGCACCTGGTCGAACCCGGGCTGGCCGGCCCGTTTGGTGACCCCCGCCTCCCGCTGGGCGGGCACTGCCACAAACGACCACTCATAGGCGTCCAGCGGCTCCACCAGCTCATGCCAGCAGAGCAGCCCCCCATAGGTCTGGCCCTTCTGGTGGGTACAGGGCTGCTGGCGGACGTCCGCCCCGCAGATGGAGCACTCCGTCCTGGCCACCGAACACCCCACGCTCACCTCCTTTTTGATCCCCGCCTCAATCTCCAGGATCAAATCGGCGTTGCGGGGGCACCGGACCATATAGGCCCAGGCCCGCAGCGCGCAGTAGGGTTCCCCCGCCTGGGCGGACCGGGCAGGGTCCACCTCCAAGGCGGTGTCAAAGATCCGGGCGGTCTGCCCCTCCCCACTGGGGTTGTGGTCAAAGATCCCGGTCCTGCCCAAAAACAGCCCTGCCAGCTTCTCCAAGCTGGCCCGGGGGAACCGCTCGTAGTCCCGGTCCACCTGATTGTCGCAGAGCACCAGGGAAAAGACGTATACCTCCTCCGGCTTCAGCGCCCGGCGGGCGTAGGCGTTCAGCTTTTCCAGCTGTGCCGGGGTGGGCACACCCCCGGTTTCAAGGTTTCTCTCGGTCTCCATTGCCATCCTCCTTTTCCATCGTCCGTTCCAGCTGGTCGGCCTGCAGCCCCACCAGCCGGGCGTTGGCGTCGGCCAGCTGATCCTGCAGGTTGATCTCCTCCCACTCCACCCAGCCGTTGCAGCCGAACCCCTCCAGCCGCAAAAACAGGGTACAGATCCGCTCCAGCACCGGGTCCAGCAGCCGCCGGTAGCTCTCCAGCTCGGAGGTGAGGATATCCGCCTGCTGGGCGCTCATCCGCTCGGTGGTGGACCAGTGCAGGCCCAGCAAAAACGGCGGGATGCCCAGCTTGGCCACCATCTGTTCCAACATCTGGCGCACCGGCACCTCCGTGTCGATCATCTGGTTGTCCGCGCCGATCACCTTGATGTCCACATCCCCCACCGCCACAAAGTCCCGGATCTGCCCGTGGCGCTGGGCGTCCATGGCCTGGGCCCACTCCTGGGCGATGTTCCCGGCGATCTCCTGGGCGCAGGCCCGGTCGATGCCGCTGGCTCCCGGCTTATAGGTTACTGCGTACCGCAGGTTGGCGATCCGCTCGAAGTTCTGCCCCAAGCTGGCGTAGATCTTTTGCAGGATGTCCGCCACAAACGGCAGCCCCTCCAACAGGGAGGTACCCAAGATCTCCCCCGGCTTGGGGTTCAGAGCGGAGTAGACCACCAGCTGGGGATAGGGCACCGGCACCGCCTCCAGCCCGTTTTTCACCGCGCAGATTTCCACCTCCAGGGGGTCCCGCCCCTGGCGCAGGCAGACCGCCTCCAGCGGCGGATTGTAGAGCCCGGCCACCCGGCTTCCCCCGGCGTCCAGCACCACCTCCCCCACAGCGGTGCCGTAGGTGAGCAGGCTGTCCAGATAGCAGCGCAAAAATGCCTCCATACCCTGGCCGCTGGGCCCTGCCGGCACCTGGCGGAAAAACGTCTCCAGGGCGGCCTGGGCGGCGGCCGGCCCATCGCAAACCGGCCGGCAGCCTCCCACCAGCCTGCCGATCTTGTCCAGGGCCGCGTCAATGAGGGGGATCGAACGGCGCAGCCCCTCATAGACCGCCCATTGGCGCCGCCCTGGGCCGGCGTACCCCTCCCAGCCCAGGGGTTCCCGGGCGGTCTGGACACACACCGCCCGTTTTTGGCGGCGCAAGCCTTCCTTCCACTTCAAAAACCATCACCCTTTCCTGTCCTTCTGCCGCCCCGGTCCACGCTGGTGACGCAGAAGGGCGCCTCCCTGCGCTCCAGGGCGGTCATCACAAAATACCGCATGTCGTCCATGGCGTGGTCGTCCCGCTTCACCGGCTGGTCCCGCCCCGCCTGTTCGTCCCACCGGTAGAGCCCGAACTCCCGGATGCAGTCCTGGCAGCCGGCAGCGAACCGGAGCTTGCCCTGCTTGAGCAGGGTGCTCACCGTGCGGATGCCGTCCGCCACCTGGTTTTGGGCGGGCACCGCCCGGAACACCCCATGGCGGCGGATGCACTCCAAAAAGCTGGCGGCGGAGGGATCCACCGCCACCCCTTCAATGGGACGTCCCCCCGCCAGCTCCACCAGCGCCTGATGGTACTCCTCATCGGTGCGCAGCACTCCCGTGCGCCGGGCGTCGTGGTAGTACTCCGCCAGCCGGTACCACACCCCGTCCTCCCCCAGCCCCCAGAGCCCGAAGGAGGCGGGGTTGAGCGTCCCATAGTCGCAGGAGATCCAAAACCGGCGGCAGGCGGGGGGCGCCTGCACCACATGGACCGCCGGGTCAAACATGGGGTAGACCGCCCCCTGGGCGGCCACCCACTCCCCCAACACAAACCGCCGGTAAAAGCTGCCGGAGTAGAGGCTCTGGTACCGCCGGAGCACCGCCGGGGAGAGGGAGGGGTTGTCCTCCATAGTAAAGTGCAGGTAGAGGGCGTTCTTCTCCCGGGCCTTTTGGATCCACTGGGTGTAAAACCAGTGGCCGGGGTGCTCGGGGTTGCAGGAGAACCAGAACCGGGCCCCCTCCACACTGCACCTGGCCAACGCCTGCTCCACAAAGCTCCGGGGCATCAGCGCCACCTCGTCCAGCAGCACCCCTGCCAACGTCACCCCCTGGATCAGGGCGGCGCTGCCCTCGTCCCGGCCGCCAAACAGATAGAACCGGTTCTGCCTGCCCTCCGCCCCGATCTCCAGGTAGCCGGCGCTGGCCCGCTCCCGCCAGGAAAACCCCAGCCCCGCCAGCGCCCCGGCCAGCGGCCGCACCAGGTTGCGCCGCAGGGAACCCACCGTCTTGCCGCAGAGGGCGAACGCCTGCCCGTCGAAACAGGCGGTGGCCCACAGCACAAACCCCAGGGAGAGGCAGAAGGTCTTGCCGCTGCGCACCGCCCCGTCGCAGATGACAGCGTCCCGGTCCTTCCAGGGGCTCTGGGGGCACCACCAGCCCATGGCGGCCAGCTGCTTTGGGGAAAACCGGGAAAATTTAGCCATCCCCCACCTCCCCCAACCCTCCTGCCGACCGGTTCAGGGCCTCCAACAGGCCGGCGGGGCCGTCCCGGCCGTCCGGCAGCCCGGCCAACAGCTCCAGCGCCCGCAGCCGGTCGTGGAACCGCACCTCCACCCCGCCCCCCTTGGGCCGGCGGACCTCCGCCACATGGAACAGGCCGCCGTGGACCTCCTGGCCGTCCAGCAGCCGCAGCGCCTCCCCGTCCACCTCCTCCAGGGCCAGCCGTTCCAGGCCCGCCCGGGCCAGCTGAATGGCTGGGGCAGCCACCAACTCCTCCCGCAGCTGGCGGATCCGCCGGCGCACCCGTCCCAGCCCCAGCAGCGCCGCCGCCCGGCGGGGAAGCTCCTGGGGCGGCCAGCCCGCCCTGTCCGCGGCCGTCTCCGGATCATATCCCCGGGCGCAGTAGAGGCAGAACACCTCCTCCCGCTCCCGCTCCAATGGGTCCTGTCCCATCCTCCCACATCCTTTCACCCTAAGGGGGATGCGGGGGAGAAGTTGCAAAAAAACGCCCAATTTCCCCAAATTTTTTTCTGCCGCTCTCTCCCCTTGACTTACCACCCTATCGGATGGTAGAGTAAAGGATAGTAAAATGGGGGTAAAATGGCGAACGCCCACCCCCATCCGATTCTTGGGAGGGGGAACGTCTCTTGTCCAGCCTCAACATTGTCCTGGTGGAACCCCAGATCCCCCAGAACACCGGCAACATCGCCCGCACCTGCGCCGCCACCGGGGCCCGGCTGCACCTGGTGGGGCCCCTGGGCTTCTCCCTGGACAGCGCCAAGCTCAAGCGGGCGGGCCTGGACTACTGGCCCTACCTGGACGTGACCACCTATCCGGACCTCGCAGATTTTCTGGCCCGCTGCCCCGGCCCCTGCTACTTTTTCACCACCAAGGGCCGCCAGGTCTATGCCCAAATCCCCTATCCCCCGGACGCCTGGCTGGTGTTCGGCCGGGAGGACGCGGGGCTGCCGGAGGAGCTGCTGGTCCAACATCCGAACGCCTGTGTCCGGCTGCCCATGCTCACCGGCCTGCGCAGCCTCAACCTGTCCAACACGGTGGCGGTGGCCGCCTATGAGGTGCTGCGCCAGTGGGGGTTCCCCCAGCTGCAAAACCAGGGCCAGCTCACAAAATATGACTGGAGCGCAATGAATGTGGAATAGGAGCGATCACAATGGCCAAAAAGAATACTGAGCAGAAGATCCTCTTGATGACCGATACCGCCAGCGACATCCCCGACGAGGCCCTGGCGGACGGCGGCATCGTCATGCTGCCCATCCCCATTGCGGTGGACGGCGCCGGCTATCTGGAGCGGGTGGACTTCACCCCCACCGAGTTCTACGACATCATCACCCGGGCCAAGGAGCTGCCCACCACCAGCCACATCCTGTCCATCACCTACCAACAGGCCTACCAGGACGCCTTTGAGGCGGGCTACACCCATGTGATCAACGTCACCATCACCTCCAAGGGCTCCAACATGTTCCAGGCCGCCGTCCAGGGCAAGCGCCAGTTCTATGGGGAAAACCCCGGCGCCCAGGACCAAATGCAGATCACCGTCCTGGACTCGGGCACCTACACCCTGGGCTACGGCCAGCCTATCATGGACGCCGCCCAGATGATCCGGGAGGGGGCCACCGCCGAGGAGGTCACCGCCTGGCTGGACGACTGTTTTTCCTGCACCGAGATCCTCTTT
>CAJFPF010000012.1 GCA_904398655.1 uncultured Anaerotruncus sp. | reverse complement strand
GGGCGCCGACCACCACGGCCATGTGGCCCGGCTGAAGGGGGCGATGGACGCCATCGGCCTGGACGGCAGCAAGCTGGACATTGTGCTCATGCAGTTGGTGCGGCTGATGAAGGACGGCCAGCCCTATAAGATGAGCAAGCGCACCGGTAAGGCCATCTCCCTCACCGACCTGTTGGAGGAGGTGCCGGTGGATGCGGCCCGGTTCTTCTTCAACATGCGGGAACCCAACTCCACCTTGGACTTCGACCTGGACCTGGCGGTGGAACAGTCCTCCCAAAATCCGGTCTACTATGTCCAATACGCCCACGCGCGCATCTGTTCCATCTTGAAAAAGCTGGAGGAGGAGGGCATCCAGCCCAGGGCATGTTCCAATGAGGAACTATATGCCCTCACCCGGCCGGAGGAGTCCGCCCTCATCCGCTGCTTGGCCCGGTTCCCCCAGGAGGTGGTGGAGGCGGCCAAAAACTACGATCCCGCCCGGCTCACCAAGTACTCCATCCAGGTGGCCACCGATTTCCACAAGTATTACAACTCCTGCCGGGTGAAGGGGGAGTGCGATTCGCTGCTGCAGGCACGCCTGAACCTCTGCCTGGCCACCCGCCAGGTGCTGCGTAACCTGCTCTCCCTGTTGAAGATTTCCGCCCCCGAGAGTATGTGAGCCCATGGGGCCGCACAAACCATTGACAGAAAGGATTTGGTGTTGAAAATCATGAGCGATCAGAGCCGATTACCCCTCCCCCTGGTACTGGACGGCGCCACCGGAACAGAATACATGAAGGCGGGGCTTCCCGCCGGGGACTGCCTGGAATATTGGGCCAGCGAGCATCCCGAGGTGGTAGCCCAGGTGGCCCGCAGCTATGCCCAGGCGGGCAGCAATGTGGTCTATGCCCCCACCTTTTTGGCCAACGCCGGCAACCTGAAGATGTACGGCCTCAGCGAACAGGTCCAACGCCTGAACACCACCCTGGTGCAGACGGTGAAGGAGTCGCTCCAGGGGATGCCGGTGCTGGTGGCGGGGGATATGTCCACCACCGGGCTGATCCCTGAGCCGTTTGGGGAGACCGAGTTCGTCCATCTGATCGGGATCTATGCGGAGCAGGCCTCCGCTTTGGCGGAGGCCGGGGCCGATCTGCTGGTGGTGGAGACCATGAGCTCCCTCTGTGAATGCCGGGCGGCAGTCCTGGGCGCCCGGCAGACCGGGCTGCCCCTGATGGTCACCATGACAGTGGACGCGGAGGGACGCACCATGTGGGGGGACGATGTCCTGGCCTCCTTAGTGACCCTCCAGGATATGGGGATCTTCGCCTTTGGGCTCAACTGCTCCCAAGGGCCGGAGGATATGGTGGATCTGTTCCAGCGGATCGCTCCCTATGCCAAAGTGCCCTTGGCGGCCAAACCCAACGCCGGGGAGCCTCCCCTCTCTGCCGTCCAGTTCAGTGACCGGTGCGCCAAGCTTATGCGGCGGGGGGTCCAGATCATCGGCGGCTGCTGCGGCACCGACCCCACCTATGTGGAGGCGTTGCGCCACATGGTGGATAGCTTCGACATCTCCAAAGTGCAGATCAAGCCGGCGGAATACGAAATCCTGGCGGCGGGCAAACAGGTCTACTATCTGGATGAGGGCCTGGAGTTCTCCCAGCCCATCCGGTGCGAGGTGGATATGTCCGATGCCCTGCTGGAGGCCGGCCATGAGAGCTGCGACGCGGTGCTCATCCACCTGGACACCCCCGACGACGGCTATCGCTTCTCTCTGAACGCCCACATGGTGGACATGCCGGTGGCCTTTGAGTCGGAGTCCTTGGAGGCGTTGGACAGCGCCCTGCTCCACTACAACGGCAAGGCCCTGGTCGCTTCTGTAAATTGCGAGCTGGAACGGGAACAGCTGGAAGAGGTGGCGGCCCGTTACGGCGCCACCGTCCTTTAAACATCCTATTTCCATGTAAGGAGGGTTTCCCTATGGATCTACAGGCGTTTTTCAAGATGTCCTATGGCCTCTATGTGGTCAGTTCCGCCTATGGCGGCAAACAGAACGGCTGCGTGGTGAATACGGTCACCCAGGTGACCGCTGAACCTCCAAAGGCCACTGTTTCTGTCTCTAAAAACAACCTGACCACCCAATTGATCCAGCAGTCCGGTGTGTTCAACGCGGTCCCCCTGACCCAACAGGCCACCATGGAGCTGATCTCCCGGTTCGGATTTGAGAGTGGCGCCAATCTGGACAAGTTTGACGGCATCCCCCATGGGGTGGATCAGAACGGTGTCTGGTACCCCACCGAAGGGGCGGCTGCCCTCTTTTCCTTCCGGGTGGTGGATCAACTGGATCTAGGCACCCATATTTTGTTTGTGGGTGAGGCACAACAGGCCCAACAGCTCTCTGGTGCGCCGGTGATGACCTATGACTACTATCACCGGGTGAAGAAGGGCCAGACCCCTCCCAACGCCCCCTCCTATAAAAAAGAGACCGCCAAAAAGGGTTGGCGGTGCAAAATCTGTGGGTATATTTATGAGGGGGACGAGCTGCCTTCGGACTTTGTCTGCCCCATCTGTAAAAAGGGACCGGAATTTTTTGAAAAGCTGTAACCCTCCCCGTCAGGGAGGAGCTCCCATTGCCGTCGCGTCAGCGGCGGCAATTTTTTATGGTGGCCTGGAGAGGGATGTTATAGGAAAGAAACCTTTTCCGTAGAAAAGCCCGCCTCCTCGCCCGACCCCTCCGCCCCGCAGGGCCTGAGGGCGGCCACGACCGGGGAGCACAAAAACGGCGCCATCAGTCCTGAGCTACGCTCCTCATGAGGGGCGCAAGCGGGTGCAAGTCTGGAACGAGGGGTTCCCTGGGGTTC
>CAJFPF010000011.1 GCA_904398655.1 uncultured Anaerotruncus sp. | reverse complement strand
TGACCGGCTTAAAAAGAGCGGGTTACTGGAAACAAGTCACATTCTTTTGGCCAGCGATTACACCCAATATTCTTCGAGTGACATTGAAGATATTATCGGCGCTGCAGCTTATGTAAAACTTATAAATGCTTGCTACGAGTTAAGTGGTGATAAAGCAATTGCAGTAGAGTCAGTCAAAGATGGGGAAGTTCTGCACTCAACTGAAGCAATACTTTCGCAAAATCCATCTATACGTTTTGACCACTACAGGCCAAGTATGTATTTAATTAAGCATCCTGATATTTGGGAAATCGAGGATATAACCGATGCATTAGACAGATTTGAAAGGGTGTGCTCTGATATAAACAAAGCATTATAAAGAATATTGTTCCTTTGATAGCCGTAGGGTGATAGTTTTTTGATAGCAGAATTTTGGATAGACCATAGGATAAGGATAATCTGTATCAAAGTAAATAACACCGAATCAAATCCTCTATACAAAAAAGTTTAGAAACGGATTTAACTCGGCGAGTGGGAATAACTGAATTTAAAACCCGCAGGGCCCATCAGATCAGGGCTCTGCGGGTTTTGGGTCTCATTGGCCGTGAGATGATGCCGTTAAATAAAATAACAGGAGGGCCGTGCCATGGAAAATCATCTGCCAACCTATGAAGGCAATCTTATTTATGACTTTGAAGAAACGGACCCCCACTATTATGTAGAGTTTCTAAGGCCTTGTCCGAAGCTGTCACCAAATACTGCCGTTTATTTTGATGGATTTTTCTGGAATGAATGCGGTATTGTTTTTAAATATAATGATGGGGACAATTTTAATCCACGCTCTTTCACGCTGAAAGTAGTCTTTCCCTGTACCATTAAAAGTATGCGAATGTTTGCCATGACTGTACATCAGGAAAATAAACTTTTTGACCTGCAGAATCGGTCTGCCGCCGCCAACTTGTCGGGGCCTATTTTTCACTTCTATCGATGCAAGTATTCCAATTACTATAATTGGTGTATGCAACAGGGCTTTTTTGAAGGAGAAACCGATTTTTTCCATTATATAATTGCCGCCGAGGACACATGGATTGATATTTTCTCGCAGGAATCACCCAGAGTTTTCTGCAGGTATTTTGGAAAACATTTGGATGATAAGGATTTGGATCCGGGTTATATTTTTGACGCTTTTTACCAGTATACAGGAGAAGGATCAGTGATAAAGCCTAGTTTGCGGGTCCGTACAGGGCCAAAACCTCGCAATGGCTCTCTATCTATAAAAAATATCGGACGTTTCCTATAGGAAGCGTCCGATATTTTTTATATGGGATGGGTTACTCCCCTCTTCCCTCTCTGCAAGCAGAGTTTTCCAACCAGACGGCAGATGGGCAGCAGGTACAAAAAGCAGGCGGCCACCGCTCCCGCCACCGGCGCTCCTATGGAGGCCATAGGCGCTGTACAGGCAATCGACCAGGGGATCAGAGGGGAGACCACCACCGCTGTATCCTCCAGATCGATGGCCAGAGCCGCCGGTTCCTCCCCCAGGTCATCACACAGCTGATAGGTCAGCATGATATTTAAGGTCTGGTTACAGGAGACCATTCCCCCAAAAATAGAGGTCACCAAAATTCCCCCATAAGGTCCAATCCTGCGGCTCAAATGGGCAATCCAAGCCTTCACTTGATTCAGCAGTCCCGTTTCCTGGAAGATTCCCGCATAGGCGGAGGAGAGGCACACAATCACCGCCACCTGCAGCATGGAGACCACCCCTCCCCCGTTCAGCATGGACGCCACTTCCGGGTCGATGGCCTGGTAACCGATCACCAACAACCTTAGGATTTCCCACAATTCTAGCTGACGCACAAAAAGGCAGACCAAAATTCCCGCCCCTATACTCACCGCCATCGCCATCTTTACCTGTACTTTTAGGATGGAGAGAGCAAGAATGGCCAGGGCGGGCAGCAGCATACTCCAATGGAAGGAAAATTCCTTCGAAAATAGGAGCCACAGGTCAGGCGGTTCCCCTCCCCCATGGGACAGGAACCCCAAAACTCCGTAGATGGCGCAGGAAAGCAGGAATGGAGCTACCGTTGTAGGTAGCATCCGGCGGATGTTGTCAAATACGCTAGTCCCCGTGAGCTCCCCCACCAGCAGGGCGCTGGTGGAGACGGGGGAAAGCCGGTCGCCGAAGAATACCCCGGACAACACTGCGCCTCCTGCCAAAATTGGATTCACTTGAAGGGTCACCGCCATGGTCATGCAGATGACTCCCATGGTGGCCGCCGTTCCAAAGGCAGTGCCTGTGAGCACCGAAATCCCGCAGTTCAGGAGGAATGCCATCAGCAGCATGGTATGGGGACCGATCAGGCCCACCGATTCACAAATGATGAGAGGCACCGTCCCGCACGCCCGCCACAGGGCTGTGAGCATCCCAATGAGCAGGAACACCACCAAAATATTCTTGGCAGTCTTAATTCCGGTCAAACTCATGTGGGCCAGCTGCCCCCAATGGAACCCCTTTTTCCGTCCATAGATCCAAAAGAGTGCCAATCCGAACACCAAAGCATAGAGGATCGACCAATGGAGCAGGATGCAGCCAAGCAGTGCCCCACAGAAGAGACCCAATGTCAAAAGTTCCATTTTAGCACCCCTTTGTCGCAGAGACCAGCAGCATCATGGGGCGGCGCATCTCATCCAGCATGCCCGGTTGTCCCAGCATCTCTGCCGGGGGCTGGGGCTCTATCACATGATGAATCGAAAACCCGTTGCGCAGCAATGCCTCCAAATAGGTGGTCAGTGTGCGGTGGTATTTGACCACCTTTTCCCCTAGAAAAATTGCCTCTCGTTTCCCCTCATAGTAGTAGTTGTCCACCGGGAAATGGAGGATTTTACCCTGGCTATCATAATACCAGTCCTGGGAGCCATAGGCGGTGAATACCGGGTGTTCTACCGAAAATACCAGCTCCCCGCCCGGCCGCAGCCAGTCACTGATTCGCTCCACCAATGGGGAAAAATCCCGGACATAGTGGAACGCCAGAGAGCTGAATACCACATCAAAGCGCCCCGCAGAAAACGTCAAGTCCTCCATTGCAGCGCAGTGATAATGAATCTGGGGGGCTGTATTTTGCTCCATTGCCCGTCCAAGCATCCTTTGGGAAAGGTCCACCCCCACCACATCGCTGGCGCCATGATCTGCCGCGTATTTACAGTGCCACCCATAGCCGCAGCCCAAATCCAGGACCCGCTTCCCTGTAAAGTCTGGCAAAAGTTTTTTTAGCTCCAGCCACTCCCCCGCGCCTGCCAATCCGTACCGGGAGCGAGCCATTTCCCCATATTTTCGGAAAAAGATCTCGTCGTCATACCGATTTTCCTTCATTGTGTTCTCCCTCTGAAAGGGCAATTCCGCCCCTCCATCAAATTCCCGCTTAAAATGGCACTCCCTATAGTTTAAGGCGGAGGACAACTGGTGTCAACTCCTTTTTGTGATTGGCCCGCACTCCTGTTGCAAATCCCCAAAAGCTGGGATATAATGGAGTTAACGCGCATCGCCGTCTTTAAATTTGCAACAGGAGGCCATCTCTATGACACAGGATATGATCGTTGTTTTGGATCTGGGCAGTGAGGAGAGTACCCGAATTGCCCGGGAAATCCGTTCCCTTGGCGTCTATAGTGAAATCCATCCCTATGATTTAACTGCTGAACAATTGGCCGCGCTCCCCAACGTGCGGGGGATTCTTTTGGCCGGCGGGCCCAACCGGGTAGTGGACGGCCAAGAAGTGGTCCCCTCCCAAGCGGTGCTGGACAGTGGACTTCCTCTATTGGCGGTGGATGTCCCGGGTTTCCCCCAACTCCGCCATATCAATGCGCTTCCCCAAAATGAAATGATGTGCCAAGAGCTGCTGCGCCAGTTCCTGTTTGAGGAGTGCAAGGCCGATCCCAACTGGACTATGGAGCACTTCATCAGCGATCAGGTCGAACTGATCCGCCGCCAAGTGGGGAACAAAAAAGTACTGCTGGCCCTCTCCGGAGGGGTGGACAGTTCCGTGGTGGCGGCTCTGTTGCTGAAGGCAATTGGCAACCAGCTCACCTGTGTCCATGTCAATCACGGTCTGCTGCGCAAAGGGGAACCGGAACAGGTGGTTCGGGTATTCCGGGACAACCTGGGGGCCAATTTGATCTATGTGGATGCCTCCGACCGCTTTTTGGACAAGCTGGCCGGAGTGGCCAATCCGGAACAAAAGCGCAAGATCATTGGCGCTGAGTTCATCCGGGTATTCGAGGAGGAGGCCCGCAAGCTGGAGGGGATCGACTTCTTGGCCCAGGGAACCATCTATCCTGACATCATTGAGAGCGGAACCAAGACCAACAAGGCTGTGAAGAGCCACCACAATGTGGGCGGACTGCCGGAGGATCTGAAATTCCAGCTTGTCGAGCCTCTGCGGCAGCTGTTTAAAGATGAGGTCCGTGCCTGCGGCGTAGCCTTGGGGCTGCCGGAGGACATGGTCTACCGTCAGCCGTTCCCCGGCCCCGGCCTGGGGGTCCGCTGCCTGGGCGCTATCACCCGGGATCGGTTGGAGGCCCTGCGGGAGAGTGATGCCATCCTGCGGGAGGAGTTCCACAACGCTGGGCTGGATAAAAAAGTATGGCAGTATTTCACCATTGTCCCCGACCTGAAGAGCGTAGGGGTACGGGATAACGCCCGCAGTGAGGAATGGCCGGCCATCATCCGGGCGGTAAACACAGTGGACGCCATGACGGCAGAGATTGAGGAGATTCCTTGGGCGGTCCTGCATCAGGTGACCCGCCGGATCACCAACGAGGTGAAGGGAATCAACCGGGTATGCTATGATCTGACGCCGAAGCCCACTGGCACCATCGAGTGGGAGTGAAAATCCGCATGAAGCAATATGTGGTGGATGCCTTTACAGATCAGGTTTTTCGTGGGAACCCCGCTGCCATCTGCATTTTGGAACAGTGGCTCCCGGAGGACCTGATGCAAAACATCACCCTTGAAAACAACCTCTCGGAGACCGCCTTCGCGGTCCCCGAGGGGGAGGGATATCGATTGCGCTGGTTCACCCCCGGCGGCGAGATTGACCTCTGTGGCCACGCCACCTTAGCCTGTGCCTATGTGCTGCTCCAGTTTTACCATCCAACAGGGCAAGCGGTCTCCTTTGAGACGCTCAGTGGCCGACTCACCGTTAATCGGCGGGGGGAACTATATGAAATGGACTTTCCCGCCTACCACTTGGACCGCGTCCCGGTCACCCAACAGATGCGGGAAGCCATCGGCGTGGAACCACTGGAGGCCTATATGGGCCGGGATCTGCTCTGTGTGTTGGAGAACCCCCAACAGGTCCTATCGTTGGCGCCCGATTTGGAGAAGGTGCGGGCATTGGACGGCCTTTTGCTCCATGTGACCTCCCCAGGGATAGAAGTGGACTGCGTCTCCCGGACCTTCGCCCCGAAGTGCGGCGTCGTAGAGGACCCGGTCTGTGGCTCCGGTCACTGCCATATCGTCCCCTATTGGTGTGGAAGGCTGCAAAGGGATCAGCTCGTAGCCTATCAGGCCTCCAAACGGGGAGGCACCCTCTACTGCCAACTGTTCGGAGATCGAGTGAAGCTGGCAGGAAAGGCGGCCCTCTACTCTGTGGCAGAGCTTCAGTTGTAAAATCATCTCGTAGAGGAGGGTTCTGGATTGGAACTGCAGCTGAGTGAATATCTCACCGGTGAGGAATATAACCAATTGCGCGCTAGCGTGGGATGGGAAACATTGACCCCCAGGCAGGCCCGGGACGGTATCAGGCACTCCACCTTCCTGGTGGCTTTTCGAGACGGGGAAAAGCCGGTGGCTATGGGGCGGGTGCTCTTTGACTATGGGTTTACTGCCTATTTGGCCGACATCATTGTCTCTCCGGATTATCAACGCCAGGGATTGGGCTCCAAGGTGGTCCGAACACTGATGGACAAGGTGCAAAAAGCCTCTGATCCCGGAGACCGGATCATGTTTATCCTCGGGGCGGCCCTGGGGAAGGAACCGTTTTATCAGACGTTGGGATTTCAGCAACGCCCCAATGAGAAGGAAGGCCACGGGATGACCAATTGGGTCACTGTGGGGGAAAACGCAAAGTCTAACCCTTGAATCTTCACAAAAACGGCGTTCTCTATGAAACATAGAGAACGCCGTTTTTTATGGAAGACGAGGTTATTCTCCTTTGGCATAGCGGACAGCCGCTTTTGCAATGATCTCATTGGGGTCGATCAACGGGACCGAGAAGGTAGTGTCCCCCAAAATCAGGGGAATTTCCGTGCAGCCCATAATCAAGGCCTCCGCTCCCTTGCCGATGAGGTGTTCCGCCACCGATGAAGCCGCCGCGATGCATTTTTCCGTACGGCCGTTATACTTAAAACCGTAGTCATGGTCAAAGATCGCACTCTGCATCAGATCCTGAACATCCGCATCAGGGGCAACGACCTCCAAGCCAAATTTGTCGCAGGACTTTTCATACACATGGGCCTGCATGGCAGCAGTGGTAGCCATGACGCCAACCTTTTTGATGCCGGGCACCAGGCGGATGGTCTCCTTCACCGCCTCATGGATGATGTGCAGGAAGGGAACAGGCACAGCGGCTGCCACTTCATCATAGAAATAGTGGGCGGTGTTGGCTCCAATGATGATAAAATCCGCACCAGCGTTCACCAGGTTCTTTGCCGTGGCGATCATCGCCGGAACCGGGCTCTCCCCACCATGGAGAATCGCATCCTGACGGCTGGGCATCTTGGGGTTGCTGTCCAAAATGATGTGGAGATGGTCGGTATCACACTTGGCATGGGTCTCCGCAGTGATGCGGGAGAACAGATCGACACCTGCCTCCGGACCCATACCGCCCATAATGCCTACAACTTTTTCTTTCATAAGTTACGCCCTCCTTTTCAGGCGTTGGCGGGAGAAGCCCCGCGTTTTCGTTGATCCTTTTGCGCACGGGCTTCCTCACTGGCGGAGACCACAGCTGCCACCACAACGGAACCCACGCAGTTGACGGTGGTGATACCCATATCCATGATGCTGAAGATACCACTCAGCAGGGCCACAAACTCAATGGGCATACCCATAGTCTGCAGGAAGATGGTGGTCGCTACGATGATACCGCCAGGGATGCCAGGGCTGCCCAAGGTCATGAGCACACCGGTGAGAATCGCCACAATCATGGTACCCAAAGTCAGATCCATACCGATAACCTCGGCAACAAAGATCGCCACAACACCATACCACAGGCCGTTGCCGTCCATATTCATGTTGGCGCCCAGAGGGATGGTCAAGTCAGAGACTTCCTTGCGCAGATGCAGGTTTTCCTCACAGACACGCATGGAAACCGGCATGGTAGCGGCGGTGCTGCAGGTGGAGAAGCTGGTGACCCACACGGGGGAGATCAGCTTGTAGAACTTGAGGGGGCTCTTGTGGGTGCCGATGGCATACAGCCCGCCATAGACCACAAAGGCATGGATCGCAAGGCCCACATAGATGGTAAGGATAAACTTGCCCAGAGGTCCCAACACATCGGTGCCGTATTGGCCAGTGGTGTTGGCCATCAGGCAGAAAACACCGATCGGAGTGAACTTCATCACCAGGCGCAGGAAGCTCATGATATAACGAGAGATGAGGCCGAAGCCATTGAGGAGCTTGGTCTGATCCTCTTCCTTCATGTACATGATGCCGATACCCGAGATGATGGCGAAGGAGATGATGTGCAACAGGGTAGCGGTGGACATGGACTCGATGATGTTGGTGCCGAAGAAGCTCAACATGATGCTGGAGAAGGTGGGAGCCACCTGCTCCGCCACCTCGCCGGCCACTTCCATCTCAAATCCGAAGCCGGGGTTGATCACCAGGGCAGTGACCAGGCCGACGGTGGCCGCCACAAAGGTTGTTGCCAGGAAGATGACGATCAGCTTGACGCCGATGCGTCCCAGCTTTTTCACATCCCCCATGCTGGCCACGGCCAAAACGATGTTACACAGGATCAGCGGAACAACACAGCAGCGCAGCAGACGCAAAAAGATGGTGCCGATAAAGCCAATACAGGAGATGGATGGCCCCACGATCAGGCCCAGGATACCTCCTAAAATCAGCCCCAATAAAACTTTGGTTGCAAAGCCCAGTTTTTTGACCTTTGCCATAAAAATTCCTCCCATTTACCTCAAAAGATATCTATATAAACGGGGCGTCTGGCGCCTCCGTAAGCGCCCAAATTATCATACGTATTACATCGTATTTGCAAAATAGGTGCAGAAAAATAAGCCCATACACTTCTATTTTTCCAGACTGGCAACAAATCTGCACCACAGGGACCGTATCCCCCAGTGTATAGGTTGTCTATTTCGTATTTTGTCCAATATCGTGCTACCAAAACAGGGATGGCTCAGAGAGGGATTGTCCACTTCCCATTTTCCACAGAAACTTGATGGGTGCCCGTATTATAGTCCACCGTGATGGAAAAGTTACTCCCCTCAAAAATCCGTCGTGTCAACATGACCTTTTGCCCCTGATAGTAAGAGATGATGTCCAATCTAACGCCTACCATATCCTTTTTGAACACGATCAACTGAATACGGTCATCCTCCAGCCCCAGGAGCTGCTTTTCTTCTTCATGGAGGGACATCGGTTGGACAATATAATGATAGTTGTCAAATTTTATACCGTTGGCCGTTTCCAAATAGTCATAAACGGAAAGAGTATTTAGCCTTTGTTTCAAAAGGTCCCGTGACCAGCCTTTCGGGATATAGTTCTCTTCGATCACCAGGGGGCGGTTGTTTACATAGCGCACCCGGTGGATTTTACAAAACTCCTCACCGTCAGAGGGGTCGAAATATCCTTCTATTCCCTTTTCCAATGGGCCGTCACTGGCCGATAAAATTCTGGAGTAGAGATCCAGCCCCAACTCTGCCATCTGGCGGGTAAAACTGGGCTGAGAAAAGAAATTGTTGCCCATCTTACGGTAGGTGACGAAGGTCCCTTTGCCCTTTTTACGTTCAATGAGCCCCTCCTGTACCAAACCGTCCATCGCCTGTTTCACAGTAGCCCGACTCAAGTTCAACTCCTCACACAACCGCAACTCCGCGGGGAGTTCCTTTCCAAAGTCCCATTTGCCAGAAAGGATATTTTCACGGATCTGTTCCCGCAGCTGGTAATAGAGGGGGATCGGACTATTGTGATTTATCTGCATCTATTCACCTCCCCTTCTGAATGTCCGTCCCATACAAAATGTGTTATTGCATCAACATTTGACTAAATGTCCGAACATTTCATGAATAGACTATAGCACCTTCAAAACCGGAAATCAAGCGGTTACTATTCTAAATTTGCCGCAACTTCATTGTGTAAATTTCACAATTTTTCATGTTTTATATAAAATTATCGCACAAAAATTTGTGAAAATGTTGTTCTCTTTATCCATAAAGACCTATTGACCGGACATTATGTTTTTGTTATAATAGAGGCGCTTGCTGCGGTTGTCCCAATCTTCGCGCCAGTCAATTCTTTTGGCGGTGTCCGCTCCAAGAGATTTCATATTTGGGAAGGACGGCTATCACCCATGGGGGTTCTAATTTTTGCGATCTGCTATTTTGCTTCCGCCATCGGAGGGATCTGCGGCATAGGAGGCGGCGTGGTCATCAAGCCGGTGCTGGACGCCCTAGGCGTGATGGACGTCAGTTCGATCAGTTTTCTGTCCGGACTGACCGTGTTGTCCATGTCGGTCATCTCTGTGTTCCGTCAGCGGAATAATCATCTGGTGGAGCTGCGCATTGGCAGCCTCCTGGCTGTGGGGGCAGTGGCCGGCGGGGTGATTGGAAACTTTCTGTTTCAAAAGGTCAAGGAACTCACCGCCCAGGACGCCTTTGTGGGCATGGTGCAGGCCATTGTGTTGGCCATCGTGACCTTGCTCACGTTGGTTTATAGCGCCTTTTTCCGAAATCGCCTCCCCTCTTATCATGTAAAAAACGGGGTTGCCTGCGTTTTTATCGGGGGTTCCATGGGGGTGCTCTCCTCCTTTCTAGGGATCGGAGGCGGCCCCATCAACCTGGCCATCCTCTTCTTTGCCTTCTCGATGGAGACCAAGAAGGCAGCCGCCAACTCCCTATACATCATCATGTTCTCTCAATTGGCCAGCTTTTTGACCTCTTTGATCCAAGGTACTATCCCGCAGTTCCCGTGGATCTATCTGGTGATAATGGTGTCCGCCGGCGTACTGGGCGGGATGAGCGGCAGTCAGCTGAATCGCCGCATCTCCTCCAGCACTACCGACAAGCTGTTCTCTGGGCTGCTGTGTGTCATCATTCTAATCTGTCTATATAATGCGGTCCGGTTTGCCCAATGAGGTAGATGGACCCACCCTTTTAAAATTTTTCCAGGAAAGCTCCGCTCCAAAGCGGCAGCTTTCCTTTTTCTTTTTGCAGGAACCCGTTTTGTCCGCCCAAATACCGGCGTTGGCCGAAAGGTCTTTGCGGTTTCGCCACCGGCCCTATCCGCATAGGATGGGACAGAAAGCCTCCAAGACTTGCGGCGGCAGTATGCGGGTGGCGTTTTGCCCTCAGAATAGCCCCATACCAGAACCCTCCGCTTTTCATAGAACCCCATCGGGCCGCCGGAAGTTTCCGGCGGCCCGATGGGGTTCTATGGTCCCAACATTCCTTGGCGTAAGGATGCTAAAATCTTCTTCTCCCTACGGGAGACCTGTACCTGGGTCATTCCCAGCGCCTTGGCCGTCTGCACCTGGGTTTTCCCAGAGAAATAGCGTAAAAGGATCAGCTTCCGGTCGTTGGGTTCCAATTCGTTCACCAGCTGTTTCAGAGATAGCCGGTCGGACAGCATCTCCTCGGGAGATGCCACCGGAAGGTCAATCTGTCCCCCGCCCTCCTCCTGTCCTTCGGTGAGAGAGAGCGGCGGAGCTGCGGCGCATAGGGCCTCCACCACCTGCTCTTCCGATAACTGCAGATGTTCCGCCAGCTCGCTGACCGTGGGGTCACGGCCCAGCTGGGTGGCCAACAGCTCCCGTTCCCGTCCCAATTTTAGCGCCAACTCCTTGAGGGTCCTGGAAACCTTCACCGCTCCTCCATCCCGGAACAGGCGGCGCATCTCTCCCAAAATCACCGGAACCGCATAGGTGGAAAATCGTACCCCACGGCTGTCATCAAAAGCGTCCACCGCTTTACACAGGCCAATGCAGCCGGCCTGGAAGAGATCTTCATATTCAATCCCCCGGCCCTTGAGCCGGTGGGCACAGGCGTGTACCAACCCCAAATTTTGGGAGATACGTTCCTCGCGCTGTGGGACGATACAGCTTGCCGTCAAACACCCGCCTCCTTGCCGCGGATCTTTCGGGTGAGTACCACAGTGGTTCCCTTCCCCTCCTGGGAGGTCACCTTCACCCGGTCCATCAAGCTCTCCATAACCGCAAAGCCCAGTCCAGCCCGTTCCTCCTCCGGAGCAGTTGTAAAGAGGGGTTCCATTGCCTTCTTTACATCGGGAATGCCGCACCCTTTGTCTCGGATTTTGATGACCACGCGGTTATCCGGTAGGATTCCAGCGGTTATGTAGACGATCCCCAAACTGTCCCGATAGGCGTGGACAATACAGTTGGTCACTGCTTCGCTCACAGCGGTCTTGACATCCGACACCTCCTCCACCGTTGGATCCAGCTGGGCCAGGAAGGCGGCCACCGCCGTCCTGGAAAACCCCTCGTTCACCGAACGGCCTTCAAATTGCAATTTCATGGTGTTGAGCGCCTTCATTCCCCTTCCCCCTTTTCCAGTTCCGGTTGCTTTTTTACTGGGGTGGGCCTGTCCAGCACTGCCAGCCGGTCAAGCCCCGCCAAAATCATCACTTTTTTTAGATGCCCGGCCACATTTATCAACCGGAGATGTCCCCCCAACTCCTGCATCAGCTTGTACCGTCCCATTACCAAGCCAATCCCAGAGGAGTCCATAAAGCTTACATCCCGGAAATCCAGTTCCAGCTCTCGAATCTGCCCGGTCAATACGGCGCTATCGATGGATTCCCGCAACTCTCTGGCGCTGTGATGATCGATATCACCCAGTAGCCGCGCGGTCATCCACTCCCCTGCGATTTCAATCTGTACTGCCATATCCTTCTACGTCCTTTCTCCCTGCCAAGGCAATTAAAAAAGCCCTATCCATAGGATAAGGCTTTTTCTAGGTAAAATTTGCCGAATGCCGCCGAGTGGGGTTATGCCTCCCATTCCAAAAATAGCCGCCGCATCTGCGCCGCCAGATAGAGGGAGCCGCAGATGAGCACCGCGCCCTTTTCCCGCGCAGCCACCGCTGTCGCCAACTCCAGCGCCTCCTGTCCGCCATGGGCGGCAGAGGCATCCAGCCCCAGCGCCCCAGCCCGGGCAGCCAACTCATGGGCGGAGAGGGCCCGAGGGGATTCCGGAGTCACGGTGATCACCCGGCGCAGATGGGGGGCCAGCTGTTCCAAGACACCCGCACTGTCCTTGTCCGACAGGACCCCCATCACTGCGGTAATGGGCCGGTCTCCCGCCAAAAACAGGGTGTCCGCCAAAGCTTTAGCTCCCGGAGGGTTGTGGGCCCCATCCAATAGCACCAACGGTTCCCGCCCAAGCACCTCCATCCGAGCGGGCAGGCGGGCATCCGCCAACCCTCCGGCCACTGCCTGTGTGGTGAGGCGGTCAAATCCGCAACGATTGCGCAGACAATCCAGGGCCGTATAGGCAGTGATGGCATTGGCCAGCTGGAACCGCCCTGGCATCCCCACCATAAGGTGCTGGCCGTCATAGATAAACCGGCTGCCCTCCAATGAAAAGGTCGGATCCTCCACCGCGGACAGGGAGGGGGTCAACACCGGAACGCCCGCTTTTGCGGCGGCCTCCAACACCACCGCAAAGGCGCCATCCGGCTGGCAGGGGGCGCAAACTACCGGAGCGCCTGGCTTAATGATTCCCGCTTTCGCCTGGGCGATCTCCTCCACAGTGCCTCCCAGAACAGCGGTGTGGTCCAAGCCGATGGAGGTAATCACCGATATCAGCGGCTTTGCAACCGCGTTGGTGGCATCATACCGGCCGCCCAGCCCAGTCTCCACCACCACCACTTCACATCCCTTACGGGAAAACCAGTCATATCCCATGGCAGTAATCAGCTCGAACTCATTCAGGTCCTCCACCTGTTCCGCCAACGGGCGCACCCGCTCCACCTGTTCCACCAGCTCCTGGGGTGGGATCATCTCTCCATCCAACTGCATCCGTTCCCGGAATTCCAGCACATAGGGGGAGAGAAACAGGCCAGTCCTATAACCCCCTTGGCGCAGGGCCTCCGCCATCATCGCACAGACCGATCCTTTGCCATTGGTCCCCGCCACATGTACCACCTGTAATTGGTCCTGGGGGTCGCCCAGCAGCTTCAACAGCCGATGGATCCGGTCTAATGTGGGGTGAGAACTGAACCGTTTGAAAGAGTGAATATACCGAATTGCGTCCTGTTCCGTCACGATTTTACCCTCCTAAAGGAAAGCGCGGCGGCCGCAGCCGCCGCGCTTGCAGCGATGTTCCATTTTAACCCAAAGCGCTCAGGCTCTCCTGAATCTTGCCCAACCGTTCCTGGGCCTTTTGGAGCTTCTGACGCTCCGCCTCCACCACGTTGGCGGGGGCCTTGGAGACAAATTTCTCATTGGCCAGCTTGCCATTCAGAGAGGCAATCTCCTTCTCGCAGGCGGACAGCTCCTTTTGCAAGCGAGCCCGCTCCTTTTCCAGATCCACCAGCTCCTCCATGGGGATGGAAATACGGGCGCCGTCGGTGACTACCTGGACCGCGCCCTCCACCGAGAACTGCTCTCCAATCTCCACCTGGGAGGCAAAAGCCAACCGCTCGATAAACGGCACCCCTTGGTGGAAGGTCTCCGGCTCACTGGTGGCGATATAGACCCGGGCTTTGCGGGAGGGCGGGACATTCATCTCACCCCGGCGGGCACGGATGGCGCGGATGGCCTGCATCACCTTTTCAAAGGAGGCCTCCTCCTGGGAGAAGTTCAGCTCCTCCCGATAGACCGGCCAAGGGGCCACCATAATGCTCTCCCCCTCATGGGGCAGGGCCTGCCAGATCTCCTCGGTGATAAATGGCATAAACGGATGCAACAGGCGCAACGTCCCTTCCAGCACATAGCAGAGCACCTGCTGGGCGGCCAAGGAAGTCTCTCCGCCCGCCTGGAGACGAGTTTTGCAAAGCTCAATATACCAATCACAGAGGATGTCCCAGATAAAATCATAGAGCTTTTGCACTGCCATGCCCAATTCGAACTTCTCCAGGTTGTCGGTGACCTCCCGGACCAAAGTGTTGTACTTGGACAGCACCCACCGGTCCTCCACCGCCAATTGGCCGGGTAGCTCCACCCGCTCCACCTGGTCGGACAGGTTCATGAGCAGGAAACGGCTGGCGTTCCAGAGTTTGTTGGCAAAATTCCGAGACGCATTCACCTTCTCATCTGAGAAGCGCATATCGTTGCCCGGCGCGTTGCCAGTGGCCAATGTGAACCGCAAGGCATCCGCGCCATACTGGCCGATAATCTGCAACGGGTCGATGCCATTTCCCAGGGATTTGCTCATCTTACGGCCCTGGGCATCCCGCACCAGGCCGTGAATCAGAACCGTTTTGAACGGCACTTCCCCCATCTGTTCCAGGCCGGAGAAGATCATCCGGGCCACCCAGAAAAAGATGATGTCGTAACCGGTGACCAAAGTGTCGGTGGGATAGAACTTCTTGAGCTCCGGGGTCTCGTCCGGCCATCCCAGGGTAGAGAACGGCCAAAGGGCGGAGCTGAACCAGGTATCCAGGGTGTCCGGATCCTGTTCCAGATGGGTGCCGCCGCAGTGCGGGCAGCGGTCCGGATCCTGGCGGGAGACGATCAACTCCCCGCAGTCGGCGCAGTACCAGGCAGGGATTCGATGACCCCACCACAGCTGACGGGAAATGCACCAGTCCTTGATATTCTCCATCCAGTTGAAATAGATTTTTTCAAACCGCTCGGGTACAAACTTGGTGCGGCCGTCCCGCACCGCCTCCACCGCCGGCTTGGCCAGCGGCTCCATCTTCACAAACCACTGTTTGGAGGCCCGGGGTTCAATGATGGTGCCGCAGCGATAGCAGCTGCCCACGTTGTGCTTATAGGGCTCGGTGTACTTTAGATAGCCAGCAGCCTCCAGGTCGGCCACAATCGCCTTCCGGCAGACTTCCCGGGTCATGCCGCAGTAACGGCCACCGTTTTCATTGATGGTGGCGTCCTCGTTCATGACGTTGATCACCGGCAGGTTGTGGCGCAGGCCCACCTCAAAGTCGTTGGGGTCATGGGCGGGGGTGATCTTCACCACGCCGGTACCGAAATCCATCTCCACGTATTCGTCCGCCACAATGGGGATCTCCCGGTTCACCAGAGGCAGAAGCACCTTCTTGCCAATCAGGTGTTGGTAACGCTTGTCCTGGGGATGCACCGCCACAGCGGTATCGCCCAGCATGGTCTCCGGACGGGTGGTGGCGATTTCCAACACCTGGTCGGTACCTACAATGGGATAGTTGATGTGCCAGAAGAAGCCGTCCCGCTCCTCATACTCCACCTCGATGTCCGAAATGGTGGACAGGCAGTGGGGGCACCAGTTGACGATCCGCTCCCCACGGTAGATCAGCCCCTTCTCATAAAGGCTGACAAACACCTCCCGGACAGCACGGCTACAGCCCTCGTCCAGCGTGAACCGTTCCCGCTCCCAATCACAGGAAGAGCCCAGCTTTTTCAGCTGCTCCACAATCGTACCGCCATAGAGGCGTTTCCACTCCCAGGCCCGCTTCAAAAAGCCGTCCCGGCCCAGCATCTCTTTGGTGAGGCCCTCCTGGCGCATGGCCTCCACAATCTTGGCCTCGGTGGCGATGGAGGCGTGGTCGGTACCGGGCATCCACAGGGTCTCATACCCCTGCATCCGGCGCCAACGGACCAGGATGTCCTGCAGGGTCTCGTCCAAGGCGTGGCCCATGTGCAGTTTTCCGGTGATGTTCGGCGGGGGGATTACAATGGTATAGGGCGGCTTCTCACTGGCGGCATCCGCGTGGAAGTAGTTCCCATCCAACCAAAAGCGGTAGGTCCTGTCCTCCACCTGGCTGGGATCATAAACCTTTTCAAGCTGTTTGCGCATGTCGGTTCCTCCAACTCTCTTTGGCAAAATGGCATCTTATTTATTATACCGGTTCCCAACGCCAAAAACAAGGGTCATTCCTCCGTTTTCGCGTTTTGGGATAGGTTTTTCCCGTATAGAAGAGGGGCGTTCATATCTTTACAAAGCCTTTCCCAAAAATTGAGGGCCGTTTTAGGGGATTTGCTTGAATTTTTGTGGGAGATGGGGTATCATGAAACATATATTCAAATAGGGAGGGGAGCCGCAATGTCCTATCATTTGGAGGAACTGAGCGAAGCGCTTCAAAAAGGCCGTGTCCCCGCGGTCAAAGAACAGATTCAAAAGGCTCTGGAAGCAGGGGTGGGGCCCAATGAAATCCTGCAGGAGGGGTTGCTCTCCGGCATGGGGGTAATTGGGGAAAAATTCAAGCAGAATAAGGTCTATATCCCGGAAGTGATGCTGGCCGCCCGGGCGATGAACGCCGGCTTGGAGCTGCTCAAGCCCCTTTTGGCGGGAGAGGCCTCCCAGGAGAAGGGCACAGTGGTAATCGGTACGGTGAAAGGGGACCGGCACGATATCGGCAAAAACTTGTGCAAGATGATGCTGGAGGGCAAGGGCCTGAAGGTGATCGATCTGGGGGTGGATGTTCCCGCTGCCAAATTTTTGGCCGCTGCCCAACAACACGAGGCGGCTGTGATCTGCTGTTCCGCCCTACTTACCACCACTATGGGGGAGATGCGCACAGTGGTACAACTGCTGCATGAGTCCCCTCTGGCCGGAAAGGTCCGGGTGATGGTTGGGGGGGCGCCGGTGAGCCAGGCGTTCTGCGACGAGATCGGCGCCGACCGCTATACCTCCGACGCAGCCACCTGCGCCGAAGTTGCCCTCTCGCTCTGTAGCTAAACGGCTAAATCGCAATTTTGAGAGGAGGGCGTCTATGTTCTGTGCAAAGTGCGGCCGGGAGATCCGGGACGACAGCGTCTACTGTTCCTACTGCGGCGTGCGTATCCCCGATGTCCCAGAGGAGGCCGCTCTTTCTTCAGGAGCCGAACACCACCAGCCGGATACGCCCTGTGTCCAACCGGGGGCTCCTAAGAAAAAATGCTTAGATTGCGGTAAAGAACTGCCCAGCAGCACTGTGAGCGATATCTGCGCCCTATGTACCATACGCCGACGCAACCGGGAGCTGGATGAGGAACGGGAGCGCCGGGACCGTGAGGAGGACCTGCGGGAAGAGCGCCGGGACCGGTACGATATTTCGGATGAGTTTGACTTCAGCGTCTTTTCTCAGGACCAGGCCCACTATTTTCGTGGGGAGGAGACGGAGGATTCCCAGAAACGTGCCAAAAAGGCCAAAACTTCTCGCCATTCTCGATCCAAAGGCTTCAACGAGCCTCCAAAAAAGAGGAGAACTGGTTGTCTGATTGCCATCATTGTGGCGGTGGTGCTGATCACCACCGCCCTCCCCGCTCTCTTCGGAGTTGGAATTGCCCTGTTCAATAGCTTCTCCCAGCCGGAATGGGAAGTCCATATTCCTGCCCAGGAAGAAGCCCCTGTTCTTGCCCAGGAAGATGAGGCGGAAAGTATTTTGCCCGAAGAGGATTGGGAGACAATGATCCCCGCCACGCCTGGGGATGCAGTCTCTCAACAGGAGCTGTTGGACTGGTTTTTGATTCCGGAGCTCCACTATCAGCTCTCCAATGCCCTTGAAATCCTCTATGGGCAATCAAACTATGAGGTATGGGGGCCAGAAATCCTTCCTCAGGAGGCCCAGATTACCATGGCAGGAAGCTTGACCCTCTACGACGAGAACGGGAGCGTTTTGGAGCTCCCCTATCAGATTCAGGTCTACCCCTTCTCCTCCATGGTGTTCACCTCCTATGTGGAACTGGACGGGGCGGTGCTCTATGATGATTCCGCCCTCTTGAGCTTGGACGGGACGGCCACCTCCGAGGGCGCCCAGATATTCGGGACGGAGGAGGGAGAACCTCTACTGGGGGAACCTGCCATCTGGTGGGAGGATCTTCCCGCGGAATAGCAAACGGACTATAAAAATATCGGGCAGAAAACCAGCATGGTTTTCTGCCCGATATTTTTATCAGGGATATCACTTCATTTTGATGTCCAAGTAGGCCTTCACCAGAGCCACGCACTTATCCCAACCCAAGGCCTCGCTGTTGATGCACAGGTCGTAGTTGTCGGCACAGTCCCAGTCATGGCCGGTGAAGTAGCGGTAATAGTCCGCCCGGCCTTTATCGGTGCGGCGGATAAACCGTTTGGCCTCCTCCTCATCAAATTCCGGATGGAGCTCCATCGTCTTGGCCAAACAGTAATCGAAGGACGCATGGACATACAGCCGCAGCACATTGGGCCGGTCCCGGAGCACAAAATCCGCACAGCGCCCCACAATTACGCAGCTCTCCGTATTGGCGATGTCCTGGATCACCTTGGCCTGGTAGTTAAACAGGTTTTGGTGGGAGGTGAAATCCTCGCTGCCCGGAGGCAGTAGTTCCCCGGTATAGGCGCTGCGGCGCCCCTTTAAAAGCTTTGGTCCCTTGGATTTCAGCTTTTCGTCCGCCTCGGCAAACAGCTTTTCACTGATGCCGCTCTCGTCCGAAGCCCGGCGGAGCAGCTCTTTGTCGTAATATTCAATATCCAACTCCCGGGAGAGCATCTTTCCAATGGTCTTGCCGCCGCTGCCATAGCCGCGGGCAATGGTGATGACGTAGTTTTGCATAAATTCACCTTCCGTCTTTGCAGATCCTGGTCGGGATCGTTTTCTAGTTCCAGTATACCACAGTTTTGGAAGAAACGCAAAAAAACTCTCTCCCATTTTTCGGCAGTTTGTGCTATGATGGAACTGTTCCTGCTGCAAATGTCGGAAGGAGGGATTTCTTTTGAAGTTCCGCGGGAATTGCCATCTCTATGCCTTCACAACAGTGGTGTTTTGGTCACTGGCGTTCGTCTTTACCCGGATCGCCTCCCAGGCGTTCACCGTTTTCTCTCTGGGTTTTCTGCGATATCTGTTCGCCACCATCACCTTAATCCCTGTGGTTTTAGTCACAAAAATGCGACCGCCGCGCTTAAAGGACCTCCCCTGGTTCATTGGATCTGGATTTTGCGGCTTTTTTCTCTATACCATCACCTTTACCAAGGGAAGCTCTATGGTCTCGGTGGCCACCGGCAGCGTTCTCATCGCTGTGGCGCCGGTTCTCACCGCCTGTTGGGCCCGGATTCTATTCCGGGAAAAGCTCGCGGGGTTCCAGTGGCTGGCCATCCTCATGGAGTTCACGGGAGTTGGGCTGTTGGCCCTGTTAAACGGTTCCCTTTCTCTCAACCAAGGGCTATTGTGGATGTTGGCCGCGGCCCTGTCCATGAGCCTCTACAACCTATTTCAGCGCAAACTCACCCGCAGCTATTCCGGGCTGCAGGCCGCCACCTATAGCATCTTTGCTGGGGTGCTCATGCTGTCCGTTTTTGCTCCGGGTGCCTTCCAGGAACTGAAGGGAGCACCCCTCTCCCCCATTCTAAATCTGATTGCCCTGGGCGTCTTTTGCAGTGCGCTTGCCTATGCCACCTGGGCTGCTGCCTTCTCCCGGGCGCCCAAAACTTCCGTAGTGAGTAACTACATGTTCATCACCCCCTTCCTCTCCGCCCTATTCGGCTTTCTCATTTTGGGTGAGGGACTGGATCTGCCCACCGCTTTAGGTGGTTCTGTCATCTTGGTCGGTGTATTTTTGTTCCAGTTTGGAGGGGCGTTGTTGGGGCATTGGAAGCAGGTTTAGTTCGGTAACACAGTTTTCCGGAGGCCGATTCTTGCTATTTTTTGTATTTTCCTCTATAATAAAAAGTGTAGATTTCTCAAATAGATAGCCATGAAATTCGGCAGTCGAAACACCCTTGCTCAGTCGCCAGCACCTATGTTGACCGCAAGCGCAGTGGGTGAGGCAAGGCAATTGGGAGGGGGGTCCGCTTTGGGCGCAATAGAAAACAACGACGAGCGAATCAGTAATATCCTATTTTTACTGAATACACGTTTTCGTGTTACCACAGCGGATGTGAGCCAATACCTTCACATTGCGCCCTCCACTGCCAGGAAATTGTTGGCGGATATGGAGCATCAGGGCCTTTTGATCCGCACCTACGGAGGGGCAATCAGTGTGGACGCCAACAAGGACGTACTGCTGACCCAAAAGCTTTTGACCAATGTGGATCAAAAACGTCAAATCGCGGCCTGTGCCCGCAAGTATGTCAAGGATGGCGAGCGGATCGCTGTGGCGGGCGGCTCCACTGTTTTGGAATTTTGCAACTGCCTTCACGATTTGAAGCGCTCGGTGGTAATTACCGATTCTTTGACGGCTGCCAACGCGCTGATTGCCAACCAAAATATTGAGGTACAGATCTGCGCTGGTATTTTAAGCCAGCGCAGCGGGTGTATTGTCGGCCCCAACGCCGTTAAGACCTTTTCGGAGACCACGGTGGACAAAGCATTCATTGGGGTGGACGGTATCGAGTTGGAGCAGGGATTTTGGTCTGACAACATTCTGATTGGAAAGGTGGAGCGCCAGATGGCCCAGGCCGCCAGACAGGTGTTCATCCTCGTAGACAGTTCCAAGATGGGGCGGAACAGCGTCTATCCCCTGATGCCCTTGTCGGAGGCAAACTACATTGTTACCAACCACTTTAAAGATAAACAGTTCGTCCGGCAGCTGCAGCGGCATGGATGCCAGTTGATCTTTTGTGATCCAGAACCGTTAGAATAACCCGGCAAAACGCCTCCCAAGCGTTTTGCCGGGTTATTGTTCAGAGGAGGGACTTTTCTTTTAGATGCCTTAGAAAGTCCGCCTTTCAAAAAATGTTCTGCCCACTTCGGGGTTGAGCGTCCAACTGATACAGTGGGGAGAGGGAGGAAAAGAGAATCTTATATTTCTCATACTGCTCCATATAGCGCTGGTGGATCTCCAGATGGGGTCGGTAGCACTGTTCCACCCGCACCATGGAGGCCACGGCGGCCTCCACATTTTCAAAGGCCCCCACCGCAATCCCCGCCAGGATGGCCGCGCCTAGGCATGCGGCATCCTGAGAGCAGCCGGTAATCTCCAATGTTCTCCCGGTGATATCCGCCTTAATTTGGTTCCAGATGTCGGATTTGGAGCCTCCGCCCATGGTGCGGATCCGGCTGATCTTTAACCCCATCTCCGAGACGGTCTCAATATTCCGGCAGATGATGTATCCCAAACTCTCCATGATGCTGCGGATAAAATGGGCTTTGGTATGTTTTAAAGTCGCGCCATAGAAGACTGCCTTTGCGTTCAAGTTTACATCGGGAGCCATGGCGCCCTGCAGATGGGGCAGCGCCAAAAGCCCATCCGAGCCTGGAGGCACCTGAGCCGCCTCCAGATCCATCAGATAGTAAGCGTCCAGCCCGGCGCTGTCCTGGATTTCAATCTCACTGCGGCAGAACATGTCCCGAAACCACCGCAAGCACATCCCTCCGGTCGTGAAGGTGTGCATCATATAGGTGTCCGGCATGGCAAAATAGTGCACCGGCATCCGGCGGTTGGGGTCATAGGTCAATGTTTTCGTAGGGGCGCAGACCGCCAATGACGCCCCAATATTTTCCGAAAAGAAACCTGGGTAGATGTTCCCCACACCCACTGCGGCAGCCACCTGGTCCATACAGCCGGAGCTGACTTGGACCTGCGTGGAGAGCCCCAAATCCTTCGCAACCTCTGGCAAGATAGCCCCTACCAGCTCCCCCGGCTCGATCACTTGCGGGAGCCAGGCAGGATCAATCCCCACATATTCCAGCATCTCCGGCCAGTACTCCTTGGTGCGGATGTCCCAATACTCGGTGGAACTGAGTAAAGAGCATTCGGAGACGAACCGGCCGGTAAACAGATAGAGCATGTAATCCTCCAGCAGCAGGATATGCCGGACCCGGCTCCAAACCTCCGGTTCATTTTCCCGCACCCACATGACCTTTGCAGCGGGCCAACATGCCTCAAAGCTCACCTGGCCTGTGACCTGGTAGCATAACTCGTCCCCAAACCGTTCTTTGAGCCGCTCCGCCTGTTCCCCCGCCCGGTTGTCCATCCAAACGATGGCATTGCGCACCGGCCGGGCGTCTCCATCCAAAAACAGCAGTGTTTCGCTTTGAACAGAGAACCCAATGGTTGCAATCTCCTGGAGATGGAGGCCCTCCAGCTGTTCCATGGTTGCCAGGCAGGCGCGCACAGACTCCATATAAATCCCACAGGGAGACTCCACAATGTTTAGCTTGGGCGTCAACAAGGAGTACTCCATAATTGCCGAAGCCACCTTCCGCCCCTCCAAAGTAAACACCGCTGTTTTGAGCGAGGTGGTTCCAATATCAATTGCCAGTATCAATTCCGCCATATTGACCTCCGTAAAAAGTAAAGGCTGGGAGCATCCGCGACTCCCAGCCTGGATGGCAACCCTTTTTCAAAAGGGATGCCACTGTTCCTGAAAGCAATCTGTCCTCTTCCTCACTGGATGCTGTTCATATGGTCGATAACCGCTTCAAGGTTTTTGCGGAAGCCCTCTCCAGGAGCAAAATTTTCCGTAAACAGCGCCGACCCCATGGTGAACGCCCAAGGTTTGATCCGGTCAATAAAATCGATTCGCTCCCTGCTGTTGATGCTGCCAGCAATCACCACTGGGGACTTAATGGCGGAACAATAGGCCTCCGCCAGCTCGGCCCCCTGCTGATGGCGGAAGGCCAGCAGATCAATCCCATAGACCCCCTTGTCCAGCATGGATTTGGCATCGTTGATGATCTCCTCAAAGCTTCCCGACAGGACGCTGGGGCTGCCGGTCACTGTGCCGCAGAAGGGCAGATATTTCACCTGGTGCTCCTGCAAATAGGCATAGACGCTGTCAAAGAAGAGCGTCCCCATCAGGTAATCGAAGCCCAGTTCTACAGCGGTTTTCGCTCCGGCCATGCACTCCTCTTCCGAATAGGTCACCACCTCCAGGAAGGTGGTCTTCCCTGCCGCCTTCATAGCCGCAATCAGTTGGGCCATCTTTTCCCGTTCCAGGCCCACATCTTTGAACCCCCAAAAATCGACGGGCAGATCCTTGCAGGAGGCAAATGTTTCCAGAGCGTTTGGAACCGTTCGATCGTTATGGGTCAACATGATGATAATTTTCGAAACCATCGCTTTATCACTCCTTCTTGATGCTTTGGCAGGTGGAAGACGCAGAATTTGGTTGTTTTTTTGTGCCTTTTAGCAAAATGGGGGCCAGATAATTTGCGACGGCCAGTGCTAAAAATCCCGAAACTGCCTTTGCCAAAAGCACTGGCAACACCAAAACCGGGCGCATCTGGGAGGTAAACGCAAAGTGGTCTCCCAACATACAGTTGGCCCCCACCATAAAAGCTGTATTTAAGAGAACGCCCTTGGGCGTCATTTTGTTGAGCATATCAAATGTGGGGAAGATGTTCACCGCGGAGGTCAACAGGCCGGTCACGTCCCCTTCCCGCACTTTCAGCCGCTGGGCCGCCATCTGAAGAGGACGGCACAGCAGGCGGGAGACCACCGCCATCAGAGGGAATACGCCGCTCAGAGCCAGTGCGATGTTCCCAATTACTGGAATGATCTCAGAAAATGGCGTCAAATGGGGTACCAGCTCCACATCCAACAGTTCCCAAGCGGTTAACAACAGTAGGCCGGTCAAGCTCATCGCCATTAACAGCTTTCCAAATATCTGAAAGGGACGGATGACCCATCTTCCAAAAAAGACCAACGCCAAAAATAGAGCCGCTGACAGCAGAGCGGTTGGGAGAAGATTTTGTAAAACCGTGCCCAAGGGGTAGCCCGCTAAAGCTCCCCCCAAAAGGCAGCCAAAAGGGATGGAAAATAGCCCAATAATCAAGCCATAGATGGCTGGGGTACGGGAGGCCTGGTCGGTGCTCAACATGGTCATGGGGATCATGCACATCACCGCGCCCCCCATCATGGAGGCCACAAAATAGCCGTTGAAATCACCGGCGATTGGGTCCAACGCCAATTCCTCTGCCAGGGCGGCCCCTCCGGAGTCGTTGGCCAGCAGCAGTCCGGCCAACGCGGAGGGGTCGGCCCCGACAGATTGAAAAAGAGGTGTGGCCACCGGAGCCAAAAGTTCCCCCAGCACCGGGGCCAATGCCATGAAACCTGCCATAGCGATGATGAGCTTTCCCATACAGCCCAGGCCTCGTTCAAATTGAGCACCCAGGCCCCACCGGTTGTCCATAAGATAGTCCGCTGCGCCCAGCACAGCAAATACCAGAAAGACAGCGTTGCATACAGCGGACATCCTCTATGGCCTCCTTCACCGCCCAACCCCTAAAAACAGAGGTTGCTGATTTTTCCCTCTCAGAGGGCTACAATCATCGCGATTTCCACCAGATATTTCTCGTCCACAGGCGGAGCAATGACCGTGTAACGGGCAGGCGCTGGGATCGAGTCCTTTCCAAAATAGCGGGCATAGGCCTCGTTCATGCCTGCAAAATCCTCTTTATTTTTGAGGAAGCAGCGGCACATGAGCACATTGTCCAAGCTGCCGCCAGCGGCCTCAATTAGGGCCTTCGCATTCTCAATCGCCAGAGCGGTCTGGCTTTGGATATCGCCGGGGACAGATCCGTCCGGAGCGTCCCCTACCTGTCCGGAGACATAGAGCGTATCCCCCCAACGGATGGCGGGGGTATAGGGGAGCCCGGAACCTGCCCCAGATAGAGAAATCGCCTGTTTTTTTGCCATTGAGCCTTCCTCCTTTTTAGTCCTCAGGGTCTGGTTTTGTGATGGTGACGGTCCCCTCGTTCCCGTCTACCACCACATAATCGTTGTCTGAGATGTACTGGAAGATGTCCTCCTCAAAATCGGCCACCATTGGGCGCCCCACCAGGACGGCTGCTACACCCACTTTGGAGTCGGCGTATTTGACCACCCAGCCGGCAGGACGAATCCCAGATAGATCCAGAGGGCCTTGGAACAGGCCGGACCAGCCGCAGGAGCCCTTGCTGGTGGGGATCACCAGGATTTTTCCATCAAAGCTCTCCCCTTCATGGACATGGCCTTTCTCGATGATCTTACCGGTCTTCGCCTCCACGCCAGCCCAGCCTTGGATGCTGTTGGGGCAGCACATGGCATAACCTTCCGCCACACCCGGGTAGGCCGGCCGACCTTTCAACACAATCGTCTTTCCCATGGTCACTTCTCCTCCCATACGCCGGAAACGGCAGCATCCACACACTGTTCCATGGTGCCATAGTACATCTTTCCGCCTTTGAGCCAGGAGCGGTTGTAGTGGGCCTGTTTGGCCGCGTCCACCGCCATGCCGGTGACACCCTCGTAACAGGCAAAGCCTTGGACCAGTGGGCATCCGTTGGTGCCGATGGTTGCGCCGGCAGCCTCAATCGTGTCCAGATATCCGGACATCCGCGCCGCCTCCCGGATGGAACAGCTGGTCCAAAAGATCAGCCGGACACCCTCATGGACCTTTTTGCCCTTGATATAGGCAGCTGCGTCCCGGATCTCCTGGAGGGAGTAATGGGGGCAGCCCACGCTGATCAACTGTACCGGGCCGCTGCCGGGGTCGCATAGGCGGCGCACCGACTCGTCGTAATCCTCCTGGGTGATTCGTAACACAGGGTAATCCTTTTTCCCGCCCAGGGCGATCTCCTTAGTGGGAGCCTCGGGCGTGATGCCCTCAATGTGGCACATCTCCAATCCGCTGGTGGTGGCGATGGCTGCAAACATCCGTTTCAGCCGGATGACATCCACATCGTGGAAGTTCCCGGTCAAAACGGGGATGGCGTTGTTATAATTGATGAGCAACCGGCCCAGGGAATAGCCCAGAATATCCCAATCCCGCGGAGTTTCACAGGGACACTCCACCCGGACTTCCATGGCCGCCAACCGGTTTTCCGGCAGGTGCATCCCACATTTAGGGCCCCTGCCTGTGATAGCTGCCCAGCCGCAGGCGGTCACGCCATTGGCGTTGCCCGCCGCTCCATATACCGAGTTGGAGAAGAGCACATTGCTGGATTCGGTGGTCATAAACGTCTCGCCCTTAGTGAGCACCCAGCCATTTAAATAGGGGGCGCAGGACCCCACGATGCTGACGCCCTTTTCAGCATATTTTAGCTGCCAATCCAGGTTCTTCTGAAACAGCTCCTCTGAGAGGTACATCGGTTTGGGGTCGTACTGATCCACCGCTCCACCGTCCGTCTGAATGTAGACCTCCGGGGAGTATCCCTCAAATTTCACCGGCTCTTTGGTCCACAGATAAGTGCGCCGGAAGCTCTCGTCCAGGTCGTCCGACTGGCCATATTCCAGGGGGGCAACCGCCCCACAGATGTGGACTTTAGAGATCTTGACCAACTCCTCGGCCCCCATCACATTGGCAAACTCCACCACATGCTCCATGGCGATCTGTTTATAGCGTCCAAATTCGCCATCCAGCATCTTTTGTTCGTATTCCGTCAGCTTCACCATATCTTATCCTCCTTGCAGACTCGTATCTGGAATCAATCGGGCTATTCACGACCGTGGGCCCGGTTGAACTCCTGGGTTAGACGGCGGCCTGTGGGGGTAATGCAGCAGCCGCTACAACACATTCCCAGCTCTTTTGTGATATCCGTCCCTACCCGGACCATGATACGAGTCATTTCGTCCAGCGGGATTACCGCCTCGAACCCGGCGCAAACCGACTCAGCGCAGGCGGCCGCCACCGACACGCCCGCGATGTTCCGGGCCAGGCAGGGGACCTGTACCAGTCCTGCCACAGGGTCACAGATCAGGCCCAGGAAACACTGGAGCCCCATGGAGGCCGCATCACAGGCCTGTTGAGCGGTTCCGCCCATCAGCTGTACCAATCCAGCGGCGGCCATAGCGGTGCCGCAGGCCACCTCTGCCTGGCAGCCGTGGGTGCCGCCGGCAAACTCATTGCCGTCCACCATCATCAGCACGCCGATGATCCCCGCGGCCATCATAGCCTCGTAGAGGGCGTCCGGAGAGGCATTCAACTGTTCTGCGGCGGAAAGCAGCAGGCCTGGCACAATCCCCGAGGAGCCGCCAGTGGGGACGCAGACGATCTCCCCGGCCGCATTGCTGTGCTCCATGATCCCCAAGGCGCTGGGGATGGCATCGTTGAGGACCCCCAAGCTGGGCATTGACCCGTGCCCGACCCGGCCCCGCAGTTGGGCCGCTTTGGGGGTCACGATCCCATCAAACTCCAGGTTGGGGTTGAACCCACCCTCTCGGGAACGCCGCATAATCCCCAGGAGCATCTCCCCATACTCCTGGACCTGCCGCTCATCCCAGCCGCTGATGGCCATCTCATAGTCGATGGCAGCCCGGGCGGTGGAACAGCCACGGGCCTTGCAATAGGCCACCATTTCATCCGGGGAATCAAAGGGGGGCTTGCGGGAAACATCCGCCACAATGGGATGGACAGGATCCACCGTGCGGACCCACTGCACCTCTGGCCTCGAGGCCACCATCTGGACAAATTCAGAGGGGAACGCCTGAGAGGCTTTCAGCTCTACAATGGAGGAGTCCTCCCCGGTAGAACAGGCCCAGTCGTTCAGATGTTCCACCTGAGGCGCCAGTCCCCTGGCCAGCGTCTCCGCCTTCTCCTGGGAGGGCTCCCGGAGGGCGGCCACCAACTCGTAGCTGGTGCCGCTGATGCTCATGGGACAGCTGCCAATAAAGTGAATCCGAATGGCGCCGCCGCCTACCGATTCCCCGATGACGGTCAGTTGAAAGCCATTATGGGCGGTCATACGGATCCGGACGGTCTCCATGCCGCCCACCGTCAGGTCGTCCACCTGGGCGAAGGAGACGTCCATCCCCTCTTTTTTTGCCTCCGCATAGGCCTGGTTGAACTGGGGATGGCTCTGTTGCCTCCCCAGCAGGCCGTTGATAAAGGCGATGTCGCTGCGCATGCCGTACAGGGTGGTGGGGAAAGCGCCCTTGCTGTAATACTCCACCACCGCTTTGGCAGGGACCTCCCCCAAAAGCTGCTGGCAGATCAAACCGATGCGCACCGGTCCGCAGGTGTTCGAGCTGGAAGGGCCAGGCGTAATGGGTGCCAGGGCGTGGTTAAAAATGCTGCTGTACTCGCGCATAACAAAACCTCCTGATACTTACATATATCCCAACAGGCGGGGCAGGAACTCCGCAAACCCGGTCCAATAGGTGGTAATTAGGATGGTGGGCGCCCAAGCGCAGGCGATGAGGATCAAGGTGGGCTTGATCATATTTTTCACCTGGGAACCGGTGATCCGGCCGGAGAGATAGAGCAGCGGCGCGGTGGGCGGGGTTACGTTGCCCATGCCGATGTTTACGCCCAGGATGGCCGCGAAATGCAGGGTGCTGATGCCCAGCGCCTGCATGACCGGCAGCAGGATCGGGGTCAACAGGATGGTGTTGGAGCAGTCGTCCATGAGCATGCCCATGATCACCATGAACAGGTTGATCATCAACAGGATCACATACTTGTTATCCGAGATGGAGGTGAGGAAGCCCAGGATCAGGTCCGGCAGATTCTCGGTGATGTACAGGCGGCTGAGGATCTGAACGGTCAGCGTCATGGACATGATGACACCCGCGGTCTTGCCCGCGTCGATCATGGCGTCACGGTAGGTCTTCCAGTCCAGCTGTTTGTAATAGAAGATGCCGATGGGGATGGCATAGACCACCGAGAGAGCCGCCGCTTCGGTGGCGGTCAGGACGCCGGTGTAGATACTCCCCAGGATGATGATGGGCATCATGAGGGCTGGGATGGCGCTATCGCCCTTTTTATGCTTCTTAGCAGCCTTTTCAGCGGCCTTCTGCTGCTTGAGGGCCTCCTGCTGGCGGGCATTCTCAAGCATCGTGTCAGTGATATTGCCGCCGCCGGTGCCTTTTTTATACAGGTAGGTCTGGGTGATACTCAGCAAAATTACCAACAGGATGCCGGGGATTACAGTGGCCACGAAACAACCCAAAACGGAGGTATTGCTGGCCCAAGCAAACAGGATCATCAACATGGAGGGCGGAATCAAAATACCCAGAACACCGGAAGAGGCCACCAGAGCACCGATCAGGCCGTCAGGGTAATTGTTCTCCCGCAGGCGGGGGGCCATGATGGAACCGATGCAGGACACGGTGGCAGAGGAGGAGCCGGATACTGCTCCAAACACCGCGCAGGCCACAACGGTCACAACGCCCAGGCCGCTTTTGGACTTGCCAAGCTTTGTCTTTTCCACAGCGCCCACCAGACGCTCACCCAGGCCGCCGTGGTTGATCAGGGCTCCAGCCAATACGAATAGGGGAATGGTGAGCAGCAGGATGGTGTTGATCTTGTTATAGCCGTTGATCAGAAGCATTTGGGGGTCGGCGCCGTTACCAAAGCAGATCACCACGGAGGAGACCAGAAACGCCAGCGGAACGGGAACGCCGATGACCATTGTGACGATCAACGCCAACAGTGCGGGGATAAATAGCATTTCAGTTTCCTCCTTCCGGCTTGGGGGCGGACCCGGAGAGCACCTTGATGGCATTGACCAGGTCGCGGATTAAATAGAGTGTCCATAGGAAAAAGCAGATGAGGATGGGGGTGGTGGCGATGATGACCGGCAGCTTATAGACAGCGGATTTTGCGCCCATATTGGCCTGCCAGACCACATAGTTGAAACACCAGTAGGTGAATAGCGCGCTCATAGCGCCGCCGATCACATTTTTTACAATATCCGCAATCGCCCGAACTTTAGGGCTGTCGGAAAACAGGGAGAGCATATCCGCACTGATGTGGGTATTCTCCCGGGACGCGCAGGCCGCACCCATAAAATAGAGCCAGAAGGCCACAAACAGGGTCAACTCCTCCGAGCCGAACCAGTCGATCCGCAACAGACGGAATACCGCGTTGACCAGGATCATGATACCCACGGCGGTGCCGGTGATGATCAGAATCCAGTTCTGCACCCATTCCAGCATGCCGTCGAGCTTCTTCAGTAGTTTCACCTCATACCTTCCTTTCTTTTTGAGGGCGCCGCGCCGTGAGAGCACAGTGCGACGCCAGGTATGTCTTTACCGTCCAATTTCAGGATATCTCCAATCTGGGATCAGGCAGCTTCCAGCTCCGTCAGCAAGGAATCCAGCCAGCCATCGGGGTAGTTGGCGGCCAGTTGAGGCCAGACGTTGGCGCGGGAGCTCTCAGAGAAGGCATTCAGTTCCTCATCGGTGAAGGTGACCACGCTGATGTCCATTTCGGTGAGCATATCCATGTACTCATTGCAGACTTCCTCCGCCTGGACAGCGGCCTCGGCGCAGATTTCAGAGATGATGTTGGAGATGGTCTCCTGGTCCTCGGGCAGCAGCTTTTCCCAGGTTTGGTTGCTGATGAGGATCATGGTGGCCTCCTGGTTGTAGCGGTAATCATAGAAATGGGTGATTAGGTCGCGGAAGGCCAGATAGTTCATCTGGGAGGTGCATCCCGCCAGGCCGGCCACAACGCCTGTCTGCATGGAGGTATAGGTGTCGGAATAGGGCAGGGAGGAGACGCGGAAGCCCAGATCCTGGAGCTCCAAGCTGTAGACGTCCAGCATGGGAGAACGGACGATGCATCCCTTCTCAGCGCCGGGGGTGGCGGGATTTTCCAGTTCCTGCATGACGCCGATGCCATTGAAGCCCTCACAGAAGATTCCGCCCAGGTGGATACCCAGATTGTTCAAAGCGTCGCTGATCTCGGTGTGGAGGAAGGAGCCCTCGGAATAGGCTTTCAGCAGGGTGTCATAATCGAAGGCCAGGTAGGGCAGCATGGTGCCGGAGACACGGGCGTCATAGGACTCCACAGGAGAGATATGGGCCATGTCCAGAGAGCCCACCATCAATTCGTCAAACATGTTGGTGTAGTCACCCAGCGCACTATCTGAGTAGAGCTCCACCGTGACGCGGCCTTCGGTCTCTTCCGCAATACGGTCGCAGAGCTCTTGGTCCAGCTTGTTGCCAAAAGATTCCGCATTGTGTTGGTTTCCCATCCGCAGGGTGATGGGGGTGAAGGAGCTGGCGTCGCCAGAGGCAGCCGCTGGCGCTTCACTTCCGCCACTGGTGCTCCCGCCACCACAGGCGGCCAGGGAAACCGCCATGGAGACGGCCAAAATCAGAGACGCAGATTTTTTGAACTTTCTAAGCATGGCTGTTACCTCTTTTCACTTCAAATTTTTCAACTGGGGTGGGTAGCCGGATTCTAAAAGCCAGAGCATCCCTCCTTTTTTCCATGCGGGCCGCCTTTTTCAAGGCAGGTCCTGGGTTGCTAAAACATCCGCTCCCGTTCCACAGAGGTTGTGGATCACCACATCTCCCATAGCGACGGGGGCCTCGGGCCGGGTTCGATAGATGGTGTCAGCGCAGCGGAATAACAGCTCCTTGGGAACCGGACGGCTTGTTTTCACACTGAAGGGAATTTTCCGGTTGCCGGCACGCATCAGGCAGGTGAGTACTCTTTTGGGGGCAACCGCTTCCTGCCGGGCGTAGGTTTCCCCTCGTTTGCAGCTGTTCCCCTGCACCTGGAGCACCTGGCTGCCCTCTGTCAGGACGGTCAAATGGCAGCCCAGCGGGCAGTTGATACAGATGAACCGCTTCTCTTCCATCACAGATCGTTCCTTTCCAAAGGTGGTCTCATTGAATCTCCACACAGACCTGGATCGCGTCTGTTACCATTTTGCGATCCAGCTCGATCTCACACATCTCGCCAGGCGTAAGCACCAGGGACTTTTTGCGGGCCACACAGCTGCCGTCCGCAAGGACACAGATAGCAGCGTTCTGATAGACGCCCCGGGGCCGGAACATGAGTTTCAGCGGTTCTGGCTCCTCTGTGCGGCAGATGTATTGCGGGACCAATCCGCCCACACCTCTCCCCTCTACTACTGGAATGCAGGCGGCAAATTCGCTGTCCGCCAGCTGCCCAGACACATACCGGGCAGCATTGCGGCCCACCGCTTCGCTCTCCATACTCACATTGTCCACCAGATCGTGGACATGCAGCACATTGCCGCAGGCAAAGATACCAGGAACGGAGGTCTGAAGGTGGTCGTCCACCACGGCCCCCTTGGTGGAGGGGGTCATCCGGACGCCTGCGGCCTTACTCAGCTCGTTTTCCGGAATCAGGCCGGCAGAGATGAGCAATGTATCGCAGGCGATCTCCCGCTCGGTGCCGGGGATGGGCCTGCGGTCGGCGTCCACCTGGGCCACTACCACACTGGATACCCGCTTTTGCCCTTTAATCTCAATGACGGTACTGGAAAACCGCAGAGGGATGTTGAAATCGTTGAGGCACTGGGAGATGTTCCGGGTCAGACCGCTGGAGTAGGGCATCAGCTCCACCACCTCCTGGACCTGGATCCCCTCCATAACAAACTGGCGGGCCATAATGAGACCGATATCCCCCGAACCTAAAATGACCACTCGTTTCCCTGGCAGATAGCCCTCCAAATTGAGATATTTCTGGGCCGCCCCTGCGGTGATCACGCCTGCGGGCCGTGTCCCCGGGATCATCAGAGCGCCTCGGGGGCGTTCCCGGCACCCCATCGCCAGGATGATGGCTTTGGCCTGGATCTTTTGGAGGCCATGTTCCGGGTCCATGATGGTGGCGACCTTCTCCGGGGTGATATCCAACACAAAGGTATTGAGGGAGTAGGGGATTTTTCTCTCTCGGATGACGTCAATGTTCCGCCGGGCATATTCCGGTCCGGTGAGTTCCTCCTGATAGCGGTGCAGCCCAAATCCATTGTGGATACACTGGCAGAGGATCCCGCCCAGGCGGTCGGAGCGTTCCAGAATCAGGATGTCTTTCGCCCCATGTTCGTGGGCCGCAGCCGCCGCGGCCATCCCGGCGCTTCCGCCGCCTACAATCAAGATGTCCACCTGCCTCATGGCGCCACCTCCTCAAAACGATGGGAGCAGGACTCCCCCAGCAAAATATAGGAATCCTTTCCGGCTTGGGTCACCTCCAACGGGGTGAGTCCCAACTCCTCGCAGAGGAGTTCCACTACACGGCTCTGGCAGAATCCACCTTGGCAGCGGCCCATGCCAGCTCGGGTACGCATCTTCACTGCATTCACACTCCGGGCCCCCACTGGCCGACGGATGGCGTCCCGGATTTCTGCCTCAGTCACCTGCTCACACCGGCAGACAATCTTGGCATAGTCGGGATTTTCACGGATTGCCGCCCGCCGTTCCTGCTCATCCATCTCCCGGAAGGGCTTGCAGATCTCCCGGCCGGGCAGATAGTTCTCCTTCTTTTGGGGATGCAGCTTCTCCACCACCAATTCCGCCATATGCTCGCCAATGGCCGGCCCCGCGGTGAGGCCGGGAGATTCGATGCCGGCGGCATTTAGGAAACCGGGTGCTCCTGGCGCCTCCCCAATGATATAATCATCCCGGTCAGGATGGGGACGCAGCCCTCCATAGGCGTTGATGACCCCCTCCACAGGGAAGTTTGGATAGACCGCACTGATGGGCAGATATTTCCAGAAAGTTTTGAAGTAGTCCACAATGGCGTTGATGCTGCGGGAGGTGGTTGCTACATCGTCCGGATCCGTATAGTCCACACTGTCACAGCCCAAAATCACCGTCCCATCCGCAGAGGGCATGATCCCCATCCCCTTGGTGTGGCCGCCTGTGGGCAGTTTGGTAGGGGTTTGGGTGATGGTGGTGTCCACCCATTTGATATACTCCCGATCCATGATGAGGTGTGCGCCAAAGCGGGGGAGAATCCGAAACTTCTCCGTGGAGACCAAATTGTTGAGCCGATCGGCATGGGTACCCGCGCAGTTGATCACAAGCTTTGTGTCAAATGTGGACCCATCTTGGGAGGTCAACCGCCACCCATCTTCCAAGGGGGAGATGTTGGTTACTTCTGTATCCAAATAGAACTGAACCCCGTTGCGGGCTGCATTTTCGCACATGGCAATGACCAGCGTATAGGGACAGACGATCCCGCCGGAGGGACAGAACAAGCCTCCCACAGCGCCCTCGCCCATAGTGGGCCACCGCTGTAACAGGGCTTCCCGATCCATCACTACAGTGGAAACACCATTTTGCTCCCCCCGCTGATGGAGCTCTTCCACCGATTTCATATCCGCTTCGGAAGTGGCCAGGATCAGGGTCCCGCTTCTCTGAAAGGGAACTTGGAGCTCTTCACAGAGCCGGTCAAACATGCGATTGCCCAACACATTGTATTTTGCCTTTAGGGTTCCGGGTTCTGGATCAAATCCGCCATGCACCATAGCAGAGTTACCGCGGCTGGCACCCGCGCAGACATCGCTGCCCTTCTCCAAAACCGCTATCCGCAGTTGATAGCGTGAAAGGGCCCGAGCAGTCGCTGCCCCGCAGACACCAGCCCCAACGATCACCACATCCCACATCACGTCCTCATTCCCCCTTCTTACCGCTCTTTTGTTTTTAGCAAAAGGGTCTTTGCTCTCTTTGGATAACTCTATTTCCTGATATTGGGAGGGTTTTGATTACACGGCCATTTTAGGGGGACATCCTACCTTCTGTCAAACGAGGTTTGGCCGCTTTCCCCAGGTGCAAAAAACAGATTTTAAAGAAATTGTCCTCTATCAAAATACATTTCCAATTTTTGTTATAAAAAATAGCGATAAGAAAAACGTGTTTTTTCGTCGTTCCTCTGAAAAGTCAACGAAAAAACACGTTTTTGAAGCGAATTGCTATAAAATCCTTTAAAAGTGTTCTGACAACAGAAAACAGTGAAAATATCTCATTCTACTTATTTGGTATAATTCTCTATAAATAAAATTTCTAATTGTTATTTTTTAGACAAAAAGTACATACCCTCCTGTCTCCTCCGCGCAGGGATCTCTCTTTGAAGGCGGGAAATCCTCCTATTCCCTGCAAAGAATTTTAAAATTATAAAAAATGGGAGCTACGCAACGCATAGCTCCCATTTTCATTCCCTCGTCAGAGAACAGCCTTTTTTCGGGTCCGTATGCCTTGCTCAATCGTGGCAGGCATGATGGCCACAATCATGACTGTGGCCATGGCAATCCCCTTCATGGTGTTCCCCGTGGTGATTGCAGAGGGTATCTGGATTGTAGGCCAGCCGGCCAGCCAACAGCGCTTCAACCGCTCCATCCGCGTCCCCGGTGACACCTGGATAGAGCTGGATCCCTGCCTGTGCCAGAGCGGTCCGGGCACCGCCGCCGATCCCGCCGCAGATCAGCGCTTCCACATCCCGCTCCCGCAAAAATCCCGCCAGCGCCCCATGACCACTGCCGTTGGTATCCACTACCTGCTGGGAAATCACCTTCCCATCTTGAATCTCATATACCTTAAATTGCTCCGTATGACCAAAGTGCTGAAAGACCTGCCCATTCTCATAAGTGACCGCGATTTTCACAACAATGACCTCCCTGATGATTTTGATGGCAGCGATGCAATCCACACTGCCCTTTGCCGCAGTTTCTACCGCAGCAGTCGCCAGAATAAGGACAGAGCTCATAATCCCCGCCTTGGATCTCCAAACGCTGGCCGTTGACCAGCATCTGCGCCAATTTGCGCCGGGCAGTGTTATAAACCGCCTGCACAGTGGTCCTCGCCACCCCCATCTGCCGGGCGCACTCCTCCTGGGTGCAGTCCAATAGGTCAATCAGGCGGATGGACTCATATTCATCCAATGTCATCTGCACAGCTTCCCCCGGGCAGACTACAGGCTGTTCCGGACCAAACCGATCGGCACGAGGCAGCCCGCAGATCCTTCGGCACTTTTTGGGACGAGGCAAGAGACTCCCTCCTTTATTTCCGGCTTATGTCAATTATTATAGCACATTTTCAACATATGTCAATAATTTTTCTCCTTCCGCTTTCCTAAAAAAGATGGTATACTGTTGAAAGATGAGACCGATAGAAAGGATGTGGCGCCATGGCGCAAAAACGGCTGGAGCTCTATGGGACACTTGGGCCGGCTTGTCAGCAGGAGGAAACTCTGGTAAAGATGTTCCAAGCGGGTATGACGGGCATCCGGTTAAACCTTTCCCATGTGGCATTGGCCGATTGCGGCGACTGGCTTGCAAGATATTTTTCCGCCGCCCGCCGGGTGGGATGCGCCCCACAATTGCTGATTGACCTACAGGGACCCGAACTACGGGTGGGGAAGTTGGGGGCGCCGGTTCCGCTTCCCCAAGACGGCGAGGTTCTCTTGGGGGAGGGCGGTATCCCTGTCCCCGCTCTGATCCTCCCCGCCCTTCAGCCGGGTCAGACGGTTTTATTGGACGATGGCGCCCTTCTGCTGGAAGTCCTGTCCTGCGACGACCATGTGGCACGCTGCCGAGTCGTACGGGGAGGATTGCTCCAATCCCGCAAGAGCATTGCTTTGCCCGGCTGCAACCTGCGCCCGCCCACCCTTACCCAAACGGATTTTGAAAACCTGTCCATCGCTGCCCAATGTGGCGTCACCGGTGTTATGCAGCCTTTTGTCCGGGACCGCGAGGATCTGCTCGCCCTGCGCCAAGCGCTGCGGGATGCGGGGGCCTCCCACATCCGTTGTTTTGCCAAGTTGGAAAATCGGATGGGCGTCCAGGACCTTCCAGAGTTTTTGGAGGAAGCCGATGAAATCATCATCGCCCGGGGAGATCTGGGCAATGACATCCCTCTCTATGCGCTTCCAGGTGTGCAAAAACAGGTGGCCGCCCTCTGTCGCCAATCAGGTAAGCCGTTTATGGTGGTGACCCAGCTGCTGCACTCCATGCACCACAGCGCTGTTCCCACTCGGGCAGAGGTCTCCGATATCTTCAACGCCGTATTGGATGGGGCCTCTTCCCTCATGCTCACCGGGGAGACCGCCGCCGGGGAATACCCTGTGGAATCTATGGCTTGGCTATCCAATACCGCCCACGCCGCCCTGGAATTTTTGGCAGAGGGATAAGTTAACCCTCTGAACAAATGCCTGGCCCCATAGAGGCCAGGCATTTGTTCATGTATCCCATTCCTCCAAGCTGGACATCGCTTCCCGCAGATGTTCCACATAGAGCTGCTGTATCTGGGGGTACTCCCCCATCCCTCGGAGCACACACTCCACCTGGTACCCCTCCGCCCGCAGACGGGACTCCCAGGAGTCGGGATCTTTCCCTGCCATGTCGTTGGCCGCATGGTCACCAGAAACCACCATCAAGGGGGTCAGCACCACCCGCCGCACAGCAATCCGACGGAGGTTTCGCACCAACTCTTCCAGCGTGGGATAGCCCTCCACAGTGCCTACCAGGATATTTCTCCAGCCGTTCTCCAAAAAATGGTAGCCTAAAGCGGCATAGGCGCAGTCGGCAAAGTGGCTGGTTCCATGGCCCATCAGGATCAGCGCGGTGTCCTCATCCGGACGGAAGATAGACGCCACTCTCTGGGCTACCGCCTGGTAGTCCTTGGTGCAGGAGAGCAGCGGCTCCCCCACAGAGAGGCGCCGGAACTGCTGGCGATAGGGTGCAATCTGTGCCATCATCCGGTCATACTCCACCCCATGCATAAAATGGGTGGGCTGCACCACCACCTGGGTAAATCCCTCCTGGAGCAGGCGCTCCAGCGCCTGGGGCACATTGTCAATGCTCCAGCCGTCCCGCTCCTTCAGCTTCTTCAAAATCATCTGGCTGGTAAACGCCCGATAGACCTTGTAGCCTGGAAAGGCCCGGCGGAAGGCATCCTCCACGCCTCCGATAGCAGTTTTCAGGCTATACGGATAACTAGTGCCAAAGGAGACCGCCAGAATCGCGGTATTTTCGGGGGATGTGGAACGCTGGATGGTCATGGATCTGCTCCTCTCTGCGGCGCAAAAAGTTTTCTCAAGATTTCAAAATCTTTTTAACTATACCATCCTAAAAACGAAAAAGCAAGAGATCATTCAGTGGTTCCCCGCTCTGTTCTCCTTTTGAGCCGGTGCAAAAGGGATTGGAGGGTGGCATCGTCGGGCCCCAGCTGTCGGAACCCCTCTCCTGTAATCTCTCCAGCCTCCCCTATGATCCAAAACGCTTTGGGGTCCCAGTGATGGATGATGCTCTTCACCCGGCTGACCTCAAATCTGCGCACCGCACAGAGCAGCAGTTCGCAGGAGTTCCCTGTGAAACCGCCTCTCCCCTCCAAAAATGTCACACCACGGTCCATCTCTTTCAGGATCTGATCGGCAATCTCCCGATTTTTTTCACTGATAATGTAAAACACCTTGCCAGTTCCCACATCGGTACCATAGAGCAGGGCGTCGATCACCCTGGAGGAAACAAAGAGGACAACAACGGCGTACATAGCGCTCTCGATGCTTTGATAGACAATGGCAGAGGCAGTCACCACCATCACATCCAGGCACATCATCAGCTTTGCCATGGACAGGTGGGGTACATACCGTCCCAACAGGCGCGCAATCAAGTCGCTTCCGCCGGTGGTGCCACCCCGGATAAATACCAGAGAAAGGCCCAGTCCCTCCAAAACGCCACCAAACAGGGACGCCAACAATAAATCCCCGCGATAGGGTGCAATGACCAGGCCCATCAGGTCGATGGCGGCGGAGGTCATAAACGTGGCCACAAACGTTTTCAGAAGCAATTTATATCCCACAGACATGAGCGCCCAGAAAAAGAGCGGCAGATTCATCAAAAAGCTGACTGTGCCGATGGGGGTGCCAAACAGATGGTTGAGCAGGGTGGACAGACCGGTGATTCCCCCGGGGGCGATTTGATTGGGGGCGGTAAACATATTTACAGAAATTCCATAGATCAAGCTTCCACCTGCAAAAAATAGCAGGTCTGTCACCCCTTTGCAGATACGGTGGTCCTTTTCCCACATTAGAGGTACTCCTTTCTTCCTGTCGAGGGGCGACACAACCCGATTGGCTGCGCCATTGGGCCCTATGCCTTCCATTTTACTCTTTTTCCCAGTGCTTGTGAACCCCTTCCTTCCCTCCTAGAATTCCCAAAGTGGATAAAAAAAGACGCCTGCAGAGCTCTGTTAGGCGTCTTTTTTTCGGAACTTTTCAGGATTGGCAGGTCAGGTCAGCTCTCTGGACCTCCTCCCAGGTGGGGATGGAACTGGAAGCTCCCTTCCGGGAAACCGCCAGAGACGAGGCCACCGAGGCCAAGCGCAGCGCCTCCTCCACCGGCTGTCCCCGCAGCAAGCTCCCCAGGAAAAAGCCTGTGAATGTATCCCCCGCCGCAGTGGTATCCACCACCGGCACCTGGTAGATGCCATGACGCAGGCGGATTTCTCCCCTCTGATAGCAGACCCCCGCCTTTCCCAACGTCAGCACCACCTGTGCCTTGGGGAAACGGGTTTTCATCTCTTCCAAGATCTCCTCTGGATTCTGATGCCCGGTAATCTGTGCGCCCTCCACCTCATTGAGCAAGAACAGATCCACCAGCCCCAAATCACAGGCCAACATCCGTTCATCAAAAGGAGAAGGGTTTAAAGCGATGGTCATGCCCCGTTGGGAAGCCCTTTGGATAATATAGTCCACTAGGTTGATCTCATTTTGAAGCAGCACCAGATCCCCCGGGCCAAACTCCTCCAGCACCTGGTCGATATACTCCTGGGTCTGCTCCCGGTTGGCCCCGGGGTAAAGGACGATGCTGTTCTGTCCCTTAGCGCTCACCTGGATGATGGCGTTACCGGTGCGGGTTTCTACCGTCCGGATCCGGCTGGTATCCACCCCGCTCTCCTGGCAGACCTGAAGGAGCATGCCGCCGTCCTCTCCCACCTGGCCGGCATGACAGACAGGGACCCCTGCCCGGGCCAGAGCCACCGACTGGTTGAGCCCTTTTCCACCGGGGAATACCTCCAGATGTTGGGAGGTAATCGTCTCACCCGGGGCCACAATGTGATCCAGGGAGTAGGTGTAATCGATGTTCAATGATCCAAAATTCAATACACGCATGGTTCTCCTCCTGTCAGTTTGAGCCCTCATTGGCATAGATTCCCATCAATGCGACCAGAATCTCTACCACCTTGTCCATCGACTGAATCGAAACAAATTCATGCCGCCCGTGGCCGTTATGTCCACCAGTGCATAGGTTAGGGCTGGGCAGCCCCATATAGGACAACCGGCTCCCGTCGGTTCCGCCCCGGATAGGGGGTTCGCTCACCGGCTCTACACCGCAGATCCGCATAGCCTGGGCCGCATACTCCACCAGATTGTAATGAGGGCGGATTTGTTCATACATATTATAATAAGAGTCCTCTATTTTCAGTTCCACAGTGCCGTTCCCATACTTCTCATTGAGATAGGCTGCCGCCTGTTCCATCAGCTGCTTACGGCGCTGGAAAATTCCCATATCGTGATCCCGAATGATATAGTGCAGCTCTGCCAGTTCGGTCCGCCCCTCCAACCGGTCCAGATGATAGAACCCCTCCCGGTTCTCTGTACAGGCAGGGTTCTCAAATATGGGGAGCATGGCATGAAACTCCATAGCCAGAAGGGTCGCGTTGCGCAAAATCCCCTTGGCATAGCCAGTATGGGCAGTGATCCCGTGAATGGTCACCTGCGCAGAGGCCGCATTAAAGTTTTCATATTTTAGATCCCCCACGGCGCCCCCGTCAACAGTATAGCCCCGCCGGGCTCCCACCTGTTCCAGGTCCAGATGGTCCACTCCACGCCCAATCTCCTCGTCGGTGGTGAAGACCAATTTCACTGGGGGATGAGGCTTCTCCGGGTGGGCCAGAAGCTCCTCTGCCATGGTGATAATCTCCGCAATCCCGGCCTTGTCATCCGCCCCCAACAGAGTGGTCCCATCGGTGACGATCAGATCCTCCCCCACATATCGCTTTAGCTCCGGGAAGTCGGAGACCCGGGTGGTAATCCCCAGCTTCTGGTTTAAGAGAATATCTCCGCCATCATAGTTTTTCACAATCCGAGGCTTGATATCGGCGCCGGACATGTCCATTGCGGTGTCCATATGGGCAATCAGCGCCACCGGGTCCACCTGCTCGTAGCCAGCACTGGCAGGCAGGGTGGCGTAGACGTAGCCGCTGTCGTCCATCCGGGCATCAGACAGTCCCAGTGTCTGCAGTTCTTGGACAAGTTCCGCTCCCAAGATCTTTTGTTTTGACGTCGAGGGGACTGACTGGGAGGCGCTATCCGACTGGGTATCATAGGAGACATAGTGCAGAAAACGTTCATAGGCACGCATTGTACTCAGATCCTTTCGCTGACCATTCTGAAAGAGCAGCTCCACCACTCTGAAGAGCCGCCTCGAAGGTTCTTGGCATATTATAAGCGCTTCTGAGATACAAAAGCAAGCCGCCATTCCAAATTTAGGAATCCTGAACGAAACCTCCATAAAAAATCTGGGGTTATTCACCAGCCGCCCTGTTGGGCCGGCCAAAACCGGCTTTGGTAACTTCTTTCAAATTCACTGTGCTCTATTTGGTCAGGAATCCAAAAATAGAATGTAATGTTCACACTTTCTTCATCCGCTGTTGACATTTTAATACACCAGTGATAATATCAGTAAGAATATTTTAAAACTCCTCCGGCGAAAGCGCCGCTGGTCCCATTCATCCCGTTCCAGGGATGCAAAACAGACACGGAGGTCGATGGACGCATGAGCAAATACATCCTAAAACGGCTTCTCATAGCCATACCCACCTTCTTCGGCATCACAATCCTAGTGTATGTGATCTCCTCCATGGCTCCTGGCAGCCCTCTGGAGCTGTTGTTGGCCGATCCCATGGCCACAGTGGAGGACATGGAGGCCATGCGCCACCAGCTTGGGTTGGACCAGCCGGTGATCGTCCAATATCTCAAATGGCTGGGCGCTCTGCTGCAGGGAAATCTTGGGACCTCTTATCGCACCGGACAAGCGGTCTGGGGAATGGTGATGGAGCGGCTGGGACCCACCTTGATTCTCACCTTTGCCTCCACCATCGTCGCAATTTTGGTGGCGGTCCCTCTGGGAATCATGTCCGCCTACAAGCCCTATTCCGCTTGGGACTACATCTCCTCCGGCCTCTCTTTCATTGGGGCTTCCACCCCTACTTTCTTCACCGGGCTGGTATTCATCTACATCTTTGCCGTCAAACTTCAGGTGCTGCCTATGGGTGGCATGTATGACTCCGGCTCCCACAGTCTTTCCTCCCTATTTACCCACATCATCATGCCCTGTTTGGTGTTGGCCATCTTTAATATCGGCAGCCTGCTCCGACAGACCCGCGGCAGCATGATGGAGGTATTCCAGGAGGACTATATCCGCACTGCCCGGGCGAAAGGTTTGGGGGAGTTTATCGTGGTGATGGGGCATGCTCTTCGCAATGCTTTGATCCCTGTGGTGACTGTGCTCTCCACGATGATTCCCTTCCTATTCGGCGGCGCAGTGGTGGCCGAGCAGGTATTTGGTTGGCCGGGGCTGGGCAGCTTGATGGTACAGTCGATCAACTCCCGTGATTATCCCACCATTATGGGGATCACTGTTGTCATTGCGATTGCTGTACTACTGGGGAACGTGGTCACCGATATCCTCTACGGCGTTCTCGACCCCAAGATCCGCCAGAGCCGCTAAAGGAGGATGGATATGAAAGAGACAACCAAAAAAGATTCCTATTATCGGGACGTACTCAAAAAATTCTCGTCCCACAAATTGGCCATGATTGGCCTGTGCATCATCCTGCTAGAGGTGCTGGTAGTGGTGATCCTGCCCATTGTCATGCAGCTGGACCCCTACACCTCCGATGTATTGGCCTTCAGCGCCCCTCCTGGAGGAGCGCACATTCTGGGCACCGACGACACCGGACGGGATGTATTCGCCCGGCTGATCTACGGCGGTCGTGTCTCCCTATTGGTGGGTATCCTCTCCGCCACCATCAGCCTATGTATTGGTGTACCTCTGGGCCTGTTGGCTGGCTACTACAAGGGGATCTGGGAAACCATCATCATGCGGTGCGCGGACATCTTCATGTCCTTCCCCTCCATGATTCTGATTCTAGTGCTGGTTTCAGTGATCGGCCCCTCCGTTTGGACGGTCACATTGGTGATTGGCGTGTTGGGATGGACCGACTTTGCCAAGTTGATCTATGGTAATGTGCTCTCCATCCGGGAAAAGGAGTATGTGGAATCTGCCAAGGCGGTGGGTACCAAGGATCTCCCCCTTCTATTTAAATATATCATCCCCAACGCCTTTGCGCCCATCTTGATCAACTTCACCTTCCGCACCGCTCAGGCCATCATCCAAGAGTCCGCATTGAGCTTTTTGGGCATGGGTGTCCAGCCACCCCAGGCCTCCTGGGGAAATATCCTCTACGCAGCCCAATCCATCACCGTGCTCTCCTCGCGGCCTTGGCTGTGGGTGCCGCCAGGCATCCTGCTGGTGCTCACCGTCTGCAGTATCAACTTTGTGGGCGACGGCATCCGGGACGCCCTGGATTCCAAGCTCAAGGTCAAAAAGTAACTTGTTATCCAATCCCGCGTGGGATTATCAATATTTGAAAATCTGGAGGTTATCAACATGAATCGCAGAGTTCTAAGGGCCATGTCCGCTGCACTGGCCGCAATGCTGCTGTTCTCCGCCTGTGGCGGAAGCTCCGGAGGCTCCTCCACTGCTTCCACGGCGGAGGGCACCGCTTCCACCGCTGGGACCGCCTCTACCGGGTCCAACTCGAGCGAGAAGATCGTCACCATCGCTCAGACCGGCGACTGGGACACCTTTATGCCCATGAATACCACCAATGCCGGCGCGGACAGCGTCATTGAGTTGATGTTCGACCGGTTGATGGTCATCAACACCGACGGTACCTTTGAGCCCCGTCTGGCGGAGAGCTGGGAGATCAACGAGACCAGCGACAAGATCACCTACCACCTGAACCCCAACGCCAAATGGCATGACGGAGAGCCTGTCACCGCTGAGGACGTGGTCTACAGCGCCCAGGTGGCCTCTTCTGCCGATTTCACCTACCCCCGCCGGATCCGGATGCAGTATTTTGGCGGCACCGATGACTCTGGTATGGAGCTGTCCCCCGATGGCATCCAGGTCACTGCTCTGGACGACCATACGGTAGAGTTCACCCTGAAAACTCCCATGGATCCTGCCATCATCTATGCCATGGTCAACCGGGACTTCTTCATCATCCCCAAGCACCTGCTCTCCGGTATCTCTGACGCAGACCTGGCCACCGATGCGTTCTGGCAGAATCCGGTCGGCTCCGGCCCCTGCATCTTTGATTCCACCATCTCTGGCGAACGGGTGGAATTCACCGCCAACAAGGACTACTACCTGGGTGCCCCCGACTTTGACCGTCTGGTGTTCCGGAAGGTCCAGTCCTCCAACCTGCTGGCCGGCCTGATCAGCGGTGAGATTGATATCCTCAGCGGCAACACCCAGATCCCCTTCCAGGATTGGGAGAACGCTCAGGCCCAGGAGAACCTGGTGACCGAATCGATCCCCACCTTCGCCTATCAGTACATGGCGATGAACACCTCCCGCGATTATCTGAGCCAGGAAGTCCGGCAGGCCTTCAGCCTGGCCATCAACCGCGATGTGCTGGTGGACCAGCTGATGATGGGAGAGGCCCGTCCGGCTATCGGACCCCTGCCCGAGGACCATCAGTACTTCAACCAGGACCTGCTGCCCATCGAGTATGATCCTGACCGCGCTGCTCAGATGCTGGAAGAGGCTGGCTGGGACCCCAACCGGGAACTGGAGATGCTGGTTTCCACCGGCAATGAGGTCCGCGAGAAGTCTGCTGTACTCATCCAACAGGACCTGGCCAAAATTGGCGTCAAGACCCGCATTCAGACATTGGACTTCCCCACCCTGCTGAATATGGCTCGGGAAGGCAACTATGACCTGTGCTTCATCGGGTCCGCCGGTTCAGTCGACCCCTCCGAGTCTGTGCCTAACGTCACGGTGGGTTACATGAACAACTTCACTCAGCTCACCGATCCTACCATCGGCCAGGTGGGTGAGTCCGGCGCCAAAGAGGTCACCTTTGAGGCCCGTAAGCCCATCTACGATGAGTATCAGATGCTGTTGAAGGATCAGATGCCCATGGCGTTCCTCTACTTCACCAATACCCTGTTCGCTTATAACAACCGCCTGAGCAACATCCCCGCCAGCACCACCGATTACAACATCAACAAAAACGTTTGGGAGTGGAAGGTGGCCTAACCCCCTTCTTCCCAGGAAGGTCGCCGGCCTCTGCCGCAACGGCGGAGGCCGGCTCGGGCCTTCTTTTTCCCGGCCGGGGGTTCCCCGGCCCGAAAAAAGAGCGCCCGAGCCCGTGGCAGCTATCACCATAGAAAGAAACGAGGGAGCCAACATGTCTGAAAACCTGCTGGAAGTCAAAAAGCTGAAGACCCAGTTTAGTGGAAAGAACGGCACCGTCACCGCGGTAGACGAGGTGTCCTTCTCCATCCGCAATGGAGAAACGCTGGGTATTGTGGGCGAGTCCGGATGCGGAAAAAGCGTCACCTCCCTCTCCATCCTTCGTCTAATTCCGGAGAACGCGGGCAGGATTGCGGGAGGGGAGATTCTCTTCAAAGGGGAGGATCTTTTGAAGAAGACCCCAAAACAGATGCGGCAGATCCGGGGCAATGAGATCGCCATGATCTTTCAGGACTCCATGACCGGCCTGAATCCGGTGCTCACCATTGGCAAACAGCTGACCGAGACGATCACCACCCATGAAAAAGTGCCTCACAAAGAGGCTTGGGATCGGGCGGTCCAGATGCTTGCCAAGGTGGGGATTCCCTCTCCAGAGGCGCGCATGAAAGAATATCCCCATCAACTGTCCGGCGGTATGCGCCAGCGGGTGATGATCGCAATGGCCTTGAGCTGCAACGCCTCCCTGCTTATCGCTGACGAACCCACCACCGCTCTGGATGTGACCATTCAGGCTCAGATCCTGGAATTGATGCGGGAACTCAAGGAGAAGGAGCACACCTCCATCATGCTGATCACCCACGACATGGGGGTGGTCGCGGAGATGGCCGACAATGTGATGGTCATGTACGCCGGCAAGGAGATGGAGTACTCCGATGTGCGCAGCATCTTTAAAAATCCATTGCATCCCTACGCCAAAGGGCTTTTGGCTTCTATCCCCCGCTTAAACCAATCCAGTGACGACCTGCTCTACACCATCAAAGGCTCGGTGCCGGATTTGAGCAATATGCCGGCTGGATGCCGTTTCTGTGAGCGGTGCCCGGAAGCAATGGGGATCTGCTCCAAAAAGGAGCCTGAGCTGTTTGATGTGGACGGACGTAAGGTGAGATGCTGGAAATTTGCGCCGGAAGGAGCTGGACAGGATGCTGAATGAGACACTGGTACAGGTCAATGGCCTGAGCAAACAGTTTGTCACTGCCAAAACATTTACCGGGAAACCGCTCAAAAAGGTGCAAGCGGTGGATGGGGTGGATCTGACCATCCACAAAGGAGAGACCCTAGGCATTGTGGGAGAGTCCGGCTGTGGGAAATCCACTCTGGGGCGTACCATTTTGCGGCTGATTGAACCAACTTCCGGTGAAGTCCTCTATCATGGGGAGAACATCCTGGGCTATAATAAGGAAGAGATGCGCAACATGCGGAAAAAAATGCAGCTGATCTTCCAGGACCCTTATGCCTCGCTGAACCCCCGCATGACAGTGCTGGAGCTGATCCGTGCTCCCCTGGACGCCTTCGGGATCGGCAGCATGTCAGAACGCACCGAAATGGTAGCGGAAATCATGAAGCTGGTGGGAATGCAGGAGAGCCAGATGAACCGGTATCCCCACGAGTTTTCCGGCGGCCAGCGTCAGCGAATTGTTATCGCCCGGGCACTGGTGCTCAACCCGGAGTTCGTAGTCTGTGACGAGCCGGTTTCCGCCCTGGATGTGTCGGTCCGTTCCCAGGTGCTCAACCTGATTAAGGAACTGCAGGCCCATAAAAACCTCACCTATATGTTCATCTCCCACGACCTAAGCGTGGTCAAATATGTCAGTGACCGGGTTGCGGTGATGTATTTGGGGCGGGTGGTAGAGATTGCGGAAAAGGAGGAGTTCTATGCCCATCCCCTGCACCCCTACACCCAGGCGCTGCTCTCCGCCATCCCCATCCCAGATGTGGATGTGACCACCAAGCGGATCATTTTGGAAGGGGATGTCCCCAGTCCATTGAATCCTCCCGCTGGCTGCCACTTCCACACCCGTTGCCGCTATGCCACAGAGCAGTGCAAACAGTGCCGCCCGCCGCTTCGGGAGGAGGCCCCTGGTCATTTTGTTGCCTGCCATCTCTATGACAAGGAGAGTGACTGATGTGAAATGGGATGCTTGCTTTGAGGAGAAAATTGATCAATGGATGGACGCCCATCAGGATCAGATGCTCGAGGACTTGCGTCAGTTGGTGGCCATCCCCAGCGTCTCTCAGGCGCAGGAGGGGCAACACCCCTTTGGAGAGGGATGTGCCAATGTATTGGACCATGCACTGGAGCTCTCGGAAAAGCATGGTTTTCTTACTGAGAACTATGACTACTACTGTGGCTCCTGCCGGATGCAGGGGCAGGGCGAGAAGCGAAAATTGATCGGCCTATTCTCCCATCTGGATGTGGTACCGGTGGGAGATACCTCCAAATGGACCTATGGTCCCTGGAACTGCACCCAACAGGGCGATTTCCTGGTGGGGCGGGGCGTAGGGGACAACAAAGGGCCCGCAATGGCGGCCTTCTATGCCCTGCGGTTCTTCCAAGAGGAAAAAATCCCGCTGCAAAATGATGTGCTTCTCTACTTTGGCTGTAGTGAAGAGACCGGCATGGCCGATATTCAATATTTCTGTGAACACGGCCCGATTCCGGATTTTTCCTTGGTTCCCGATAACGATTTCCCCGTCTGTTTTGGGGAAAAGGGGATCTTCCGGTTCACAGCTGCCGCCCCGGCTCAGGGCAATCTGCTCAGCTTCACCGCCGGCCAAGTGGTGAATGTTGTGCCGGACCTGGCTCAGGCGGTCATATCCGGGATTTCTGCTGCCCAGATGCGCCCCTTCTGTGAGGAAGGGATCGATCTGGAGGAGACCGCAGAGGGGCTGAAAGTGACTGCCCACGGTCTTTCCCGCCATGCGGCTTTCCCGGAGGGTTCTTGTAACGCAGTTCATCTGTTGGCAGATGCCCTGGCCCGCAGTGGGCTGCTCACCGGCAGCTGTAGAGGTGCTGTGGAGGGCCTTGCTCATTTCACCTCCAATTACTACGGAGAGACGACCGGAATCCCCTTCCAAGACGAAGCTTCCGGCCGGCTCACCTGTGTGGGGTCTGTGGTCCGTCTGGAGGATGGTTGCCTGCGGGTACGGTTCGATACCCGTTATCCGGTTACCGTCCAGGGGGAACAGGTGAAGACCTCCCTACGCGCCTATCTGGAGTCCAAGGGCTATCAGCTGGAAGATTTTGGAGACGATCCTCCTGCCTATGTCCCGAAGGATCATCCGGCAATTCCCTTGCTCTGCGAAATTTCCGACCATGTGCTGGGCCGTCATTTAGAGCCTTACACCACTGGCGGTGGTACCTATGCCCGGCATCTCCCCAACGCTGTCGGTTTTGGACCTGGCATCAAGGATATGCCCGTCCCCTTCCCCGACGGGAAAGGCCATGGCCACCAACCGGATGAGTGCATCTCCATCCAAGTTCTCCGCTACTGCCTGAAGGCCTGTATTTTAGCGCTGATTGCTCTGGACAATATCCTATAATTGCCATGTAAAGATATATTAATAGAAGGAGAAACTACCATGACCAACCGCGAAAATGTCATTGCCGCCGTAAGAGGAGAACAGGTGGACCGGGTCCCTGCCGGTTTCTGGCTCCATTTCCCCGAAGATTGCTTCTATGGGGAGCAGGCGGTGCAGGCTCACCTGAAATTTTTCCAAGAGACCGGCACCGACATCATGAAAATTATGAATGAAAACGTGTTCCCCTGTGATATTCCCATCCGGGAACCCGCCGATTGGGGGAAAATCCGTCCCTTTGGCCGCAATGCTTCCTTTATCCAGGATCAGTTGGAGATCACCAAGCGGATTTTGGACCAGGTTCATGACAAGGGTGTGGTCTTGCTCACCGTCCATGGTCTGGTGGCCTCCGCTTGGCACGCTCGGGGAGGCACCTCCGGCTACGAGCCCGGTCGCACCAGCTTTTTGACCGATCACCTGCGCCGGGACCCCAAAGCGGTAAAGCAGGCCTACGAGGCCATTGCAGAGACGTTGACCATCCTCACGGAGGAGGCTCTGAAAGTCGGCGTCGATGGGATCTACTATGCGGCACTGGGCGGCGAAAGCTATCTCTATACCGACGAGGAGTTTGAGGAGTTTATCAAACCCTATGATCTGCAGATTCTGCATGCAGCGGACAAGCGCCCTGCTTTCAATATTCTGCACATCTGCAAGGACCGTCTAAACCTCACCCGTTATCAGGACTACCCTGGGGATGTAATTAACTGGGGCGTCTTTTCCGAGAATCCCAGCCTGAAAGAGGGACAAAAACTGTTTGCTGGGCGGGCTATTTTGGGCGGTTTGGATGACCGTTCCGGTGTACTGGTGGATGGGACCATGGAGCAGATTCATCAGGCGGTTTACCAGCTTCTGGACGAAATGGGGACCCATAAGTTCCTTTTGGGTGCCGATTGTACGTTACCTACCGAGATTTCAGCCGAGCGGATTCGGGCCGCAGTGGATGCCACAAAGGAGTATGCCAAGCAACATCGTTAAGCATGTCAATCGTTTTGGGCTCAGGAAGGGGTGTGGATATTTGGATCGGACAAACTCTCTCACCGGACAGGTGTATGACGCCGTATTGGAGGACATCATCGAGGGGGTCTACCAACAGACCGAAGTCATCAATGAAAAACAGCTGATTGAAAAATATGGGGTCAGTAAATCCCCCGTACGGGACGCCCTCAATCGGTTGTGCAGCGAAAATGTTCTGCGCAGTATCCCCCGATATGGCTACGCCATTGTCAAATTGACCGAGCGCGATATCCGGGACATTCTGGAATTCCGTTCGATTTTGGAGAGCAACAGTTTAATCCAATACCTTCCCACCCTCACCCCCCAGGATTTGCAGGATCTGATGGACTACACCTTGGAAAACTGCCAGGTGGACTATGAGGAGGATATCTGGCACCACTGGGAGAACAACATTCGTTTCCACCTGAAACTGATTTCCTACAGCTGCAATCAATACAGCTATCGGATGCTTCAAAACAGCATGAATGTGCTCACCAGGGCTTATGCCCAATTCCACTGGGACAAATGGAAACGGACCTCCTTTGTCATGGACTGTGAAGGTCATATCCGAATTGTTAAAGCAATGATGGATGGCAACAGCCAAGAGTCTGTGAAGGAACTTTTGGCCGATATTGGGTCTTTCGACGGACTTCTATTTAAATGAGGGATCAAAATGGGGGCGCAGTTGCGCCCCCATTTTGATCCCTTGAAAATTGGGCCCTAATTTTTCTGAAAAAGAGCGAAATAGCAGTATTTTTTATGGAGTTTTGGCGATTTAGTCGGTTTGCCTGGTTCTTTCGCTGTTAAATTGTTAAAAAAATAGCAAGATGCATAATTTTTGAGCATCAACCGCTTTTTTTCGTCAAATCGCCTTTTCAAACAATGCCGGTCTATGTTATAGTAACAAAGGTGTTAACCAAGCGTGACATTTCGGTAATCCCAAGCTTTAAGAGAGAGCATTTTGTTTGTTTTTTATCGAAAATAAGTAAAGTTTTATCGATATCTGACAGCAGATTTCCGGAAAGGAGGCCTCCATGAAATCGGGACATATCTCAAAACTTACCTTGCAACGGCTTCCTGTCTATCTCTCCTACCTACGCGGACTGCCGGAAAACGTCTATCCCCATATCTCCGCCACCGCCATTGCTGCGGGCCTGGGATTGGGGGAGGTTCAGGTCCGCAAAGATCTGGCCGCCGTCACTTCCTGCGGAAAACCCAAGACCGGCTATCCCCTACAGACTCTGATTCAGGATTTAGAGCGCTTTTTGTGGGCGGGCGGATGCAGCCGCACCGTCTTGGTGGGAGTGGGAAATTTAGGGCTGGCATTGCTCTCCTACGGCGGCTTCTCTGACTATGGGTTAAAGATCATGGCCGCTTTTGACATCAATCCCGCTCTGGTGGGAGCGGTGGTGGATGGGAGGCCGATCTTGCCAGTTTCGGAACTGCCCAATTTTTGCCAGAGGCAACAGGTCCAGATTGGGATCCTCGCGGTTCCCGCCGCTGCGGCACAGGCCTGCTGTGATGCACTGACCAACAGCGGCGTGCGGGCGGTTTGGAATTTTGCGCCGGTTTTATTGCGAGCACCGGAGGGGGTCCTCATCCAACAGGAAAATATGGCCTCCTCTCTAGCGCTGCTCTCCCACCATCTGAAAAATTTGTACGAAAAGGCCGATGGAACCCACTGACCATGCGGTAACGGCCACCGCAAAAAGTTAAAAAATGGAGGAATTGCAATGGGAAAAAAAGTTACAATCATCGGAGCTGGCAGCGTCGGTTCCACCATCGCCTACACCATGGCGGTCAACGGTATCGCCACTGAAGTAGTCATGATTGACATCAACGAATCCAAAGCCCTGGGCGAGGCGTTGGACATCCGCCAAGGGGTCTCGTTCTGCCCCCCTATCTCCATCTATGCGGGCAGCTATATGGACGCCCAGGATTCTGATATTGTCATTCTCACCTCCGGCATCGCCCGCAAACCCGGTCAGAGCCGTCTGGAATTGGCCCAAGTCAATGTGGACGTCACCAAGCAGATTGTTCCGGAAATTGTCAAATACGCTCCCAACGCCATCTATATTGTTGTCAGCAACCCGGTGGATATCCTGACCTATGTGTTCCAGAAGATCTCCGGACTGCCAGAGAAACAGATCATCGGTTCCGGCACCATTTTGGATACCGCTCGCCTGCGGGCCCGTCTGGCAGAGTATTATTCCATCAACCAACAGAACGTCCACGCCTATGTGTTTGGTGAGCACGGGGACACCTCCTTTGTGCCCTGGTCGATCGCCACCATCTCCAATATCCCCATCGACAGCTATGTGGACTGCCTCACAGAGAAACCTGTGGCCAACCCCACCCTGGTCCACGACGAGGTGGAGAACTATATCCGCAAATCCGGCGGCAAGATCATCTCCCGCAAGGGGGCGACCTTCTATGCGGTCGCTGTCTCGGTCTGCCACATCTGCAAATGCATCTTCAGCGGCGCCGATACAGTGCTCACCGTCTCCAGCATGATGCACGGGGAGTATGGCATCGAGGACGTCTGCCTGAGCACCATGTCCGTTGTGGGCGCCGGTGGCATGGACAGCCGAATTGTGGCCCCTCTCACCGATGATGAGATCGCCAAGCTCCGCAAGAGCGCCGACAGCCTGAAGGCGGTGCTCAAGAGCGTCCGCATCTGAGCCGGACCAAACGCCAAAACCAGGGACAGGAGGAAAGAATATGAGCCAGCAGAATGGGCAGGAGTATCGGATCGAACACGACTCCATGGGGGAGGTAAAAGTCCCAGCCGACAGGTACTGGGGCGCCCAGACCCAACGCAGCCACGAAAATTTCCCCATCGGCGTAGGCATTGAAACCATGCCCCGGGAGATCACCCACGCCTTCGGCATCCTGAAGAAGGCGGCCGCCATCGCCAACCACCAGCTCAAACCGGAAAAGATGACCCGGCATAAGTTGGATGCCATCTCAAAGGCCTGTGACGAGGTAATCAGCGGTTCCCTCAACGACCACTTCCCACTGGTGGTCTGGCAGACCGGCAGCGGTACTCAGTCCAACATGAACGCCAATGAGGTGATTGCCAACCGGGGCAACGAGATCGCCGGGGAGAAACTGTTGCACCCCAATGACGACATCAATATGAGCCAGTCCTCCAACGACACCTTCCCCACCGCCATGCATATCGCGGCGGTGTTGGCCATCGAAGACAAGGTAATCCCTGCCATCGACCTGTTGACGGACACCTTCCGCCGGTTGGAGCAGGAGAATGAGGGGGTTGTGAAAAGCGGGCGCACCCACCTGCAGGACGCCACTCCCATCCGCTTCTCCCAGGAGATCAGCGGATGGCGCACCTCTCTGGAGAAGGACAAGCACCTGCTTCAGTTGGCGCTGCCCGAGCTCAAAGAGCTGGCTCTGGGAGGGACCGCCGTGGGCACAGGGCTCAACGCTCCCGCCGGGTTTGACAAGCTGGTGGCCCAAGAGGTCAGCAGCCTCACCGGCAAGGCGTTTGTCACTGCCCCCAACAAATTCCACGCCCTCACCAGCAAGGATGAGTTGGTGTTTGCCCACGGGGCGCTCAAGGCGCTGGCCGCCGACCTGATGAAGATTGCCAACGATGTGCGCTGGCTGGCCAGCGGTCCCCGGGACGGTTTGGGGGAGATCTTCATCCCGGAAAACGAGCCCGGCTCCTCCATCATGCCCGGCAAGGTGAACCCCACCCAGTGCGAGGCGGTCACCATGGTGGCCGTCCAGGTGATGGGCAACGATGTAGCGGTTGGCATGGCTGCCTCTCAGGGCAACTTTGAGCTGAACGTGTTCATGCCGGTGTGCATCTACAACTTCCTTCAGTCTGCCCGGCTGCTGGCCGAGTGCATGGTCTCGTTCAACAACCACTGCGCTGTGGGGATCCGGGCAAACCGGGAAAAGATGCACCACAACCTCCACAACTCTCTGATGTTGGTGACCGCCCTGAACCCCTACATCGGCTACGAAAACGCGGCCAAGACCGCCAAAAAAGCCTATAAGGACAACATCTCCTTGAAGGAGGCCTGTGTGGAGCTGGGATTTTTGACGGCGGAGCGGTTTGACGAGGTGTTCCACCCCGAGCAGATGGCCTGACCCGGCTGAAACCGTTGGAAAAAGGAAGGATTGCATATGGTATTTTCATATTATCCCGGCTGCACCCTGAAAAATAAGGCCCAGCGGCTGGATCAGTGTGCCCGCCGGTCGGCCCAGGTGCTGGGGATCGAGCTTCAGGAGTTGCCGGAGTGGCAGTGTTGCGGCGGAGCTTATTCCATGGCCCAGGATGAGATTGCCAGCAAGCTGGCGGCGGTGCGTGCCCTCAATGGGGCGAAGGAGTTGGGGCAGGATCTGGTGACCCTCTGCTCCGCCTGCCACAATGTGCTCAAACAGGCCAATCACGACATGGCAGAAAATGAGGATTTCTCCCGGAATGCCAACAACTACATGAAGTTGGCAGAACCCTACCGGGGGGAAACCAAAGTGATCCACTACCTGGAGCTGCTCCGGGACCAGGTGGGGTTCGAGGAGCTGGCAAAGCGGGTGAAGAACCCCCTCACCGGGAAAAAGATCGGCGCCTATTACGGCTGCCTGCTGTTGCGGCCCGGCAAGGTGATGCAGATGGACAACCCTGAGAACCCCAAGATCTTGGAGGACTTCATTCGGGCTCTGGGGGCCCAGCCGGTGGTCTATGCCAGCCGCAACGAGTGCTGTGGTGGATATGTCACCCTGGAGGACCGGGCGCTGGCCTCCAAGAAGAGCGGCGCTGTTCTGGAGGATGCCGCCCAGATGGGCGCTGACCTGCTGGTGACCGCCTGTCCCCTCTGCCTCTATAACCTGACCAAGAACGCCCCCACAGGGCATCAGCTGCCGGTGGTCTATTTCACCGAGCTGCTGGCCCAGGCATTGGGCGTGGATACCGCAAGGGAGGATGGAAGATGACGAACAACCAAAGGGATCAGGAGCAGGTGCTCCGCTCCAGCGGGGTCAATGTGCTCAAATGTATGCGCTGCGGCAAGTGTTCCGCCACCTGCCCCTCCTATGATGAGATGGAGTACCATCCCCACCAGTTTGTCTACATGGTGGAGAAGGGACAGATCGACCGGCTGATGGCCTCCCCCTCCCTGTTCAAGTGCTTGAGCTGTTATGCCTGCATCGAGCGCTGTCCCAGAGGGGTGGAGCCCGCCAAGCTGGTGGAGGCGGTACGGCTGCTGGTGATCCGCCAGCAGGGACAAAACCACCTGAAACCTGGCGATATCCCCGCCCTATTGGACGAGGACCTGCCTCAGCAGGCGATTGTCACCGCCCTGCGAAAATACAGCAAATAAGGAGGAGCGCAAATGCAAAGGATCGGCGTGTTTGTCTGCTGGTGCGGCAGCAACATCGCGGGGACGGTGGACGTAAAAGCGGTCTCCGAGGCCTTGGGCCGGGAGCCGGGCGTCGTCTACTCCATCAACTATCAATACATGTGCTCGGAGGCGGGCCAGAACCTGGTAAAGGATGCCATCCGGGACCAGAAGCTCACCGGCGTGGTGATCTGTTCCTGCTCTCCTCGGATGCACGAGGCCACCTTCCGCAAGGCGGCCGCCTCCGCTGGGCTCAACCCCTATATGGTGGAGATCGCCAACATCCGGGAGCAGTGCTCCTGGATCCACAAGGATATGGCCACCGCCACCGAAAAGGCCATCATCCTGGGGCGGGCGGCCATTGCCAAGGTCCAGCTCAACGCCCCTCTTACCGCCGGAGAGAGCCCGGTGACCAAGCGGGCGTTGGTGATCGGCGGAGGCATCGCCGGCATCCAGACCGCTCTGGATGTGGCAGAGGCTGGCTTTGAGGTGGACATTGTGGAGAAGGAGCCCACCATTGGCGGCAAAATGACTCAGCTGGACAAGACCTTCCCCACCCTGGACTGTGCGGCCTGCATTTTGACCCCCAAAATGGTGGACTGCGCACAGAATGAAAACATCACCATCTTTTCCTACAGCGAGGTGCAGGAGGTCAAGGGGTTTGTGGGCAACTTCCGGGTGAAGATCAAGAAGAAGGCCCGCTATGTGGACGAGACAAAATGTACCGGCTGCGGCCTCTGCACCGAGAAGTGTCCTCAGAAAAAAGTGCCCAATGCCTTCAACCTGGGGCTGGATACCCGCCGGGCAATCTATATTCCCTTTGCTCAGGCGGTCCCCAAGGTGGCCACCATCGACCCAGACTACTGCAACATGTTGAAAAACGGCAAGTGTGGTGTCTGTGCCAAGGTGTGTACCGCCGGGGCGATCAACTACCAGCAGCAGGACGAGATCATTGAACGGGAGTACGGCGCCATTGTGGTGGCCACCGGCTACAACCCCATTAAGCTGGACAACTTTGAGGAGTATGCCTACTCCCAGAGCCCAGATGTGGTCACCTCCTTGGAGTTTGAGCGGCTCACCAACGCCGCCGGCCCCACCAGCGGCACCCTGTTGCGCCCCTCGGACGGCAAGCACCCCCACACCATTGTATTTGTCCAGTGCGTGGGCTCCAGAGATACCTCCGGCTGCGGCAAGCCCTACTGCTCCAAGATCTGCTGTATGTACACCGCTAAACATGCCATGCTCACCCGGGAGAAATACCCTGATACCGATGTATACGTGTTTTACATCGACGTGCGTACCCCCGGCAAGAATTTTGATGAGTTCTATCGCCGGGCGGTGGAGGAATACGGCGTCCACTACATCAAGGGCATGGTGGGCAAGGTGACTCCTCGGGCGGATGGCAAATTGAGCGTCCAGGCATCCGACCTGATCTCCAATGAGCAACTGCACATCGACGCGGATCTGGTCGTGCTGGCCGCCGCCATCGAGCCGGACAAGACCGCCCGCTCCCTGGGCACCATGCTCACCGCCAGTATGGATACCAATGATTTCTTCACCGAGGCCCACCCCAAACTGCGCCCGGTGGAAAGCCCCACCGCTGGTATCTTCCTTTCCGGCGTCTGCCAGGGGCCCAAGGACATCCCCGAAACAGTCTCCCAGGCTGGGGCTGCCGCGGCCAAAGTCATCGGCCTATTGGCCAAGAACAAGCTCACCTGCAACCCCTGTGTGGCCCATTCGGACGAGTGGATGTGTAACGGCTGCTCCTCCTGCGAAAAGGTCTGCCCCTATGGCGCGATCACCTATTTGGACAAAGAGTTCCGGATGCCCGACCGGACGGTAGCCATCCGGCGGGTGGCCTCGGTGAATGAGGCAGTCTGTCAGGGCTGTGGTGCCTGCACCGTGGCCTGTCCCTCCGGCGCAATGGATCTGAAGGGCTTCTCCAATCGGCAAATCATGGCGGAGGTAGATGCGATATGCAAGGAATGAATGAATTCAAGCCCAAGATTGTGGCGTTCTGCTGCAACTGGTGCTCCTATGCCGGCGCCGACCTGGCGGGGACCAATCGGCTCAACTACCCAGCGGATGTGAAAATCATCCGAGTCCCCTGTTCCTGCCGGGTGAATCCGTTGTTCATCCTGCGGGCGTTCCAGCGTGGAGCCGATGGGGTGATCCTCTGCGGCTGCCATCCCGGCGATTGCCACTACACCACCGGCAACTATTACGCCCGCCGCCGTATGACCCTGCTGTTCTCCATGCTGGACTACCTGGGCATTGAAAAGGAGCGCACCCGGGTGGAGTGGGTCTCTGCCGCTGAGGGCGCCAAATTTGCCGCCACCATGAACGACTTTGTGGCCACCGTGACCAAGCTGGGTGAGAACAAGAGATTGGAGGACCTGAGATGCAAGCAGCAATGATTTCCAGAGCCAAAGAGCTCCTGCAGGGCGGCCAGGTCCAGCGGGTTTTGGGCTGGAAGACCGGCGAGTTCGTCTATGACATCACCCCTGCGGTGTTCCAGTCGGTGGAGGAACTGGAGGCAGAATTCGTCTATAACGACTTCTGCGGCAACAACCTCTCCAAGTATCTGATCAAGGAATCCCGCCAGCCGGGGAAGGTTTTGGTCTTTCTCAAGCCCTGTGACACCTACAGCTTCAACCAGCTGGTGAAGGAACACCGAATCCTGCGGGACAACGTCTATGTCATTGGCGTCCCCTGTGAGGGCAAAACCGATGGGGAGACGCTGAAGGCCGCCGGCGTACGGGGAATTCTTGGTCTGCAGGCCCAAGGGGACCGTTTCTTGGTCGAGACCCTCTATGGCTCCCAAGAGCTGGAGAAAGCTCAGGCGCTGCCTGAACGGTGCCAGAACTGCAAAAGCAAAAAGCATGTGGCCTATGACGAACTCATGGGTGAGGAGGGCCAGGTTCTCCAAAGCGGCCGGTTTGACATGGTGGAAAAACTGGAGGCCATGACCCCTGACGAGCGGTTCAACTTCTGGCGCGGGGAACTCTCCCGCTGCATCCGCTGCAACGCCTGCCGCAACGTCTGCCCCGCCTGCTCCTGCGAGAAGTGCGTATTCGACAACGACAACTCCGGTGTTGCCCAAAAGGCGGCTGCCAACAGCTTTGAGGAAAACATGTTCCACATCATCCGCGCTTTCCATGTGGCTGGCCGGTGCACCGACTGCGGGGAATGTTCCCGGGTCTGCCCTCAGAACATCCCTCTGCACCTGCTCAACCGCAAATTCATTAAGGATATTGACACCTTCTATGGCGACTACCAGGCGGGAGAGGACACCGAGAGCCGCGCTCCGCTCACCAACTACACCGAGGGCGATGTGGAGCCCAGTATCGTATACCAGAGAGGGGGAAATTGAGCCATGCAAAAACTTTCCCTATCCAAATTGGACCAATTTCTGGAGGCAATGGCCGCCCATCAGGCCCTCTACCTGCCAGTGGAGGATCACAGCGGTCAGGCCAAGTTCCAGCGCTGGGCTCCAGGGGTCCAGTTGAGCAGCACGCTGAACACCGTGCGCAGCGCGAAGGACTTCTTCTTCCCCCAAACTGAGGACCTGGTAAACTTCAAGCTCCGCGGCAAAGAGATTGAAATCATCGATCCCCGCACCGAGCATGAGGACTTTGTGGTGTTTGGGGTACGGGGCTGCGACGCCCGCAGCTTCACCATTCTGGACAAAGTCTTCCTGGCTGATCCAGTGGACACCTACTACCAGTCCCGTCGGGAACATGGCACCATTGTGAGCCTGGCCTGCACCCGCCCAGAGGAGACCTGTTTTTGTACCTCCTTTGGGATCGATCCCACCTGCCCTCAAGGGGATGTGACCTGCTGGATGGAGGGGGACGCCCTCTATCTCACCGCCAATACCCCCAAAGGGGAGGCTCTCCTGGCCCAGGTGGCGGATCTGACCGAGGCGTGTGGTGACGAGGCGGTCAAGGCCCAGCAGGAGCGGGTCTCCGCCATCCTGAAAAAACTGCCGCTGGCAAATTTCTCCACCAAAAGCTTCGGTGGCCAGGTGCTCATGGAGGTGTTCGATTCGGAAAAGTGGGGAACGCTCTCTGAGAGCTGCCTGGGCTGCGGTACCTGCACCTTTGTCTGCCCCACCTGCCAGTGCTATGACATCAAGGATATGGACACCGGACATGGGGTGCAGCGGTTCCGCTGCTGGGATTCCTGCATGTACTCCGACTTCACCCGCATGGCCCATGGAAACCCCCGCCTGACCCAGAAGGAGCGGTTCCGCCAGCGGTTCATGCACAAGCTGGTCTATTTCCCCGCCAACAACAATGGTGAGTACGGCTGTGTGGGGTGTGGGCGGTGTCTGTCCAAATGCCCCATCTCCATGAACATCGTAAAAGTTGCCAAAGCATTGGAGGGAGACTGCAAATGAACACGGAAACCTTGATCCCAAAACTGGGCGTAGTGACCGACATCCGGATCGACACGCCCGACGTCAAGACCTTCCGGGTGGTCGGACTGGACGGCAAAAAGGTCTTTGAACATATGCCCGGCCAATGCGCGATGCTCTCCATCCCCGGTGTGGGCGAGGCCATGTTCTCCATCACCTCCTCCCCCACCAATGAGGATTTCATGGAATTTAGCATCAAAAAGTGCGGCTGCCTCACCAACTGGCTCCACGCTATGGATGTGGGCCAGCAGATCACCATCCGGGGCCCCTATGGAAATGGGTTCCCGGTGGAGGGGGCGCTGAAAGGGAAGGACCTTCTATTCATCGCCGGTGGCATCGGTTTGGCGCCCCTGCGCTCGGTCATCAACTACGTGCGGGATAAACGTCAGAACTATGGCAGCATCCAGATCGTCTATGGTTCCCGCTCCAAAGAGGACCTGGTGGATTACCAGGAGATTTTGGACGAGTGGATGGCGGACGAGGGTATCCAAGTCAACCTGACCATCGACCGGGCCCAGGAGGGCTGGGATGGACATGTGGGATTTGTGCCCAACTTTGTGAAGGAGCTGCAGCCGGATCTAAACAAAACGGTGCTGCTCTGTGGGCCGCCCATCATGATCAAATTTACGCTGGAGGGGCTCAAGGAGCTGGGCTTCTCGGAGACTCAGGTCTACACCACCATGGAATTACGGATGAAATGCGGCGTCGGAAAATGCGGGCGGTGCAACATTGGCAGCAAATATGTCTGCAAGGATGGGCCAGTGTTCCGCTTCGACCAGCTGGACGAGCTTCCCAATGAGTATTGATAAAGGAGAGTCGCGCAATGGAAACTATGGTTCATGTCTTCCTGATGGGCAAGCAATATGAGGTCCCCGCCAGCCTGACCATCATGGGCGCATTTGAATACGCGGGCTACCAACTGGTGCGTGGTTGCGGCTGCCGCAATGGCTTTTGCGGCGCCTGTGCCACCGTCTACCGGGTGAAGGGGGATAGTGAGCTGCACGCTTGCCTGGCCTGCCAGACCCAGGTGGTGGACAACATGTATATCGCCATGCTCCCCTTCTTCCCGGTGGTCAAGCAGGTGTACGACATTGAGAAGGTGACCCCCTCCCAGATGATTATGATGCAGCTCTACCCTGAAATCTATGCCTGTATCGGTTGTAATGCCTGCACCAAGAGCTGCACGCAGGATCTGAATGTGATGCAGTATATCGCCTACGCCCAGCGTGGGGAGTTTGAAAAGTGTGCTGAGGAGTCGTTTGACTGCGTCATGTGCGGCGTCTGTTCCTCCCGCTGCCCTGCTGGCATCTCCCATCCCCAGGTGGCCATGCTGGCCCGCCGCCTCAACGGAAAATACCTGGCTCCCAAGTCCGCCCATCTGGAAAAACGGGTCCAGGAGATCCAGGCCGGCGATTTTGAGGGGATGATGGAGGAGCTCATGCAGAAGCCTCTAGCGGAGCTGCAGGAGCTCTATAACCACCGCGAGATTGAGCAATAAGGAGGGGACGCGACCATGTATACCAATGAGATGATGGAATCTATCCGCAAGGTGGAAGCCGCCCGGGCCAAAAACCTGGAGCTGGAACCCCGGCGGATGACTGCCGAAGAAAAAGATACCCTGCTCAAGACCTATCACCCCGATTACAAAGAAGGGGAGTTCGCGGTTTTGCAGGTGGGCCCCAACAGAGGGGAGAAGGTCCCCACCGAGTTGGCTGCTCTGCTCCAGGCCAATAGCCGGATCGCCCCCGCTCAGGTGGACTTGGAACATCCCGCCTATGACGTGGACGTATTGATTATCGGCGGCGGCGGCGCTGGAACCTCCGCGGCCATCGAGGCGGACAAGGCCGGCGCCAAGGTCATGATCGTCACCAAGCTGCGGATGGGGGACGCCAACACCATGATGGCGGAGGGCGGCATCCAGGCCGCAGACAAACCCAACGACAGCCCCGCGATCCACTATTTGGACGCCTTTGGAGGCGGCCACTTCGCAGCCAAGCCGGAGCTGCTCTATAAGCTGGTCACCGAGGCCCCAGAGGCCATCGCCTGGCTGAACGACTTGGGCGTGGAGTTCGACAAGGAGCCGGACGGCACAATGATTACCACCCACGGCGGCGGCACCTCCCGTAAACGGATGCATGCTGCCAAAGATTACTCCGGTGCAGAGATCATGCGCACCTTGCGGGACGAGGTGCTCAACCGGCAGATCCCCGTTGTAGACTTCACCGCTGCCATTGAGCTGGTATTGGATGAAAACGGCCGGGCCGCAGGTGCAGTGCTTATGAATATGGAAACCCAGGAGCTGATGGTGGCGCGGGCCAAAACGGTAGTCATTGCCACCGGCGGCGCGGGACGCCTGCACTACCAGGGCTTCCCCACCTCCAACCACTATGGAGCCACCGCCGACGGCCTGGTGTTGGCCTACCGGGCGGGAGCCAAGCTGCTCTACCCCGACACCCTCCAGTATCATCCTACAGGAGCGGCCTTCCCCGAGCAGATCTTCGGAGCCCTGGTCACCGAAAAGGTGCGCTCTCTGGGGGCCAAATTGATCAATGTGGACGGGGAAGCGTTTATGCATCCCCTGGAGACCCGGGACGTGTCCGCGGCCTCCATTATCCGGGAGTGCACCACCCGGGGCAAGGGTGTCCGCACCTCCCAGGGATTGGGTGTTTGGCTGGACACCCCGATGATCGAGCGCAAGGGGGGCGAGGGCACCATTGAGCGTCGGATTCCGGCCATGCTGCGGATGTTTGGCAAGTATGACATCGACATCCGCAAACAGCCCATCCTGGTCTACCCCACCCTCCACTACCAGAATGGCGGCATCGATATCTCCAAGGACTGCCAGAGCGGGGTGGAAAACCTGTTTGTAGCCGGTGAGGCGGTAGGAGGCATCCATGGGCGCAACCGTCTGATGGGCAACTCTCTGCTGGATATCATCGTCTTTGGCCGTACGGCTGGTAAATCCGCCGCCGCAAAGGCCCAAGCGGTCCAGGAAGGTCAGCTGACCCTATCCCACGTGGATGCGTTTGCCCGCCAGCTGGAACAGGCCGGCATTCACAGCGATCTGGTCTCCCCCAAGCTGCTGCCTGACTATCGCCGGGTGAAATAACGAGCGACCGAATTTTGAGGAGGTAACGTCAATCCATGCTTGCAGAAATTTTTGAAACGATGATGATTCTCTGTTTTGGCATCTCCTGGCCCCTATCCATCATCCGCTCCTACCGTTCCCGTTCCACCAAGGGAAAAAGCCTGCTGTTTATGTGTTTTATCGCCTTCGGCTATGTCTGTGGAATCATCTCCAAATGTATGACCCACACCTACAATCTGGCCTTCTGGTTCTATTTCCCCAATATTATCATGGTTTGTACCGATATCTGCCTGTTTTTCCGCAACCGCGCCATTGAGCGCGCGGCTGCCACCAAATGAGGGAGGATGTGTAAAAAATGACCGTCACCGTTTGCCTTGGCAGCTCCTGCCATGTGAAGGGCTCCCACTATGTGCTGGAGGAGCTGCAAAAATCCATTAAGGAACACCGTTTGGAGGACCAGGTCCAGCTGGCCGGCACCTTCTGCACCGGCCATTGCCAGGAGGGGGTCTGCGTCTTTGTGGATGGAGAGCTCTGTTCTGTCTCCCCAGAGACGGCCAGCCAATTTTTCCAGGAGCAGATTTTGGGTAGATTGCAGCCTGCCCAGTGATTCCCTCAATCCTCTACGAAAAACCGGAGTGGAGGCCACATTGTGGCCTCCACTCCGGTTTTTAATCGATGTGGATGTTTACTCCATTGACCTCCACCTGCTCGTTGGCCCGAATAAGGATATAGCGGCAGCCATCGATCACCCGTGTCTCCACCAGCCCGCTGCAGTCCGGATTGACCCGGATCACCACGTCCGGCGTACGCACTTCAAACCGCTTGGCATCCACCAGATTCCCGGGGATTAGGGCAGCGTCCTCCCCAAACCGCTGATCGCACTGCTGCTGAAACGACTCTAAGCAGGGTTCCGGCACCCCACACTGCTCCAATACCCCTTGGACCGCCTGGCGAGAGATGGTCAACGGATCCTCCCGCTTGCTGGCCTTATGTTCCTCCATCAAACTCCGCAACTGTTCATGGATCGTCTGCACCACTCCATAGTTGCAGGAATCCGCCAGAGAGCTCTCCAAAATCTCCTGGAATACCTCCTGCTGCTGAGGAGCCGGCATGGGCGGCTGCTGGCCAAACAGCTTTTCCACCAGCTCGGGATGGGGTTGCTGAGGATCTCGGGCATGGTAAAGAACCCCATAGAGGTTGGCTGTCCGGTCGTCAAAGGCCGGGAACAAAAAACCGATTGCTGGCGCGGCCACCAATCCATCCATCCGCAGATTTCGGAAGGATTGCTCCGCCGGCAGATAGCGCAGGGCCGGCCGCTGCTCCTTCAAGGGGCAGACAGCGCAGAGCAGGTAGGAGAACACCTCTTCGGAAGCATCTTCCAAAGCATGTCCATCCCGAGCACGATAGGGGACATCGTAGGTATCCCATGCCAGCAGGATCAGATAGGTACCCTCTATCGCCAAATTTTGAGCCACTGTCTGAAAGAACAGCTGTACCGCATCCTCCTCCCCCTGGCGCAGACCCATGAGCAACCGGTGCTCGGGACTGTCCACCACCTGTTGGGTGGTAAATGGGATATCCAACAGCTGTTTGCCCAACGTCCCCGTAAACGTACGGCGCAGCAACTCCAACAGTTCCTCCGCCTCCTCCTGGGGCAGTACCGAAAGGGGCTGGTCAAATTGGGAAACCAGCTCCCGTTTTTCGTTCACATAGCAGCCCCGCAGATGGGTGATGTTATTTTTCTCCGGACGCAACCGCCGCCGGAGCTCCGCGATTTCCTTTTCGTTCATATTGCCCTCACTTTTCGGATCATTCAGCGGCATTTTCTGCCGTCCCGTCCATGATAGCACATTTGGCGCGCAAAGCCAACCTGGAACAGTCGAAACTTTTTGCATGATAAGAGCCGCGGGACTTTTACAAGTCCCGCGGCTCTCTTGCATGGGAAATTGCTTTTAGATCTTTGCCAACGCCTGATCCAGGTCCGCAATCAGGTCGTCCGCATCCTCAATGCCGATGGAGAGACGCACCTGGCCGTCGAAAAT
>CAJFPF010000010.1 GCA_904398655.1 uncultured Anaerotruncus sp. | reverse complement strand
GGGATCGGCCTCATCCTCAATTAAGTACTGGCGCATCTTTTCCCAGGTGAAGATGTAGATGCCCATGGAGGCCAGGTTGCTCTTGGGTTTTTTGGGCTTCTCCTCAAACTCGAAGATCGCCCCGTCGGGATAGGTATTCATGATGCCGAACCGGCTGGCCTCCTCCATCGGTACCTGGAGGGCAGCAATGGTGCAGTCCGCCCCCTTCTCCTTGTGGTAGGCCAGCATCTTCTCATAATCCATCTTATAGATGTGGTCGCCAGAGAGAACCAGCACATACTCCGGGGAGTAGCGGTCGATGAAGTTGATGTTCTGATAGACCGCATTGGCCGTACCGGTATACCAATCGGAACCGGAGGCCTTTTGATAGGGAGGCAGCACAAAGACCCCTCCGTTGGCCCGGTCCAAATCCCAGGGCTGGCCGTTTCCAATGTACTCGTTGAGCACCAGCGGCTGATACTGGGTCAGGACGCCCACCGTGTCAATACCTGAATTGACACAGTTGCTCAATGGGAAATCGATGATTCGGTATTTGCCGCCAAACGGGACCGCCGGTTTTGCCAGGTTTTTGGTCAGCGTCTGGAGCCTGCTGCCCTGCCCGCCGGCCAAAAGCATCGCAATCCATTCCTTTTTGCGAGACATGTTGTTACCCCCTCACGTTTCTATTTTCACTCCGCGCCCCAGAGGGGCCGCCCTCATCACCCCTTTTTGGTGGTGCGAGGCTTGGGAGATTTGGATGAAGATTTGGTGGACGCCCGGGCGGATTTTGCGCCAGCGGTCTGCTTTTTGGCTGGCTTTTCCGCCTTGGCGGACTTGGACTTTACCGCTTTGGTCGTTTTGGCCGCCTTGGGTTTGCGCTTGCGGCCCTTGAGGAAGACCACCGCTAGGGGCGGCACCGTCAGTTCGATGGACTGGGCCATATCGTGGTCGGGCACCTTCTTCACCCGGATGGCGCCCTTGTTCACCACGCCGCTGCCGCCAAACCGCAGGTCGTCGCTGTTGAAGATTTCGTCGTAGCTGGTGGCGTCCGGCACTCCCACGATGTACTTCTCCCGGGTGACCGGGGCAAAGTTGCAGACCACCACAATGTCGTCCCCATTTTCATCCATCCGCCGGAAGGCGATGATGTTGCGGGCGTGGTCGTCATGGGCCAGCCAGCTGAACCCATCCCAGCTGTCCTCCACCTGCCAGAAGGCCGCGTGATCCAGATAGAACCGGTTGAGCTCCCGGACAAACTGCTGCATCTGCCGGTGGGACTCATAGTCCAGCAGCATCCAGTCCAGCTGCTGCTTGTAGTTCCACTCGATGAATTGGGCAAACTCGCAGCCCATAAACAACAGCTTTTTCCCCGGATGGGACATCATGTAGGCCAAGAATGCCCGCATGCCTGCAAACTTCATCTCATAGTCACCGGGCATCTTGTTGATGAGGGAGCACTTTCCATGGACCACCTCGTCGTGGGAGATGGGCAGGATGAAGTTCTCCGAGAAGGCGTAGAACAGGCTGAAGGTCAGCTTATCGTGGTTGTAGCAGCGGAAGATGGGGTCCAAGGAGGTATAGGCCAGCATATCATTCATCCAACCCATGTTCCACTTGAAGTTGAACCCCAGGCCACCCACATAGGGGGGCTTGGTGACCATCGGCCAGGCGGTGGACTCCTCGGCGATCATCAGCGCGTGGGGGTGGGCGGTGAGCACGGCGGTGTTCAACTTCTGCAAAAACGCCACCGCCTCCAGGTTCTCTTTGCCGCCGTTGATATTGGGCAGCCACTCCCAGTCCTCCCGGCCGTAATCCAGATAGAGCATGGAGGCCACCGCGTCCACCCGGATGCCGTCGACGTGGTAGTGTTCCACCCAGAACATGGCGGAGGAGATCAAAAAGCACTGCACCTCGTTGCGGGCATAGTCGAACACCCGAGTCCCCCAGTGGGCGTGCTCCCGCTTGTGGACATCCTGGTATTCGTACAGTGGCTGGCCGTCAAACTCATATAGGCCCATGGCGTCCTTTGGGAAGTGGGCAGGGACCCAGTCCATAATGACGCCAATGCCCGCCTGGTGGCACTTGTCCACAAAATACATAAAATCGTGGGGAGTCCCATAGCGGGAGGTGGGGGCGTAGTAACCGGTGACCTGATAGCCCCAGGATCCGTCATAGGGATGCTCCAAAATGGGCATCAGCTCCACATAGTTGTAGCCCATATCCAATAGGTAGGGCACCAGCTCGTCCGCCGCTTTGCGGTAGTCATAGGGATTCCCGTCCGGATAGCGTCTCCAGCTGCCCATATGGACCTCGTAGATATTCACAGGGCTGCGGTAGGGGTTATAGGTCTCCCGGCTGTGGAGCCAGTCCTGATCCCCCCACTGATATCCCCCAATGTCATAGAGTTTGGAGGCAGTACCGGGGGCTGTTTCCGCATGGAACGCATAGGGGTCGGCCTTCATCAGCTGGCGTCCATCCCGGGTTTTGATGCAATATTTGTAGTTGTCATACTGTTTAAGCCCCGCCACGGAGCACTCCCAAACTCCATACTCCGGCAGGCGGGACATGGGGGTCACCCCTGGCTGCCACCCGTTGAAATCCCCCACCAGGGAGACCTCCTCCGCATTGGGGGCCCAGACGCGGAACGCATATCCCTCTTCCGAAGGGGTCTGATAGGGGTGGGCACCCAAAAATTCATAGGCATGGTAGTTGGTGCCCTCCCGGAACTGGTTCAATGGCAAGCTCGATTTTGACCCAGCCATTGCGTTCACCTCCCTTTTATTATCAGTTTACCATTTTCCAGGTTTATTTTCAAGTATTGGTTGTGTATAATTTAGTAAAATATGTTTTATTATACAGTGCATTTTAGATAATTTGTCTATATTCTATAAACAAGACTGTTCCTTTCCACCAATGTGCTCCGCCGACATGAAAGTATACCATAGCCCCCCTGTCGATTTCGCCATAAAACTCTGCAAACACGCCCAATTCCACGGGTCCCTATAAAACCGCCCCGCCCAAGGACAAAATCCTGGCGGGGCCAAACTTTCAAAAGAAATTTTTATTTTTCACGCTCAGTTGACAACCGGACCAGCCGATCAGGGGCAATGGGGGCAGGGTCCACAATGGGAGATTCCCCGCAGAAAATTTGCGCCACTAGGACCCCTGTGATTGGATTGAGGGCCAGCCCGCCCCCCTCGTGTCCGGCGGCAAAACAAAACCCTGGCCGCAGGGCGGTGGGCCCCACCAACGGCAAGGCATCCGGTGTATGGGGGCGCAGACCAGAAAACCCCCGGATAAAATGGATTTCCCGCAAAGCGGGCAGAAACCGGCAGCCTACCGACAGGATTCGCTCCAGCCCCTCCAATGTAGTCCTCCGGTCGAACCCCACAAATTCGTTGGTATAGGAGAGCATCAGCGTTCCCTCCTGGGTCTGCTCCACCGCAAACCCGTGTCCCAAGCGCCGGGTGATCTCGCTGAAGCGCTCCTGCAGGGCTGGATAAAATTTGAGGGCAAAATAGGCGGCGCTGGAGATGACCCCCCGCACCAGCGGGCCCACCGCCTCACTGACCACCACCTGTCCCCGGCGGGGTTTCACCGGGGCATCCAGTCCCGCCAAAGCTGCTACTTGCCCTGCCCAGGATCCCGCGGCATTCACTACCATATCCCCATAGAATGTTCCTTTGGGGGTGCGGACGCCTATTACACGCTCCCCTTCCAACACCACCGCCTGTACCGGCGCATCCACCAGGACGCGGGCCCCATGCCGCCTGGCTCCGCGCGCGTAGGCAAAGCAAAGTTTCAAAGGATCGATCTTTCCACAGTCGGGGGCATAGCTGGCCCCCCGCAGACCAGGAGACAAAGCCGGCTCCAGTTGGCGCAGCTCATAGCCGTCTATCATCCGCACATGGAGCCCCCATCCCGCTGCTGCTCAATCACTTGGCGCACAATGTCAAATTCATTGTCATCCTCACAGACCAAAAAGCCGCCGCAATTGGGCTGATATTCCACGTCCTCCCCCAGTTCCTCCAACAGCTGGGGGTAGAGGGCGGCGCTCTGTAGCCCCAGGCGCATATGATATCCCGGCATCTTGGTGTGATGCATGATGTAACCGTCGGTGGCGCCGGAACTGCCGGAGCAAAGATCGCTCCCTCCTTCCAGGACCAGAACACTACAGCCCCTTTTGGCAAGCTGGTAAGCACAGCTCAACCCCATCATCCCTGCCCCAATCACAAGCACATCCGCCGAACGGTCCATCTCTTTCCTCCTTTTTCCCAGTAGCGCAGTCGTATATTTTAGCCAGTAAAACTATTTATCTGACAATATTACTATAGCAAAATTCCGCTTTTTAAGCAATATTTTTCAATATAATTTAAAAAAATAGTGGAAATCATCAATTTTGTCTGATATAATTTAAGCAATCAGACATTCTTGCAGCAGAAGGAGAGATGCGCTATCGCCTATCGCAACAACCGCTCAGAGGCGGTATTGGAACAACTCAAACGGCTGATTGCCCAAAATACCAAGCCCGGGGACCGGCTGCCCACAGAAAAAGCCCTGGCAGAAACTTTCCAGGTAGGGCGCTCCACCATCCGGGAGTGCCTGAGCGCCCTGACGGTGCAAGGTCTGGTGGAGCGCCGCAATGGCGCCACCTTTGTGGCCAAAACCCTACCGGTCGGCTGCCTGGCGGACCCTTTTAATCTCCTGATCTCTTTGAATGTGGCAAAAGTGGCCGATCTGCTGGAATTGCGGGAGATGCTGGAACTGTCCGCCATCCCCCTGGTGGTCAAGCGCGCCACTCCCGAAAACCTGCGCCCTTTGGAGCGGATCCATTGGCAGATGCAAAACCCGGACGCCTCCCGGGAGGATTTTTTGCAAAATGATGTGGCGTTCCACCAGGCGCTGGTGGCAATTGCCGGAAATTCCGCCCTCACCGAACTCTATGCAGCGTTGCGGAAAGTGATTGCAGAAAATCAGACGGAGCTCTCTGCAGTTGCCGCTGTCCAAGACGACTCGATTGCTTCCCATGGGGTGTTGCTAAACGCCTTGCGGGAAGGAAATGCACAAAAGGTACTGCGCTGTATGCAGGACCAGCTGCGGCTCACCCGCATCTTCCATGGGCTTCCACCCACTACTGCCCCTGAGGCCAAAACCACCTCTGAAACAGCCGTTCCATCCAAACCAGGAAAGGAGTCTTCTGATGCATAAGTTGAATCTTGACCAGCTCCACTTTGACACAGTGGCCATCCACGCCGGACAGGGAGCGGACCCCACCTTTGGCGCCCTGGCCACCCCCATCTATCAGACGTCCACCTTCTGCTTTGATACAGTGGAGGAAGGGTCTGAAAAATTCGCGAAGACCCGCCCCGGCTTTGTCTATTCCCGTGCCGGGAACCCCACCTGCCGGGCGTTGGAAGAAAAGATCGCCCGTCTGGAGGGTGGGGAGGACTGCCTGGTCACTGGTTCCGGCATGGGCGCAGTGGGGTCGGTCATGGTGAGCCTGCTCCGCCAAGGGGACCACGTGGTCTGCGGCGATGTGGTCTATGGGGCACCTCCGTGGTGATGCGCACCAACCTACCCAATTTCGGTGTAGAAACTTCTTTTGTGGATACCTCTGATGTGGCTTTAGTGGAGGCCGCTCTGCGTCCCAACACCAAGATGGTCTATCTGGAAACCCCTACCAATCCCACCATGGCGGTCACGGACATCCCTGCCGTGGCAGCTCTCTGTAAGAGCAGAGGGATCCTGCTGGTGGTGGACAACACATTTGCTCCTCCGCCGGTTCAGTTCCCGCTCAGGCTGGGCGCCGACCTGGTGCTCCACTCCCTGACCAAATACCTCAACGGCCACGGAGATGTGCTGGGCGGCGCAGTGGTGGGCTCCAAAGAGATGGTGGCCACCATCCGCAGTGTGGGTGCCACCAAAATCTGCGGAAGCGTGCTCTCCCCCTTCAATGCCTATCTTTGCCTGCGCGGGATGAAAACGTTGGGGCTGCGGGTACGCCGCCACTGTGAGTCCGCTTTGGCCGTCGCCCGCTACCTGGAGACAAAATCCTGTATTCAGCGGGTGTTCTACCCCGGTCTGGAAAGCAGCCCCTATCATGCCCTGGCCCAACGGCAGATGAACGGACTCTATTCCGGTATTCTCTCCTTCGAGCTGGTAGACGGTATGGGGGGAAAGAGCAGCTTCGACTTGGGGAAAGCAGTGGTAAACGCCCTGCAAATTCCCGCCATCGCTGTCTCTCTGGGGGATCCGGACTCCCTCGTCCAGCATCCAGCCAGTATGACCCACGCTTCCGTTCCTAAAGCCGACCGGGAAGCGTCCGGTATCACCGACGGGTTAATCCGCATGTCGGTGGGTTTGGAGGATCCGGAGGACCTGATTGCCGACTTTGAACAGGCATTTGCTGCCGCCGGGCTCTAAAGGGCACCTCTCTCCAAAATATCAACGGCTCTCCCCTCTTTGCGCAGGGGAGAGCCGTTTCACATCTGCATAACCATCGAATCATAACCACCCGTAAAACGGGTGGTATGAAAAACGGCCCCGTAGGGGCCATGATACCAGCGGCGCCTGAGGGCGCATAATGAG
>CAJFPF010000009.1 GCA_904398655.1 uncultured Anaerotruncus sp. | reverse complement strand
GTCGTAGAACCGGTTGATCAGGTTGGTGATGGTGGTCTTGCCCGCGCCGGTGGAGCCCACAAAGGCGATCTTCTGGCCGGGCTTGGCATAGAGGCTGATGTCCTTCAGGATGGGGCGGCCGGGTTCATAGCCGAAGTCCACATGGACAAACCGCACATCCCCCCGCAGGGGCACCAGGCTGCCGTCCGGCCGTTTCCAGGCCCAGCGGCCGGTGGACTCGGCGCAGGGGACCAGCCGGTCCCCCTCCTGGCGCACCCGGACCAGCTCGGTTTTCCCCTCGTCCACCTCGGGGCGTTCCTCCATCACATCGAACACCCGCTCCGCCCCGGCCAGGGCGGCCAACAGGAAGTTGGACTGCTGGGTGAACTGGTTGATGGGCAGGGCGGCCTGGCGGACGAACACCAGGTAGCTGGCCAGGCTGCCCACATCGGTGATCCCCCGCAGGGCCATGATCCCCCCCAGCACCGCCACAATGGCGTAGTTGATATAGGAGATGGTGACCACCGCCGGGACCATGGTGGCCGCGTAGCTTTGGGCGCCGGTGCCCGCCCGGCGCAGGGCCTCGTTCTTCTCCTGGAACCGCTGGAGGCTCTCGGATTCATGGCTGAAGACCTGCACCACCTTCTGGCCGGCCATCATCTCCTCAATGTAGCCGTCCAGGTCCCCCAGGCTGGCCTGCTGCTTGCTGTAGTAGGCCTTGCTGTGGCTGCCGCTGAAGCGGATGTAGGCGAACATGGCCACATAGCAGACCGCCACCACCAGGGTGAGCCGCCAGTTGAGCACCCAGAGGAGCACCAGGGTTCCCACCACCTGGATAAAGCTCTGGATGAGCATGGCGAAGCTGTTGTTCAAAGCGTCTGAAATGGTGTCCACATCGTTGGTGAAATAGCTCATCACATCCCCGTGGCGGCGGGTATCGAAAAACCGCAGGGGGAGGGTTTGCAGGTGGGCGAACAGGTCCCGGCGGATGTCATAGAGGATCTTCTGGGCCGCCTTCACCATCGTCTGGGTGTAGCCCAGGGCGCACAGGGCCCCCAGGGCGTAGATCCCGGCGGTGACCGCCACCCCCAGCACCAAATCCTGGGCGTTGCCCGCCGTCAGGGTGTTCACCACCGGCCGGATCATATAGGTGCCCAACAGGTTGGCCAGGGCGCTGACCGTCACCAGCACCGCTACCGCCAGCAGCAGGAACTTGTGCCGCCCCATGTAGGAGAGCAGCGTCCCCACCGTATGCCCCAGGTCCTTGGGCTTTTTACCGCTGAACTGCCTGGCTGCCATCCCCGTCCCCTCCTTTCATCTGGGATGCGTAGATCTCCTGGTAGATGGGGTCGCTGGCCAGCAGGGAGGCATGGTTCCCCACCGCGTGGATCCGCCCATCCTCCAAAATCACAATCTGGTCGGCCTCCATCACCGATGTAACCCGCTGGGCGATGACAATCTTGGTCATGTAGGTCAGCTTTGCCAGCGCCGCCCGGATTTTCCCGTCGGTGGCGGTGTCCACCGCGCTGGTGGAGTCGTCAAAGATCAGCACCTTGGGCTGCTTGAGCAGGGTACGGGCGATGCAGAGCCGCTGCTTCTGTCCGCCAGAGAGGTTGACGCCCCCCTGCCCCAGGTCGGTGTCCAGCCCCTGGGGCATCCGTTCCAAAAACTCATCGGCACAGGCGGCCCGGCAGGCGGCCCAGAGGGCCTCGTCATCCCCGTTGGGATCCCCCCACCGCAGATTTTCCCGCACGGTGCCGGAGAAGAGGACGTTTTTTTGGAGCACGATCCCCACCGCGTCCCGCAGGGCCCGCAGGTCGTACTCCCGCACATCCCGGCCCCCCACCTTCACCACCCCTTCGGTGGCGTCGTACAGCCGGGGGATCAGCTGGACCAGGGTGGTTTTGGCGGAACCGGTGCCCCCCAGGATCCCCACCGTCTGGCCCGCCCGGATGTGCAGGTCGATGCCCGAAAGGGCATATTCCTGGGCGCCGGCGTGGTATTTGAACGAGACCCCTTCAAAATCCACACTGCCATCCGCCACCTCTGTGGCAGCCCTCTGGGGGGAGGTGATGGCGGGGGATTCCTCCAGCACCTCCACAATCCGGTGGGCGCTGGCCAGGCTCCGGGTGAGCAGCAGGAACACGTTGGAGATCATCATCAGGGAGTTCATCACCTGGAGCACATAGCTGAGCACCCCGGTCAGATCCCCCACCTGGAGCGTCCCCCCCAGCACCATCTCCCCGCCGAACCACATGAGCAGGACGGTGGCGGTATACATGGTCAGCTGGAAGGCGGGCAGGTTCAACACGGCGTAGTGGAAGGTCCGCTGGCTGGTGGCCATGAGCTCCGCATTTACCCCCTCGAACTTCTCCTCCTCATAGCGCCCCCGGACAAACGCCTTCACCGCCCGGATGGCAGTGAGCCCCTCCTGGACCACATTGTTCAGATGGTCCATCGAACGTTGGAGCCGCCCATACATGGGGGCCACCTTTTTCACCACAAAGAACAGGATGGCGCCCAAAATGGGCAGGCAGACCAGAAACACTGCCGCCAGGCGGGCGTTCATCCAAAAGGAGAGCCCCACCCCCAGCACCAGCATCACCGGGCCCCGGACCATCGGCCGCAGACCGCCGTTCACCGCGTTTTGCAGCACCGTCACATCGGTGGTCATCCGGGTGACCAGGGAGGAGGTCTCGAACCGGTCCAGGTTGGCAAAGGCGAACTGCTGGACCTGCTGGAACTGGGCCTCCCGGACCCGGGCGCCCCAGCCGTAGGCCGCCCGGGCAGCGAACCGGGCGTAGAGCAGGCCGGTGGCCAGGGCCAATAGGGCGCAGATCCCCATCTGGACCCCCTTTTGGAGGATGTAGGGGACGTCCTGGCGGACCACCCCCACGTCGATGATATCCGCCATCAGCACAGGGATAACCATCTCAAAGGCGCTCTCCACCAGCACCATCAGGCCCCCCAGCAGCAGGTCTCCCCGGTAGGGGCCCAGATATCCCCACAGACGTTTCAAATCGTTCATGGTGCCTTCCTCCCCAGTTCCTCCTGCATATTCCCGTACGCCCGGGCGAGATAGTCGGCGAATTGGGCCCGCTCCTGGTCGGTGAACCCTTGGAGCATGATCTCCTGGGCCTGGCGGCAGTGGGCCCTCCATTCGGCACTGGCCTGCCGGCCCCGGTCGGTGACCTGCACCAGGTCCCGCCGGTGGTTCTGCTCATCCGTCCGCCGGGAGATAAAGCCGCCCGCCTGCAAACTCTCCATCATGCGGGAGATGGTGGCGGGGTCCACGTCAAAGTAGTCGGCCAGCTGGCGCTGATGGCAGGGGCCGTTGGCCTCCAGGTAGGCCAGCAGCTTGGGTTGCCCGGTGCCCAGCCCCAGCGCCTGAAGGCTGGGGCGCAGGTAGTTGCGTTGGGCGTGGAACGCCCGGTAGAGCAGGATGTGCAGGGAGCTCTCCATCCAGTCCACCCCTTTCTTGATATATCAATAGTTGCATAGTTCATTATAGAGCAGGGCGCCGATTTGTCAAGGCCAGGGAGGCCCGGTTTGGGGTTTGGGGGAGGGGATTGGCAAAACATACAAAATTTTCGGTTTTTTTCCGGCCTTGTGATTTTCGGGGGGATGTGGTAAAATGAAGGCCACAAGAGAATCCTCGGATGAAGGGCCCGGGAGAGGCGGCTTGCGGCCGACGCCGAAGGGGCAAAAACTCTCAGGCAAAAGGACCGGGCCTGGACGAAACTCTGGAAAGGCGTCCAGCGCCACCGACGAGGCAGCTTCCCGGCGGTTTTCCGGTGGGGGGTAATCTTTCAGGTACGAAGACAGAGGCACATGGCTTTTTTGCCATGCGCCTTTTTTGTTTGTGTTTTCTTTCACAATCTCCGCTTTGGCGGAACAACCGAAAGGAGCAGTTGCCCATGGAACTGAAAACAGCCCTCTATGAGACCCACCTGAAATACGGCGGGAAGATGGTGCCCTTCGCCGGCTATCTGCTGCCGGTGCAGTATGGGTCCGGCATCATCGCCGAGCACATGGCGGTGCGCCAAAAGTGCGGCCTCTTCGACGTCTCCCACATGGGGGAGGTCCTCTGCCAGGGGCCGGCGGCCCTGGAGAACCTGAACCACCTGCTCACCAACGACTTCACCAGCCTGGCGGACGGCCGGGTCCGCTACAGCCCCATGTGCAACGAGCAGGGGGGCGTGGTGGACGACCTGCTGGTCTACCGGATTCAGGAGGGGAGCTACCTGTTGGTGGTGAACGCCTCCAACAAGGACAAGGACTTCGCCTGGATGCAGGCCCATCAGCTGCCCGGCGCCACCTTCACCGACATCTCCGGCACCGTCAGCCAGCTGGCCCTCCAGGGGCCGTTGGCCCGGGAGATCCTGGCCCGGGTGGCCGACCCCAAGGACATCCCGGAGAAGTATTACAGCTTTGTGGCCCGGGGCCAGGCGGCGGGCATCCCCTGCCTCATCTCCAAGACCGGCTACACCGGGGAGGACGGGTATGAGCTCTACTGCGCCTGGGCGGATGGCCCCCGCCTTTGGGAGGCGCTGATGGATGCCGGCCGGGAGCTGGGGCTGATCCCCTGCGGCCTGGGCGCCCGGGATACCCTGCGCCTGGAGGCGGCCATGCCCCTCTATGGCCACGAGATGGACGACACGGTCACCCCCCTGGAGGCGGGGCTGGACTTTGCCGTCAAGCTGCAAAAGCCGGAGTTTGTGGGCCGCCAGGCCCTGCTGGACCGGGGGGAACCCCAGGTGGTCCGGGTGGGCCTGCAGGTCACCGGCCGGGGGATCATCCGGGAGCATGAGCCGGTGTTTGCGGACGGCCGCCAGATCGGGCACACCACCTCCGGCACCCACTGTCCCTATTTGGGACGGCCGGTGGCCATGGCCCTGGTGGAGCGGGCGTATGCCCAGCCCGGCCAGGCGGTGGAGGCGGAGGTCCGGGGCCGCCGGGTGGCCGCGGAAGTGGTCCCCCTCCCGTTTTACAAACGGGAGAAATGACTCATATCTATCCAATTTGTAGCAAAATAAAGCCAAAACCAGGAGAAACAGGAGGAAATTGCGATGAACTTCCCAACCAACTACAAGTACACCAGAAGCCATGAGTGGGTGGAGTTTTGGGCGGACGGTTCCGCCAAAATCGGCCTCACCGACTACGCCCAGTCCCAGCTGGGGGACCTGGTGTTCGTAAACCTGCCCCAGGTGGGGGACCCGGTGACCGCCGGGGAGGCGTTCGGGGACGTGGAGTCGGTGAAGGCGGTGGCCGACGTGCTCTCCCCCGTCACCGGCGTGGTGGCCGAGATCAACGAGGACCTGCTGGACGCCCCCGAATCCATCAACAACGACCCCAACGGCGCCTGGTTCATCCGGGTGGAGGAGATCTCCGGCCAGGAGGACCTGATGGAGGCCGACGCCTATGAGGAGTACCTGAAGACGGTGGAGGAATGACTGCCGGGAAATAGCATAGAAAGGGAGCGAAGCGATTGGGTTCTTATCTTTCCAACACCGACGCCCAGCAGCGGGAGATGCTGCGGGAGGCGGGATACCGGGACTGGGACCATCTGTTTGAGGACCTGCCGCCCCAGGTGCGGCTGGACCGGCCCCTGGACCTGCCCGCGGGCGGGTGCGAGCTGGAGGTCCGCCAGAGGGTGGAGGGGATGGCCGCCAAAAACCAGGTGTTCCCCCATGTGTTCCGGGGGGCGGACGCCTACCGCCACTATATCCCCGCCATCGTCCGCCAGGTGACCTCCAAGGAGGAGTTTGTCACCGCCTACACCCCCTACCAGGCGGAGATCAGCCAGGGGAATCTGCAGG
>CAJFPF010000008.1 GCA_904398655.1 uncultured Anaerotruncus sp. | reverse complement strand
GCCCTGGCCACCACCCGCAAGAACACCATCTTCACCAACGTGGTCCACAACCTGGACGACAACACCGTCTGGTGGGAGGGTCTGGACAAGAACCCGCCCAAACATGCGGTCAACTGGAAGGGCGAGCCCTGGGACGGCTCCGACGGCTCCAAGGGCGCCCATCCCAACTCCCGGTTCACCGCCCCGGCCATCAACTGCCCCTGCATCTCCCCCGAGTTTGACAACCCCAACGGCGTGCCCATCTCCGCCATCATCTTCGGCGGCCGCCGGGCCAAGACCGCTCCCCTGGTCTACCAGTCCCGGGATTGGCAGCACGGCGTGTTCGTAGGCTCCACCATGGCCTCTGAGACCACCGCTGCCGCCGCCGGCGCTGTGGGCGTGGTCCGCCGCGATCCCATGGCCATGCTGCCCTTCTGCGGCTACCACATGGGCGACTACTTCCAGCACTGGCTGGACATGGGCAAGAAGCTGGGCGACAAGGCCCCCAAGATCTTCAACGTGAACTGGTTCCGCACCGACGACGAGGGCCACTTCATCTGGCCGGGCTTTGGCGACAACATGCGGGTGCTCAACTGGATTGTGGACCGCTGCGAGGGCAAGGCCGACGCGGTGGAGACCCCCATCGGCTATGAGCCCAAGCCGGAGGACATCGACGTGGACGGCCTGGAGGGCGTCACTGTGGACACCGTCCGGGGTCTGCTGTCGGTGGACCGGGACCTGTGGAAAGAGGAGGTCGCCGGCATCAAGGAGTTCTACACCAAGTTTGGTGACAAGCTGCCCCACGAGCTGAAAGACGAGTTGGCCACCCTGGAGGCCAACCTCTCCAAATAAGCCCATGCGGGAGCTGCGCCTGTTCAACCCCTGGCGGGGCGTTGTGGCGGCCATTTTGGTGGCCGCCGGCGCCGTCGTGGCGGTGGTGTATGGAATTATGGCGGTGGTCCTGCTCCGGGACCGCCGGTGAAATAAAAAGGACCTCAGCGTGTAGAACACGCTGAGGTCCTTTTTATTGTGAAACGGCATGGCCTACCCGATGGGCTAGGCCTCCCCCTGGGCCAGGGCCGCCCGGTAGATCTCCCCCCGGCGCAGCCCGGTGCGTCGGGCGGCCTCCTTGGCCGCCTCCGAAAGGCTCATCCCCTCCCCGGCCAGCGCCCTAGCCAGACGGGCGGCCTCCTCCAGGGTGGGGGCCGGCTCCTCCTTGGGAGAGGCCCCCTGGATCACCAGCACAAACTCCCCCCGGGGCGGGTTCTCCCGGTAGTAGTCCAGCGCCTGGGCCAGGGTGGTGCGCCGCACCTCCTCGTGGACTTTGGTCAGCTCCCGGCAGAGGGAGAGGGGGCGGTCCCCCCAGGCCTCCAGCATGTCCGCCAGGGTGGCGCACAGCTTGTGGGGGGCCTCATAGAAGATCAGGGTGCGGGGGTCGTCCTTCACCTGCTGCAGGTGTTCCGCCCGGCTGGTCTTGCGCACGCTCAAAAACCCCTCAAACGAGAAGCGGGAGGTGGCCAGACCGGACACCGCCAGCGCCGCGATCAGGGCGCTGGGGCCGGGGACCACCACCGTCTCCACCCCTTGGGCGGCGCACAGGCGCACCAGATCCTCCCCTGGGTCGGAGATACAGGGCATCCCGGCGTCGGTGACGATGGCGCAGTTCTCCCCCGCCAAAATCCGCCGGAGGATCTGCTCCCCCCGCTCCCGCAGGTTGTGTTCATAGTAGCTTACCAGGGGCTTTTTGATCCCCAGATGGTTCAAAAGTTTCAGGGCTACCCGGGTGTCCTCCGCGGCGATGAAGTCACACTCCTCCAGCGTCTGGGCCGCCCGGGGGCTCAAATCCCCCAGGTTCCCGATGGGGGTTCCCACCACATACAGTTTTCCGCTCATTTCCCCTCGCTCCTTTCCCCCGTCAAAACCTGGGTGGGCAGCACCGCCAGGGAGGGGCGCGCCCCCCGCCTGCCCTCCAGCAGCGCCAAAAACGGGGCGCTGTCCACCCGGTGCTGCGCCAGCTGCAGCCGTTTGGGCGTCAAGCCCGCCTCCTCCAGGGCGGCCAGCCCCTCCGCCAGCCGCCGGGGCGGCAGGCAGAGGCAGAACCGCCCTCTCTGCCGCAACAATCTGGCCGCCGCCCGGCAGACCTCCTGCAGGGTGCAGCCCCCCTCCTGGCGGGCCAGCCGCCGGCCGGGCTGTTGGGCGGGCCGCCCGGCGCCCTCTGGAAAGTAGGGCGGGTTGCAGGTCACCAGGTCATAGGCCCCCGCGGGCAGCTCCAGCGCCCGCAGGTCGGCCAGGACCGGGAAAAACCGCCCGGCGGGCAGCCCCCCCTCCCCCACCGAGCGCTCCATCAGCGCCACCGCCGCCGGCTGGAGCTCCACCGCCTCCACCCGGACGGGGGCGGTGTCCGGGTGCAAAAACCACCGGGCGGCCACGATCCCGCACCCGCTGCACAGGTCGCAGGCCCGGTCCCGGGGGCGGGGGGCCGCAAAATCGGAGAGCAGCAGCGCGTCCGCGCCAAACCGGTGCTCCCGGCTGATGAACAGCCCCAGCCCCGGGCCCAGGGGCTCCAGTTTCTCCTCCATGGGGGCCTCCTTTGGGAAAAAACAGAGCCTCCGCCGGGGCGAAGGCTCTGTTTTTGAAATGTAAGCGATCAATTATTCGGGCTTAATGGCCTCGACAGGGCACTCAGCCGCGCAAGCACCGCACTCGATGCAGGTGCCAGCGTCGATCTCATACTTTCCGTCGCCCTCGGAAATCGCACCGACAGGGCAGGTCTCTTTGCAGGTACCGCAGCTGATGCAGTCGCCGCTAATCACATATGCCATGGGGAAACACCTCCATAAAAATTTGACAATCCTCCCGCGCAGGTCTCCCCGCGCTTTTCCGAAACCCCATCCAATCACATGGGCGAAGTTCCACCTCTATTCTACCACAGACTTTCAAAAATGCAAGGGTAGATTTTCGCAGATTCCTGGAAAATTCCGAAAAACCCCCGCTACTCCCCCTGGTCGGGGGTGGGATTTTCGGGTTTTGGCCCTTTGTGGCGGGATTCCTTCCCCTCCACAAGCTCCTTGGGGGGCTGGCCCTCCCGCCGGGGCGGACGCCGCTTCCCCCGGGAGCGGCGGGGTTCCCGTCCCTCCCGGGGCTCTTTGGGCTCCTTTGGGGGCTCCTTCGGCTCAGGCGCCGGCTCCCCCTCCCCGTGGGAATGGCGGGGCTCCCGGGGCAGCACCCGCACCTCCTCCCGCTGATAGGGCTTGGGGGCGGCCTCCCCCTCCAGGAGCACCTGGAGCCGGCCGGCCAGCAGGTCCACGCCGGCCACCGTTCCCCGCCCGTCGGGGGTCTCCACCAGGGCCCCCTGCTTGGGGGTCACCCGCAATAGCTCCTCATAGACCCCCTGCTCATATTTCAGGCAGCACATCAGCCGCCCGCAGGTGCCGGAGATCTTGGTGGGGTTCAGGGAGAGGCCCTGTTCCTTGGCCATCTTGATGGACACCGGCTGGAACTCCCCCAAAAAGGTGGAGCAGCAGAACGGCCGCCCGCAGATCCCCAGGCCCCCCATCATCTTCGCCTCGTCCCGGACGCCGATCTGCCGCAGCTCGATGCGGGTGCGGAAGACCGCCGCCAGATCCTTCACCAGGTCCCGGAAATCCACCCGGCCGTCGGCGGTGAAGTAGAAAAGGATCTTGTTGTTGTCAAAGGTGAACTCCACGTCCACCAACTTCATATTCAGCTTATGTTTGGCGATCTTCTCCTCGCAGAGCTGGAACGCCTGTTTCTCCCGGGCCCGGTTCTCCGCCGCCCGCTCCAGGTCCTCCTGGGTGGCCACCCGCACCAGCTTTTTCAGAGGCTTGGTGATCCGTTTGTCCTCCACCTGGCGGTTGGGCACCGCCACCTCGCCGCACTCCACCCCCCGGGAGGTCTCCACAATCACCCGGGAGCCCTTCTCCAGCTGGCAGCCGTCCGGGTCGAAGTAGTAGATCTTCCCGGCGCTTTTGAACCTGACGCCAATGATCTCCGCCATAGTTGTCCTCCAGAACCTCTCTTTCTCCAAAACAGCGGGCCCCAGAGGCCCATGGATGCGTTTAAATGGCCGCCTTCACCGCCTCCACCAGGCAGGCGGACAACAGCGGGATGGAGGCGTTCTGCCCCGCCCGTTCCAGCGCCTGGCCCACCGCCTGGGCGGCAGAGGCCGCCTGGGCCGGGGTCAGCCGGTCGGAGAGCTTCCCCTGGGGGGCCCTGCCCACAGCGGCCAGCGCGAACTCCTCCCGGAGCAGCTCCAACATCTGGGTCAGGCCCGTCCGGTCCTTTTCGTACCCCGCCAACAGCCGCAGGGCCCCGTACCGGCCGCCAAACACCAGCTCCTCCCCCAAAGCCTTGGCGTCCGCCGCCGCTTTGGACGGCTTGGCGGAGCCCACCAGCTCCAGCGCCCGGCCGATGTTCCCCCCCGCCCCCAGGGCGGCCGCCCGCCGCTCATCCGGGGCGGCCTGGGGGGCCAAAAGCTCCAACGCCCGTTCGCACTGGTCAGGGGTGGGCACCTCCAACGTCACCGGCACCACCCGGGAGAGGATGGTGGGGAGCATGCGGGCGCGGTTTTCGCACAACAGCAAAAAAGCCACCCCTGCCGGCGGTTCCTCTAAAATTTTCAGCAGGGCGTTCTGGGCGGCGGCGTTCATGGCGTCCGCCCCCTCCACCACATACAGTTTGCACCACCCCTCATTGGGGGCAATGAAGGCGTCCTGGCGCATCTGGCGCACCAGTTCCACCGGGAACTCCTTTTTCCCCTCCGGCACCCGCCACAGGCGCACATCGGGATGGGCCCCCCGCTCCACCTTGCGGCAGGGGAGGCAGACGCCGCAGGGACGTTCCCCCTCCCCCTGGCAGAGCAGCCGTTGACAGACCCAGGCCGCCGCGGTGTGTTTGCCGGAGCCGGCCGGGCCCTCCAACAGCAGCGCGTGGGGCAGCCGCCCGCCGGCGCACAGGTGCTCCAGTACGGCGGCTGCCTTGGGGTTATAGAGCAGCTTCTGCATCAGAGTTTTTCAAACCGCTCCACCGGCAGGACAAAGATGGTGGCGCCGCCCACCTGCACTTCCACCGGGAAGGAGGTGTACATCCCCACGCCATAGCTGGCGGAGGAGGGGACCATCTGGGTCCGCTTCTTGGAGTGGGCGCCGATGATGTTGATCACCTCATCCACCTTCTCGTCGTCGGTACCCACCAGGAAGGTGGTGTTGCCGGCCATCAAAAAGCCGCCGGTGGTGGCCAGTTTTGTCACCGAGAACCGAGCCTTGGTCAATTCCTTGGAAACTTTGGAGCTGTCGTCGTTGGAAACGATTGCCAGGATCAGTTTCATAAAATCGCCCTCCTTATGAACGGGGAGGGGGCTATCCAAGGTCGACAGCCCCTCTTTTCCCGAGATCCTTTGGGCATATTATAGCATAAAAGTGTTGAAAATACCACCGTTTTTTGTGGAGACGGCAAAATTTACTCCGCCAGCACCCGGAGGGTTTGGACGCCGCAGGCGGCCAGCAGCTCTGCCGCCCCCCCGTCCAGCCGCTCCCCGGGCATCACCACCGGCGCCCCCGGCGGGCAGGGGGAGCACTCCTCCCCCGCCACCCGGCCGGCGGCTGCTCCGACCGGGATCTCCTCCCAGGGGGAGAAGGTGGCCTGGCGGATGGAACATGCCCGCTCCAGCCGGGGCAGCTGTTGGGAGGGGGGCGGCGCTGCCTGCCCGCCGGGCAGGTTCACCAGCGCCCGCTCCAACCGGGCAAACTCCTCCGGCCGGTTGAAGCCGGTAGCCATCAGCACACAGGCGGTGCGGCTCAGATACTCCGGTTCCACCCCATACCGGCGCAGGTGGGCGCCAAACCCCTTTGGCGTCCACCCCTGGGCGCCAAAGGCCACCGACAGCCGGGCCGGGTCCCGGGGGCCCTCCGGGATGGGCAACCCCCGCTGGCGGCAGAGGGCCTCCAGGCGGGCAAACAGGGAGGCCACCCGGCCAAAATCCCGCTGGGCCCGGCCGGAGGCGGCATATTCCGCCGCCCGTTCGCAGGAGAGCAGGATGGGATAGCTGGGGCTGGTGGAGCCGAAGAGGGCCATCCGCCCCTTGGCCTGGGCCAAAAACCCCTCCTCCCCCACCTGCAACAGCGCCCCGCCGGTCATGGCGGGCATGGTTTTGTGGAGGCTGTCGCTGCAGAGGGAGGCCCCACAGTCCAATGGGTGGCGCAGCCCCAGCTGGGGGGGCAAAAATTTCAGATGGGCCCCATGGGCGTTGTCCACCAGGAGGGGGACCCCCCGCCGCCGGCAGACCTGGGCCACCCCTGCCAGATCACTGATGACCCCAAAATAGTCGGGGCTGGTGAGATAGACCGCCGCCGCTTCCGGGCAGGCGTCCAACGCCGCCTCCACCGCCTGGGGGGTATACCGTCCGGCAAACCAGGGCCCCGCGCTCTGGTCGGGATAGATCCAGACCGGTTCCAGATCCAACAGGGCCATGGCATTCACCGCCGACCGATGCAATCCCCGGCCTGCCACCAGCTTTTTCCCCGGCGGGCAGGACAGGGCCAGCATGGCCTGGATACAGAGGGTGGCCCCTCCGGCACTGAGCAGCGTCCAGCGGGAGCCATAGAGGCTGGACAACCACCGTTCCAGCTCCAAAATTGCCCCCTGGGGCTGGTAGAGGCTGTCGCATCCCTCCACCTCGGTGATGTCCCATCTGAGCCAAGGGCCCTCCCCTTTGTGGCCGGGCATGTGGAACCGGGCCCGGCCTTTGGACAGGTACTCCTCCACCGCCCGGTGGAGGGGCAGCCCGCCGGTCACCGGCCCAGCCTCCGGCGCAGGGCCCGCAGTTTGCCCGCCCCAGCGATGGCCGCGTCCACCAGCTTGGCCTTCCCGGGATGGTAGAGGTAGTCAAACTCTCCGGCCAATTCGTCCAGCTGGCCGTTGAACCCCCGCTTGAACTGGTAGAGGCCGTACATATGGCTACCTTCCTCCAAATTGCCCGAAACCCCTTGGAAGTCATAGACGGTGCAGCCGGTCTGGACCGCCCAACGGATCATCTCCCACTGCATCAGGTAGTTGGGCATCACCTCCCGGTGGGCGTTGCCAGAGGCGCCGTACACATAGCAGGTCTTTCCCCCGTAGTTGGTGGTCACCGCCCCGCATACCGCCTCCCCCTGGTAGAACCCCAGATAGAGCCGCACATGTTCCCCCAGAGCCTCCAGCATCCGGGCAAAATAGGCCTGAGGGCGGATGTTGAACCCGTCCCGCTGGCCGGTGGTCCGCATGAGTTCCATGAACTGATCCAGATATTCCGGCCCCACCGGACGCACCTCCACCCCGTTTTTCATGGCAATGCGCACCTTCCGCCGGGCTCCCTGGGTCAGGGACATGAACAGCTCCTCTTCGCTGCGCCCCTGAAGATAGAGGCGGTAGTTGAACCGGGCCTGGATCCCCTCGAACCCCTCCGGGCCATAGGTTTGGACAAACCCCAACTCCCGGGCGATCTGTTGGAACTTTTGATCGCTCATGAGCACATCCGGGTCCATTTTAAAGGTGTGGGCATGGTATTGTTTGGCCAGGGCATCCGCCCCCGCCTTCAAATCCGCCAACACCCGCCGGTCATGCAGATCACACACCGGACCCCGGGGGGCATAGAGGAAGCTGGTATGCAGCTGGGGGATCGGCTGGATCAGCACCAGCATCCCTCCCGCCAGTTTACCCTCCCCATTTCGGGAGCCCACTACTGCGAATTCCCAATTGTTCTTGACCTTGGGCCAGGCGATACTCTGGGTAAAACTGCCCTGGGGATGCCCTTGGACAAAGGCTTCATATTCTCCATACTGTGCCGGTGTGAGAATTTCCACTGTGATGGCTCCTTCCTTTTTTGCGAACTCTTCTGCGGCGCAATCCAAAAGTTTTCGTCCACCTTTTTCAAAGTAAAGTTTTCGTCCACCTTTTTCAAAAGGTGGCGGGTTCCAAGGGCGGCGCCCTTGGCCGCCATCCGCAGATGGCGGAACGCCCTATGCTTTAGGCGCATTTGGGGGGTCTGGGGGGATTTTGCAAGAGAAAATCCCCCCAGGGCCTCCCTTTTTCGCGCCCTCTTTGCGGTTGAGGGCCTCCCCGTGGGGGAGGTGGCGCGAAGCGCCGGTGGGGGCCCTACCTGGCCGGCGGGGCTTTTTCTCCTGGGGAAGGCTTGCCTCGCCTTTCCGCCAATGCCTCCCCTTTCGGGGGAGGTGTCCGTTTCTCCCCTATGACCTCCCCCACGGGGGGAGGTGGCCCGAAGGGCCGGAGAGGGGACGACCGCTTTTTAGGTTTGCCACCGCCCCCTCTCAGCCGCTGCGGCGGCAGCTCCCCCCGCGGGGGAGCTGGGGCCGGGCGGTAAGGCGGCTTGTTCTACGGAAAAGCTTCAGAAAATGGAAAACTCCGCCGCGCTGCGCCCATCCGGGCGCTCCGCGGCAGAGCAAGCAATCGGGGTACGGAGCAACCCCATACTGCATTTCAATCCATCTTCCATGACAAAACGACACAATGAGAGCGCCCTCCCGATTGGGAGGGCGCTCTCTATCCATACAGACCTTGAGAAGGTATTGGAGGGACTAGATTATTTCTCCTCGCCGCCGGAGAGGTTCTTGCGGACCTGAGCCTCCACCTTGGAGATGGGCAGCTCGTCCACCTGCTCCCACAGCTCGTTGAACTCCTTCATGTTGTCCGCCTTCACATGCTCCCACTCCTGGGCAAAGGCGCCGCTGACGATGGAGTTATACTGCTCCTCGATGAACTTACGCATATAGGTGGTGTCCACCTTCTGGAAGCGGGACATCTGGCCATACTGGCTGGTGCGGCTGTGCATGGGCAGCTGTTTGAACAGGCCCACATCGGCCATCTTCTCCATCATGACCATGGGCTCCTTGGACATGTACATCTCGGTGAGGATCGCCTCGGCGGGCAGGCCCTTCTCCTCGAAGAAGTTGAAGGCGGTGACCATCACGTTCATAATCAGGGGCCAGATGGCCTGCTCGCTCATCAGGTCCAGATAGGTCTCGTCGTTGAAGGTGACCTCAATGGCGCCAGCCTTGGTGGAGCCGAGGGCCTTGGCCAGAGCGATGGCGATCTCTTTGGCATGGCCGGTGGCGTCCTGGTTCACCACCAGGAAGGTGGGGAAGCCGGTGCCGTTCTCATAGGTCTCCCGCACGCCCTTGCCGATCATACGGGGGGCGACCATGATGACATCCAGGTCAGCGGCGGGTTTGATGAATCCATAGGTGATGTTATAGCCGGAGGAGAAGTTCAGCACAGCGCCGCTGTGGAGGTTGGGGGCGATATCCCGGACATAGATGTCGGGGGCCACCTCATCCGGCAGCAGCAGGAAGATGATGTCGGCCTTTTTGGCGGCTTCGGGGATGGAATAGACGGGGAAACCGTCGTCGTTGGCGGTGTTCCAAGAGGCGTCATGCACGCTGCCGACGATGATGTTCTTCACGCCGGAATCCCGCATGTTCAGCGCCTGGGAACGGCCCTGGTTGCCGTAACCGATGATAGCGATGACTTTGTCTTTAATCAGATCGATGTTGCCGTCCTTATCATAGTAAACCTTGCTCATAACTGCTCCTCCTTGATTGTAGTAGGCGGTGGGTGGCCTTGGGAACATAAGACATCTGATGACTTAAATATAACATAAAAAAAGCATTTGTCAATAGTTTTTTGAAAAAAATCCCCAGAGATTTTCATCCCTGGGGAGATTTTATCCCCGCAGAGGGGATTCGGACTTGGGATGGATGGAGGGGGCCCAGGCGTCGGCGCTCTCCCGGATGGCCTTGGAAGCGGCCTGGGGGTTGCGCTCCAAGAGGGCTTGGAAGATCCGCTCATGGTCGTGGAGAGCGGTGTGGGGGTTTTCCCGGATGGAGTGGCGGATGCTGTCCCGGAAGAGGGAATAGAGGGCGCCGGCCAGGGTGACGAGGAAGGTGTTGTGGGTGGCCTGGACGATCTGCATATGGAAGTGGATGTCGTCCTCCACATCCAATCCCCCCAGCTCCAATTTCCGGTGGAACTGGTCCAGGGCCTGGCGCACCAGCTGGATGTCTTCGGCGGTGGCGGTCTCCATGGCCAGATTGGTGCAGGCGGCCTCAATCACCTGGCGGAAGACCCGCAGGTCGTCGGTGCTGCCGCTGTGCAGATAGAGCTGGGACATGAGCACATTGAGGAACCCGCGCTGGGGATTTTCGCTGATGACGGTGCATAGTCCCCGGCGGATCTCCACCAGGCCCAGAGCCTCCAACATCTTTACCGCCTCCCGAACGCTGCTCTTGCTCACCTGCAGCTGTTCGGCAATCTGGGTTTCGGTGGGGAGCACATCCCCCGGTCCCAGGTGCTGTTCCAGGATCATCTGTTCAATCGATTCCATCACCTGCCGGGAAAGGCTCTTTCGGCGAGGCTGGGTCATAACCATCATGCTCCTTCTATGGCTGCCCCAAAACGTTCGGCATTTCCAAACGCCATTCGCATTTTTAAGGGCGCAATTGGCCAAATTTCTGATTTCTCGTTTAAAAATCGTGTGGATGCTAATCATAATTTAGCACACTTTCCGGAAATAATCAATCTCTTTTCTTGAAAATCGTGCAAAATGAGATTATAATGGAGGAACCATCCGAAAAAGAGAGGGATCCACCATGCGTATCAACGTCCCACGGATCAAATCCATCCGGGACCAGGTCTATGAGGGGCTCAAGGCCATGATCGTCACCGGCCAGCTGCCCCAGGGGGCCAAACTCCAGGAGAATGACCTGGCCGAACTGTTCAAGGTCAGCCGCACCCCTGTGCGGGAGGCCCTGAAGCTGCTGCGGGAGGATGGCCTGGTGGAGAGCCCCGGGGGCAAGGGGCTGTTTGTCCGGGTGCTCACCCCCCAGAATGTCACCGATATCTTCCAGGTGCGCCGCCTGTTGGAGGAGTTCGCCCTGCGCCAGGCCATCGCCCATCTGGACCCCCAGCGGGAGCGCCGCCTGCGGGAGCTCCAATCCCAGTTTCCCCCTTTCCGGGGCAGTTATGACAACCTGGAGGAGTATATCCAGCTGGATACCGAACTGCACACCTATTTAATTGATTGTTCGGACAACCTGTTTTTGCGGGAGCTCACCGGCCGGATCTATGATATCCTCCAGCCGGTGCGGGTGCTCTCCCTCTGCGACCGCCAGCGCTATGAGGCCTCCATTGAGGAGCACCAGCAGATCATCCAGGGGATGCTGGACCACGACCCCGACCGGGCTTCCCAGGTGCTGCTGGAGCATCTGCGGGAGGCGGAGGAGATGGTGCTCCAGGTGCTGCGCAACCAGCTGCCCGCCCCGCCGGAGACCACTCCGCCGGAGGCGGGATCCCCCAAATAGGAAAAATGCAGGTAAAAACCGTGTATCGATCCTGTCGATACACGGTTTTTTTGTCCAAACTGGCAAAAAGAGGGGGGGAAAGGTTGGTGGTTTCTGCTCTTGACAGCAGACGTCTGGAAAAGTATGATAGGGGTAGATTGTATTAAAAATACAAAATAAATACAAAAAATAAAATCCTGAAAAGGCGGGAACAGACTATGGAGTTTCAACTTCCCTATTATAAAGGGACACTGCCCCTGCATGTGCCGGACAAAAACCTGGCCCATGTGCTGGAGAGCCACCCCCAGGCGGCCGCTGCCGGCCGCAGCCAGGAGCAGATCGTGGAGGAAGCCCTGGACCACCCCATCGCCAGCCCCTCTTTGGAGGAATTGGCCCGGGGGAAGAAAAACATCCTGGTGATTACCTCCGACCACACCCGGAACATGCCCTCCGGCATCACCATGCCCATCCTGCTGCGCCGGCTGCGCCAGGCCCAGCCGGACGCGCAGATTACCATCCTCATCGGCACCGGCCTGCACCGGGCCACCACCCACGAGGAGATGGTGGAGCGGTTTGGGCGGGAGATTGTGGAGCAGGAGCGGATCGTGGTCCACGACGCCTTCAAGCCGGAGGAGATGCGCTATGTCTGCCAGCTGCCCAGCGGGGCGGAGCTGCATGTGAACCATCTGGCGGTGGAGAGCGACCTGGTGATTGCCGAAGGGTTCATTGAGCCCCACTTCTTCGCCGGGTTCAGCGGCGGCCGCAAGAGTATCCTGCCGGGCATCGCCTCCCAGGAGACGGTGAACGAGAACCACTCGGCCAAGGCCATCGCCAGCCCCAACGCCCGGGCGGGGGTGCTGGCCGGCAACCCCATCCATGAGGATATGGCCTACGCCGCCAAGGCGGTGAACCTGGCTTTCATCTTAAATGTGGCCATCGATGGCCAGAAGAAGATTGTGGCCGCCTTTGCCGGCGACTGCGAGAAGGCCCACCAGGAGGGCTGCGCCTTTGTCTCCCAGATGTGCGGGGTCAAGCGGGTGACCAGCGACATTGTGGTCACCACCAACGGCGGCTATCCACTGGACCAGAACCTCTACCAGACCCCCAAGGGCGCCACCAGCGCCGCCGCCTGCGCCGGCGAGGACGGGGTGGTCATCCTGGGCGCCTCCCTGTGCGACGGGCTGGGCGGCACCCACTTCGCGGAGCTCATGCGGTTGGGCAGCCCCCAAAAGATCCTGGAGACGGTCCAGGCCATCCCGCCCAAGCAGACCATCCCCGAGCAGTGGTGCGCCCAGATCTACAGCCAGCTGCTGCTC
>CAJFPF010000007.1 GCA_904398655.1 uncultured Anaerotruncus sp. | reverse complement strand
GGGGATTTTCTCTTGCAAAATCCCCCCAGACCCCCCAAATGCGCCTGAAGCATGGGGCGTTCCGCCATCTTCTGCGGATGGCGGCCAAGGGCGCCGCCCTTGGAACCCGCCACCTTTTGAAAAAGGTGGACGAAAACTTTTGGATAGCGCTGCCGCAAAAACGAACCCAAGGGGCGCGTTCGGCCGCAGGGCCTGCCGAAAACTTTTTAGAACCCCACGGTTGGAAACAACAGCGCCTCCACAAACCGATCCTGAAAGTCCGCTTGGGTGTCCAATTCCACCGTTCTGGCTCGGTCGGCCATCCGCTGGGCCAAATCCACCATACTCTGGGACCGGGCCATCAAGCAAGCCCCCAACCCAGCCGCATTTCCCACCGGCTCCACCCGTCCGGCCAGGCCCGCTGGCAGCATCCCAATCCGTTGGGCCGCCCAAGGGTCAATCCAACTGCCAAACCCGCCCGCAATATACAGATGGGACACCTGCCCGGCAGATAGGCCGCACACCTCCAACAGTGCCCCCATTCCGGCAGCTACCGCCCCCTTGGCCAGCTGCAATTGGCGGATATCCTCCTGGGTGAGTACCACCTTCGGGGCCAGTTCCACCTGGCCACCGCACTCCTCCGCCAAAAGCCCCGTCTCATCCACAAGCCCCAGCTCCAATAGAGCGGCCAAAGCGCTCACCGCCCCAGTGCCACAGATCCCTCTGGCAGGGCCACCCCCCATCGTCCGGCAGAGGAGTTTTCCATCCTTCGCCCGCACATCATAAATTGCCCCCGCCGCTGCCACCATGCCGCAGCGCAGGCCCGCCCCTTCAAAGGCCGGGCCGGTGGCGGTGGAACAGCACACATCCCCCTCTTGGGTGCGCAGGAGCATTTCCCCGTTGGTGCCTGCGTCCAACAGCAGCTCCCCCGGTTGCAGGTTGCAGGCCAGGGCCGCGCACACCAGATCCGCCCCCACAAATCCGCTGATACAGGGGGCCAGATAGACGGGCAGCTCCCCCGGCAGGCCAAAAAACAGCTCCCGGGCCGCATATTGCACGCCAAATAGGCTCTCCGGTTGGTAGGGGGCGGCGGTCAGAGGGGTTGGGTCCAGACCCGCCGCCAGATGGAGCATCACCGTGTTTCCCGAGAGTAAAATCCCCCGGATCTGGGCCATGGGAACCCCCTCCCGGGCCAACAGCTCCCGGAATAGTCCCTCCAGCTGCTCCAACAGCGCCCGCTGCAGGGGACCGGCCTCGCCTTCCCGACAGGCCCCCGCCCGGGTGATCACATCCGCCCCCCAAGGAGCCTGGGCGTTGGGAGCGCTGGCGGCCGGGGGTTCCGCCACCGGCCGAGATAGATCCACCAGGTAGGCCGCCACCGTAGTGGTACCGATGTCCACCGCCAGGGCATACCCCTCCGGCCCAAACAGGGAGGGGCCCACGCCTGCTGTCCGCAGTTTGCCCGCCGTCTGGACGGATACCTCCCTGGGCGGGTCCACCCAGACCGAACAGTCCCCCTCCGCCACCGCGCAGCAGGCCAGGCGCACCCCCTCCAACAGGGCGGGCATCCCCAACAGCCGCTCCTCCTCTGCGGTGGGAGGGCGCAGGGCGCCAAAGGCGGCCACTCTACAGTTTCCGCAGCGGCGCTGCCCGCCGCAGGGCAGGGGCAGCGCCACCCCCGCCTGACGCAACAGCTCTGAGAGTGTCTGCGGGGCAGTGAAGGAGAATGTCTGCCGTCCTTTTTCCCGGTGGATGGTGAGTTTCATAGGGTATGCCACCTTTCCCAATGGTTACAGAATTTTGCCGCAAGCCAGGCGCAGAGCAGTCCCAGGACACTCCCAGCCAGGATATCGGTCAGGTAATGGACCGAAAGATAGAGGCGGGAAAAGGCAATCAGCACCGCCAGTGCCAATGCCCAACGGCCCCAGCGTCGGTCCATCCGCCAGACAGAGGCCGCCGCCGCGAAGGAGGAGCCGGAATGTCCCGAGGGGAAGGAGAAACTTCCCGGCGGCGGGATCAACAGCTCCAATTCCGGTAGGTGGTAGAAGGGACGCAGGCGCTGGACCAAATTTTTCAGCACCCCCTCCCCTGCCAAAAATGTCAGGAACATGGAGAGGGCGCACAGGACCCCCCAACGGCGGGTCCGCCGCCGGCAGAGCAGAATCACACAAATGGCCAGCCAAATCCAACCCCCATTGCCCAGCATGGTAATCAAGGGCATCAGGCGATCCAGCAGCGGTGTATGCAGCATCCGGGACACCCAGCGGACAATTGCCAGATCCAAAGGGAAAACCTCCTCTTCAAACGGCCGCATTTCTCCCATAATAGCATAAAATCAAAAAAACATACAAGGGAAAGCTGTCCAAACCCGGTGGGATGTGGTATAATAGCCGCAAAGCGGCTATTATACCATTTTCATGGCCAGGGCGATCCGTTCGGCGGCTTCCCCGCCTCTCTTCCGCCC
>CAJFPF010000006.1 GCA_904398655.1 uncultured Anaerotruncus sp. | reverse complement strand
GTACCAACGTGACGTGACACGTGGCTAGTATTCTAGGGCTACGCCCGCATATGAAAAACCCCCGGCTTTGCCGGGGGTTGATTATTTATGAAAGAAGCTGGAAGTCAATTCACCCGGATATAGACCTCATCCCTTGTGGTGTCATACCGGCTGCTGCTGGGGTCAAAGACAAACTCGTAGTAGCCGCTCTCCCGCACACGGGTATTGTTGCTGTCCCGCCACTCCAGGCTGCCGGAGACCCGGCGGTCGGTGTCGTCATCATAGGCCTTCACCGCCTGGCGCAGCTCGGAGCGCAATTCACCCAGGGTGTAGTCGTCCCCGTCCACCTCGATGTCCTCGATCTCCAAGTAGTAGTCATAGTCGTCGTCATCATCGTCCACGACCACCCGGATGGAGCCCCGCACCGTGTTGTACCGGCTGCTGTCGGGGATAAAGCGGAAGTCGTAGGAGCGGGTGCGGGTGACAGTGGTATTTCGAGAGGAGACCCACTCCACATCCCCATAGACCCGGCTGCTGCCCCGATAGGCCCGGACGTTGTCCTCCAGCTGGTCCTCCAGATCCCGCAGGCGGTCGCCGTAGTCGGCATAGATGGTGGAAGTTTCCAAACGCAGATCCCCATCATCGTCCACCACCACCCGGATGGAGCCCCGGACGCTGCTGTAGCGGCTGCTGTTGGGGTCAAAGAGGAACTCATAGGTGCGGGTGCGGGTGACGGTGGTGGAGCGGCTGTTTACCCAGGAGACGGTGCCCGATACCGAGGCGCCGGTGGCGCGGTCATACGCCCGCACCTTGCTGCGCAGGGCGCTCTCCAACTGACTGAGCCGGTCGCCATAGTCGGCATAGATGGTAGAGGCGGTGAGCCGCAGGGAACGGTCCCCAGAGCTGCTGGAACCGGAGCCGGAAGAACCGCCCAGATAGGTCCCCGAATCAATGGAGAGGCTCTGCACCAGCCCGCTGCCGGTGACACAGTTCCGGGAAACCGCATGGGCCTGGGTCACCTGGCCGCCCGATACCACATTGAGCCGGGCGTCCGAGGAGGAGAGGTAGGCGGCGTTGACAACGGTGCCCACCCCAACATTGACGGTGCCGGGGCCAGTGACCTCCAACACCCCCACGCCATTCTTGAGGTTGGCGGTGGCGCTGCCCCGGACCACCAGTTGATTGGTCAGGGCGGAGGAGGTGAGGGTACCACCATAACTGCTGTTCAATGTGAGCACCCCCACCGTGCCGGAGAGGGTCAGGTCACGCTGGGCCCCCAGCGTGACCCCTACGTAGTTCCCCTGGGAATTGTGGAAACAGACCAACAGGGCGCCGGTGCTGTCCACCATCAGGGAGAGGTTGTTGTTGGCCATGGAAAACGACCCGGTCACGACTCCATTTTGTACGAATGAGAGGGTCTGGTTTTGAACCTGGACGCTATAGGGGCTGGCGGCGCTAGCCCCTACGCCCAGGGCGAGGGTCAGGCAGAGCACCAGGCAAAGGGTCAGCGCTCTGCGGAAAGCGGCCTTCATGAAATCTCCTTCCTTTCTAGTAAAGCATCTTTAAGGGAATTGTATGTCATAGCCTCTGCGCTGTCAAGTTGGAACGCGGCGAACACCCCCTTTTTCTTTTCTGCTAATAAGGTGGCGTTTTTAAGCGGGTTTACTGCATGGGAGAGGGCCATAAGCCCTCCGTGATTTACAAAAGTACCAGAAGGCTGTATAATGGAGACAACCCAATCGTTTGTTGCCTGTCCGGCGGGTTGATCCGGACGAGGAATATCTGAGAGGAGTATCCCCACATGAAAGTCTGGCGTTTCACGGCGATCTTGTTGGCGGCGGCTCTGTTGCTGTCCGCCTGTGCGCAGCGGGGAGGTTCCACCAGCTCCACTTCTGCGCCAGAATCTTCGAATCAGGCGGCGGTCATCCCGGACGAAAAGACAACCGACCTGGAAAGCACTGCATGGGAGCATACAGCTGCCTCGGAAGCTGCTGTGTCCGAGGATCCGTCCGTTCCCAAGAGCGCTGCTCCGTCGGAGACGGAACAGTCAGACGAGCTTCAGCGGATTGCCGCTACCGCCTGCCTGGTGACCGATGCAGTGGTGGGTACTCACAACTTCACCGAGGAAGGTATGGTTCCCTGGACCGATGACCGGCAGGGGATAAACTTTTTATTGACACTGGCCTTTGGAGTGGCTGGCAGCGGAGAGGAAACCCTCTACAGCCCCTTTTTCTACTATGACGAGGAGAAGCTCCTGCACATCTCCGCCACCGGCGCCGACCGGGTTCCCATCCGGACGCTGGGCCTGCCGGAGGACTGGACGTTTGATCCCGAGGGAATTGCGGTGGACTACGACCCCGATGCGGAGGAGTTTGTCACCGCTGGAGGCTTCGGCCTGGGCTCCGGCTGGCAGGTGGAGGAGCGGTCGGCCACCGTCCAGGACAATGGCGGCCCGCCTACCACCGTGACAGTGGATTTTACCGCCCGGCCGGGCCTGCCCAACGCCATCGACCACGTGAGCGGACGGATGACCTACACCCTCCAGCCGGGGGACAACATTCCCTATCTGGCGTTGGAGGAGATCGCCATTACAGAAGCTCCCAGGGGTTTTGACCTGTTGGTCCCCAGCCTGGCCTCCACCGCCAGCCTGCGCTGGTATGATGCCGCTACCGGTTATGAATACACAACCGAGGATTCGGACGCCATCCAGCCGGTCTACGAGCTGCTGCGGGAGCTGATCATCTATGCGGATACGCCCGCTACCGCTTTTCCCGATGCGGCCCAGCTGCAAAATGGGTGTTTTACCTTGCTGGAATTTTACGACCCGGAAATGGAGGAACCCTTTCTCACGGTGAAGCTGCAGCCATTCTCAGTGGACTGGCAGGGACAGGTCTACGGCCCCTGGGCCACTGAAAACGAGGTAGCCATCGCCAGGCAGCTGGTGGAGCTGTGGAAGGAGAACTCCGGCCTGTGGCACTGATCAGGTGGGCAGCGGCTTCCTCTACCGAAAAAAATCCCCCGCAGAGCGGGGGATTTTTCCTTCAGCTGACAAAGTGGCGCACCCGCAGGGGAACGCCCAACCTCTGGGATAGTTTTTGGCACCCCTGGATGTCCTCCTCCGGGATGACATCCACCACCGAGAATTTCACCTCTGGGACATACTGCTTGCAGTCCTGGGCAAACTGGAGCATCGCCCCATAGGCCGCCTCCCCAAAGGAGGGGTGACAGAGTTTGAGATAATATGCGGGATCGGAGGTGTTCAGGCTGATGGAGACCGCGTCCACCAATCCCTGCAGCAGGGGGGAGGTGGCCTTCCCCTGGATCAGATCCCCCAGGCCGTTGGTGTTGATCCGGGTGCGCAGACGGGTGTGCTCCCGCAGCCACCGGCAGACCTCCAACAGTACATCCAGAGCGCAGAAGGGCTCTCCGTAGCCGCAGAACACCACCTCCCGGTATTTGGTGAGATCCCGTTCCTCCAGGGCTTTGATGACCTCGTCTGCAGAGGGGTCGTGGTCCAGCCAGAGGCTGTCCGCCGAGCCCAGTCCGTCGGTCTGGCCCCGAATGCAGAAGTCGCACCGGCAGGGGCACTTGTTGGTCAGATTCACATATAGCTGTTCCCCATATTCATATAGGATTTCTTCGTTTTTCATGAAAAAACCTCCTCACAATAAGCCTAGCTTTTTCCGAAGGCCCAGCCGGTCCAGGGCCCCCGCAACGGCCAGATAGGCAATTCCGCTCCCCACCGGTTGAAGGAGCCCGCCGATAATTCCGGCCAAGGGCGCGATCCAGTTGCCCACCAGGATCGCCTCCGCGATGTAGTATCCCACAATCGTGACCAGACCTGCGGCCGCTACCGCCAACAGGTTGCGGCGGCAGAGCAGCCGGCTCCCGCGGCTGGTAAAGCACAGCGCGTTCAATGGCTTAATCAACATAGTAGCGGGGATCCATAGGGGGGAACCGGAGAGCAGGTCGGCCAACCCACCCCCGATGGCCGCCGCGGCACAGGCATAGGGCGCGGGCAACAGGCTGCCCGCCAGATAGACAAAGGTATCCCCCAGGTGGATATACCCGCCGTTCATCCCTGTGGGGATATGGAACAGGTAAGCGGTAGCCAGTGTAATCATGGCGGCACACATGGCGCTGACTGTGAGCAGCCGCTGGGCGTTTCTCTGCCCGGAGAGGTTTTGCTTCATCCTACTTCCTCCTCCCATAGTAGGCGCAGGTGGTGTTCAAAGGCAATCCCCTCACAGGGGGCGGTGCCTTCGGCACAGGTCTCGGCAATCGACGCCTCCAACAGGCCGGCCGCCCGCTGGAGGGCCTGGCCGGCGGATTCCCCCCGTACCAGTCCGCCACAGAGAATGGAGGCGAGGATATCCCCTGTACCAGAAAAGCCCCCTCCCATCCGCCGGGTGCCAGCGGAGAACCGTTGTCCATCCTGGGCACAGTACCCCAGGTTTAGGATCTGGTCCCGCCAGTGGACGCCGGTGATTACCACTGTCGTGGGGCCCAGCTGGGTGAGCCGCTGTGCCAGCTCCCAAATGGGCTCCAAGCCCTCTGCGGGGGTGTCAGGATCGGGGGATTCCCCTACCAATAGGCGGGCCTCGGTGAGGTTGGGGGTGATCACCTGGGCTCGTCCCACCAATCCGGTCAATGCCGCCTGCATCCGGCGGTCGAACAGGGGGTAGAACCGCCCGTCATCCCCCAGTACTGGGTCCACCAGCACAATTGTCCCTGGTCGGGCAAAGGCGTCAATAAACCGCTCCACCAGTACCACCTGCTCCACGCTGCAGAGAAAGCCACTGTAAATCCCTGCAAACGAGACTTCCTGAGCCATCCATTGGCGGGCGAACTCCTCCATATGGCCGCTCAGATCCACACAGGCGTAACTGGGGAAGCCGGTCTGGTTGCTCAGAGCCGCTGTGGGCAGCGGGCAGGCCTGAACCCCCATGGCGGAGAGGATGGGGATGGCTGCGGTCAGAGAGCATTTTCCCAATCCAGATAGGTCGTTGATAGTTGCGACTTTTGGAATCGGCAAGTCGGTTCCCCCCTTCGTTTTCTCCATTGTAACGCGCCCGCCGAGAAAAGGAAAATCTTGCTTCCAGACGGAAAATGGGGGAGGGAAACTGGCGTTTTGCCCATGAAAAATCTGATAAAATCCATCTTTTTTGGAGAAAATAGAGGGGATCTCTTTGCGCTTTCCGCACGCCCGAAAGAGGATTGGAATAAATGACTAGGTTTTAGACAAATTTTAGGGGTTGATTTATATAAAAGGTAGAAAATTCAAAGGGATCTGTCCAACGAAACAGAATTTTTGGAAAAGATAAACGCATCGTTATGATAAGGAAATGTCATTTTTAAAGGGGTTTATCCCCCTGAACCGGGTGTAAATGGGGATGAAATCGCAAGCCTTTGACGTTTCCCCTGCAAAATCTCCTGAAAAAGCGGTCAAACGGCTTGACAGATGGAACTTTTCCACTATAATGCAAACAGTGATAGTTTGTCTGTAAAAGTTTGGGAATATTTGTACGGTTTCGCCGTCAAACTATAGAGAATGGGTGATAGAGCCGATGTCCAAAGAAAAACGGCGCCTGGCAGTGCTGCTGCTCAAGTGCGCCGACATTGCGATGGCCCTGCTCTGTATCTTTTTGGCCTACCAGCTGCGGTTCTCTGTGCTCCGGGGCCAAATGGGGGCAGTGGGGTTGCTCCACTACCTGCGCCTGATGGCGGTGGGAATCCCGATGAGCTTCCTGCTCTACCATTGGTTTGAGCTGTATGATATCTTCCGTTACAAGTCGATGATCACCGAGGTGGAAAAGGTGATCGCCGCCAACCTCTGTAATGTGGCGGTGCTATTTTTGGTGAGCTTTCTCACCCATCAGGACAACATCTCCCGGCTCACCATCCTGTTGTTCGCCCTATTCAATGCGCTGTTTACCGGCGGAATGCGGGTGGGAATCCGGCTATCTCTGCGCCGCTTGCGCCGGAAGGGGCGGCAGCGCAGCAGAATCCTCATCGCCGGCTGGAACGGGATGGCCGGGGAATATGTGGACAAAATTCTGGGGGACGACGCCTTCGGCTTTGAAGTCATCGGCTATCTGCGGGATCAGCCGGCGGACACCCAAAATCGCCCGGTGGAGTGGTTGGGGAAGCTGGAGCAGCTGGCCCTCATGCTGCAGCAGGGGGGAATTGACGAGGTTGTAATTGCTTTGGACTACGACGAATTCCGCCGGTTGGGGGGCGTGGTGGAAGCCTGTGAGTGGGAAGGGGTCAAAGCCAGCCTGCTGCCCTTCTACGCCCAGTACCTACCAGCCAATCCCTATGTGGATGACTTGGGGGGGCTGCCGCTGATCAACCTGCACCAGATCCCCTTGGACAATCCTGTGAACGCTCTGGTCAAGCGGGTATTCGACTTGTTGGTTGCGGCGGCGATGCTGGTGGTCCTATCGCCTCTGATGGCCGCGACAGCCATCTGCATCCGCCTGTCCTCCCCCGGCCCTGTGATCTACCGCCAGCAACGGGTGGGCCGCAACCGCAAACCGTTTGTGATGTACAAATTTCGTTCCATGCGGGTGGAGGGCAACGAGGATATGACCACCTGGGGGACCAGGCGGGACAACCGGCGCACCCGGTTTGGAGCGTTTATCCGCAAGTTTTCCATCGATGAGCTGCCCCAGCTGTTCAATGTGCTCAAGGGGGATATGAGTTTGGTGGGCCCCCGACCGGAGCGGCCGTTTTTTGTGGAGAAGTTTCGGGATGAGGTCCCTCTCTATATGCTCAAACATCGGGTGCGGCCTGGCATTACCGGCTGGGCCCAGGTCAATGGATGGCGGGGGGATACCTCCATTTTGGAGCGGATCAAATGCGACTTATTTTATATTGAAAACTGGTCGCTCATGTTGGATATCAAGATTCTTTGTCTCACCCTGTTGCGGGGAGTGGTGAATCCCTCGGAACAGCTGTAGATAGGGGTAAAAGATTGACAGATGCTGTCGAAACCGCTATAATCAAAACCGTTTCAAAGCGCAAGAGAAGGTTTTTCTCCCGCTGGATAGGAGGATGTTGCAGGCAACATGGAAGAACACTCGCATCGAAAGGGATTCCTCCGGCGCTTTTGGTGGCTGATCCCGCTGCTGTTGGTAGCGGTGGTCGGCCTCGTGGCGTTGGGCGGATGGCTCTATTTCCAATCGAAACTGGACCGGATTCAGTTTGTGGAGGGGGCGGATCCTCTCCAGGACGAGACAGTATCTGGAACCGAGTCAGGAAGGATCAATGATCTGACCTATTTCAATATCCTCCTGTTGGGGACTGATGAGCGGTCGGAGGGCGGCACAATGGAGGACTTCGGAGCGGAGCTGCGTTCTGCTGCCCGGGCGGACGCCTGCATGCTCCTGAGTTTAAACCTGAAGGAACATACCGCCAAGCTGGTGAGCTTGGAGCGGGCAATCGGCGTGCCGATAGAGGGGCATGGGGAGGACTGGCTCACCCACACATTTGCCTATGGGGGCGCTTCAATGACCTTGAAAGCGGTACAGGATCTCACGGGAATTGATGTGCGCCGCTATGCCCGGGTGAATGTGGGAGCGGCCGCTGAACTGATCGATGCCATCGGCGGAGTGGATATTGAGCTCACCGAGACGGAGGCCGCTGCCCTCAATGGGGAGATCTATACCAATTCCACCACCAACCAGCGGGTTCACCCGGGAGTGAATCACCTGGATGGCCACGACGCCTTGGCCTATGCGCGCCAGCGGTTTATTGACGACGACTTCCACCGGGTGCAGCGCCAGCGCAATGTACTCCAGGCGGCAATCAATCAGACCAAAGATTTGAACCTGTTGGAGATCAACAACATGTTGGATATCGCTCTGCCGTTGGTGGAAACCAATTTGAGCCGTCAGGAGATCAGCGACCTGGTTTTGAAGGCGCCGGGCTTTCTGGGGGTGGAGCTGGAACAGATGACCCTGCCCCTAAAAGGGATGTACGGCTCCAAGCTCACCGCTGACGGCCGCAGTATGATGATGATGGACCCGGAGGAGACCTCCCGCATCCTCCATGCGTTCTTTTACACCGATGACTTTGATCCCCAGACCTATGAGCCCTCCCAGGAGGTGGTCAACCGGGTCTGGAAAGCCCAACAGGAGGCCGCTTACCAGTGGGCTTTGGAACATCCCCAGGCACAGGAGGATCCGGAACAAGAGGACCAGCAGGAGCCCCAACAGGAGGACCTCCCGGAACTCACCCGGGAGGAGCTGGAGAGCGGCTACCGGCGTTCGGAGTCGGGATTGATGATCCGCCTGACCCCGGAGGAGATCGCTGCCGGCTGGCGCGCCTTGGAGCAGGCGGAGGAGGAAGAGGAACCCAGTGTCCCCGCCATGGCTGACGCCGAGGAGGAATCCTCGGAGGAGGACGGAAGAACTCTTGACGAGGAAGACGACCGGGAGGCCTCTGGTTCCAGCCGGGAGGAGCAGGAGGAATCCAGCTCCCGCTCGGAAAAGCATGTTCTGCGCTCGGAGGGCTCCAGTTCCTCCCAAGAGGAGGAACGGCGCTCCCAGTCGGGGATGCGTCTGGCCTGATGGCGGCGAAATCTTCACAGGAAACGATGGGAGGAGGGCCGGGTATGGGGAAAAAGGTGCTGTTCTGTGCCTCTACCCTCTCCCATCTGCGCCAGTTCCACCGGCCCTACCTGCAGGCGTTTGCCCAAGCAGGCTGGGAGGTGTGGGCGGCGGCGGAGCAGACGGGGGAGTTGCCCTGGGCCCATCGAGTGGTGGCACTGCCTCTGCGTAAGCGGTTTACAAGCCCCAAAAACCTCCAGGCGGTGTTGGCTGCCCGGCGCCTGCTGGCCCGGGAGCGGTTCGATCTGGTGAGCGTCCACACCGCTCTGGCTGGGGCGGTGGTCCGGGCGGCGGCCTGGACACTGCCCCGCCGGCCCTCTATCTGCTACACCTGCCATGGGTACCTGTTCCGGGAACAGGACGGACTGAAAAAGTGGCCCTACCTGCTGCCGGAGATTCTCTGCGCCCCAGTGACCGGGCTGCTGCTGGTCATGAATGGAGAGGATGAACAGATTGCCCGCGGCCGCCATCTGGGAAAGGTGATTCGGCGGATCGACGGCATGGGTTTTGATGGGGACCGTTTTTTCCCACTGGATGCCGAACGGCGGGCGGAGGGGCGGATCCGTTGGGGATTCGCGCCCCAGGAAGTGGTATTTGTCTACGCGGCGGAGTTTTCCCCACGAAAAAACCAAAGCCTGGTGCTCCGGGCGTTTGCCCGGGCAGGTATGGAAAACGCCCGCCTGGTACTGGCCGGGGAGGGAGCGCTGCGGGAAGCGTGCATCCAGCTGGCCGAACAGTTGGGGCTTGCTGACCGGGTGCTGTTCCCCGGCCGGGTGGACACTGCCGATCTCTTGGGTCTATGTGATGTTGTGGTTTCCGGAAGCCGGTCGGAAGGGTTGCCCTTCCACCTGATGGAGGGGATGTCCTGCGGGCTGCCGGCGGTGGTTACCGATGTGAAGGGACACCGGGAGTTGGTGGAGCCGGAGAAGACGGGACTTATCTGTCCGCCGGAGGATGAGGTGTCCATGGCAGTATCCATGGCCCGGTTGGCAAAAGCCCCCGACGTCCGCCGGGCCTGGGGGATGGCCGCCCGGGAGCACTCCCGGCGGTATACCCGCCAACAGGTGGTCCCCCAGGTGTTGGGGGAGTATCAGCGCTGGCTGTCGGGCCTGGAAGGGGGAGGGGAATGCCCAAAATTTCGGTACTGATGGGGGTCTATCTGCCCGGGGAGGAGACCGGGCCGCTGCAGGCGGCGGTGGGCTCGATCTTGGGGCAGACCTACCGGGACTTGGAGCTGTTGGTCTGCCCGGATGGGTCCTCCCCTGCGGCGATGGATCTCTTGGAGCGGACAGCAGAAGAGGACCCCCGGCTTGTTTTGGTGCAGGGGGACGGAAAACGGACCCTGCCCCAGAAGCTCAACTGCTGCATCGCCCGTGCTTCAGGGGTGTACCTGGCCCGGATGGACGGGGATGACCGCTCCTTGCCCCAGCGGTTGGAACGCCAGACGGCCTATCTGGATAGCCACCCCCAGGTGGGGTTTTTGGGATGCAATGCCGCCCTCTTTGACAGCGGGCGAGGGATCTATGGGCAGCGGGTGTTTCCGCCGGCTCCCACCCCAGAGGACTTTTTGTTTACCATGCCATTTTTGCACCCTGCCCTGGTGTTCCGCCGGGAGGCGTTGGAGGCGGCAGGAGGCTACAGTTTGAGCCGGTGGGCGGTGCTCTGTGAGGACTACGACCTATTGCTGCGGCTCTACGCCCTGGGATACCGGGGGGAAAACCTACAGGAAAAGCTGTTTTGCTACCGGGTGGAACCAGGGGACTGGAAAAAGCGCCGGATGAGCCACCGGTTCAACGAGGCGGTAACCCGATTGCTCCGGTTCGGCCAGCTGGGAATGCTGCCTCGGGCGTTGCCCTATGTGGCAAAGCCGTTGGCCGTGGGGCTGTTGCCCCACGGCGCGGTGGAAAAACTCAAGGAGTGGAGGGCGCGTTGATGGAAGTTGTATTGACCATAGCGGTCCCGTCCTATAATATGGAGGCCCATCTGCCCAAAAACCTGCCCACCTACTGCTCCCCTCGGTTGGCAGGGCGGTTGGAGGTGCTGGTGCTGGACAACGCCTCCCAGGACCGGACGGGGGAGATTGCGGACGGGTTTGCCGCCCGATATCCGGAGACCTTCCGGGTGCTCCACCGCCAGAGCCGGGGGTACGGCGGCTCCATCAACCAGGCGCTGGCCGAGGCCAGGGGGAAATATTTCCGCATTGTGGATGCGGACGACTGGGTGGATACCGCCGCCCTGGAGGGGCTGGTGGAACGGTTGGAGACCTGCGGCGCCGATGTGGTTCAGACCAACTACCGCCGGGTGGTGATGGGCACCGGGGAGGAGCGGCCCACCCGGTTTTCCGGGGTGGAATATGGCCGTATCTACACCGATTTTGCCACCTGCCGGGGGAATGTGCCCTGCATCCATTCGGTGACCTACCGAACCGGGCTGTTGCGGGCATGTGGTTTTTCCATGCAGGATGGGATCTTTTTTGTGGATGAGGAGTATGTGATCCTGCCGTTTTTGCAGGTGAAAAGCCTGGTCTACTATGACCTGGACCTCTATCGCTATCTGGTGGGAAACCCCACCCAGAGTACCTCCCCTGCCAACCGGGCCAGGTATGCCGGCCACCGGGAACAGGTGGTGCGGCGGCTGTTGGAGGCTTGGAGCACCGGCCAGGCGGTTGGCCCCGCCCGGGATTATTTCTTTTTCCGGGTAGCCCAGGCGGCGGGGGACCATTTGACCACCCTCTATCTCTACCTGCCCGACCGCCGGGAGGGGCTCAGGCGAGGGCTGGCGTGGGAGGCGGCTGTGAAAGACCAGGCCCCGGACGTCTACCGGGCGATTTGGAAAAAGGGATTTTTGCTGCGGCTGCTCTGCCGGGGGCATGTGAGCCTGCCCACCTATGAGCGGCTGAAACGGGTGCTGCTGCACAAATAAAAAACCGGAGAGGAAATCATGGAGCTGCTGCGTGCGCAACTGGAAAAGTGGAGAAAATACCGCACCCTATTGGGGCGGCTGGTTCAGCGGGATCTGAAGGTAAAGTACCGGCGTTCGGTGCTGGGCTACCTTTGGAGCCTGTTGAACCCGCTTTTGATGATGGTGGTGATGTCCCTGGTGTTCTCCTATATGTTCCGGTACGACATCCCCAACTACCCCATCTATCTGATCACCGGGCAGATTATGTTCACCTTTTTCTCCGAGTCCACCACCATGGCCATGACCTCGGTGTTGGGGAACGCCTCGCTCATCAAAAAGGTCTATGTGCCCAAATATATCTTCCCCATCTCCCGGGTGCTGTCCAGTTTTGTGACGCTGCTGTTCTCACTGGCGGCGGTGGTGATCGTTATGCTGGCTACCCGCACGCCGGTGACGCCGGTGATCATCCTATTTCCCCTGCCGCTTGTGTATGTGCTGCTGTTTTCGGTGGGGGTGGGGCTGGTACTGTCGGTGTTGGCGGTCTATTTTCGGGACACCACCCATCTGTATGGGGTCTGTACCACCGCTTGGATGTATCTGACCCCCATTTTTTATCCCATCAGCGCCATTCCGGAGGAGATCCGCCCGCTGATCCAGCTCAATCCCCTCTGCCTGTTCATCACCGCCTTCCGGGAGATCGTCCTCTATGGCCAGCTGCCCGGTTGGGAGAACACGATTTTGAGCTTGGGCTGGTGTCTGGCGGCGCTTGTGGTGGGCGGCCTGCTCTTTAAACGGGAACAGGGTAATTTTATTCTGCACATTTGATGGAAATTTGGGGAAAGGGGGTGCCGAAATGGACCGGGAAGAGAACATTGTAGAGGTTAAAAACGTCTCCATGCGTTTCAACCTCTCCAAAGAGAAGGTGGACAACCTCAAGGAATATGTGGTCAAGTTTTTCAAACGGCAGCTGCTGTTTGACGAGTTCTACGCCCTGCGCAACGTGAGCTTTACAGTGAAGCGGGGGGAACCGTTCGCCATTGTGGGAGAAAACGGCTGCGGAAAAAGCACCCTCTTAAAGGTGATCTCCGGTATCTTCTACCCCACCCGGGGCAGCGTCACCGTCCGGGGCAGTGTGGCGCCGCTGATTGAGCTGGGGGCGGGGTTCGATATGGATCTGACCGCCCGGGAGAACATCTATCTCAACGGGGCGGTGCTGGGCTATAGCACCGCATTTATGGATTCCAAGTTCCAGGAGATCATGGATTTTGCGGAGCTGTGGGAGTTTGTGGATGTGCCGGTGAAGAACTTCTCCTCCGGCATGGTGGCGCGGTTGGGCTTCTCCATCGCGACTGTGGTGGTGCCGGACATCCTGATTGTGGACGAGATCCTCTCGGTGGGGGATTTCATGTTCCAACAGAAGTGCGAGCGCAAGATGCAGGAGATGATCGACCGGGGGGCCACCCTGATCTTTGTCTCCCACTCGGCGGACCAGGTGAAAAAGCTCTGCCGCAAGGCCATCTGGCTCAAACACGGGGTGGTGCAGATGATTGGGGACGCCGCCCAGGTGTCCGATGCCTACCACCGGGATATGGAGGAGGGAGGCCGCGGCCTGGTGACCCAGGAGCAGGCCGCTCAGGCGGAACAGGAGGGACGGGAGACCCCCTTCTTCACCGCCCCTCCCTTGGAAGGGTCGTCCCAACCGGAGACACCACCCAGTTTGGAGGAACCGACGGCGCCCTCCCAGCAGGATTCCATCCCGGAGCCGGTGCCCGCTCCCGCCGATATCCCGCCCGATGCGGCCGCCGCACCAACCGCTGTGAAGCGGTTTGCCTTTTTGTCCTGGCTGCGCCTGGTGGCCATGGGGATGATCGTCTGGGACCACCTGGGCCCGTTCCGGGCCCCCGACTGGTGGCTGGGTCAGCTGGTGGAAAACAACCTGAACCGGCCGCTGCAGATCGTCCAATCCTTTGGGGGCTTTGGCGTGGTGCTTTTCTTCCTAATCAGCGGCTTTTTATTGGCCCATGGGGACAGGAGGGGGGGCGGCCTCGCCATGTTGGGCCACAAGCTCTGGCGGCTCTATCCGCCTCTGCTGGCCTCCTTTGCCACCTTCTTTGTGTTCCAGAAGCTGGTCTCCCTCCTCACCGGCCCCACCTGGTGGGAACAGTTCACCCCACGCCAATGGCTGCTCAGCGGAACCCTGGGTTGCTACCTGGTTGGGGAGCCGGATGTGATCAACGGGACCACCTGGTTTCTGTTTCCCCTGATTCTGTTCTACCTGCTGGCGGCAGTGGTCTGGCCCTGGCTGGCCAAGCGCCCACCAGTGGCCCTGGTGGGGATGGAGGCACTGCTCACCGCGCTGTGCTGCGCGGGCAGGATTCCCGGTGTGCCCGGCCTGGTGGCCAATGTGGCTGCCCAGAGCTGGTATGTGGCGTTTCCCCTGTGTGGAATGCTGCTCTACTATCTGTGGTCCGGAAGACTGCGTGCTTGGCAGTTCCTGGGCTTGGGGGGATGGCTGTGGCTGCTGCTGGTGAAGGCGGTGGCTGCCTACAAGCCCGACTATTATGAACAGTCTCCCTATCTGGTCTCGTTTGCCTACGGGCTTTTGTTGTTCGCGGTAGCGCTGCTTTTGGAGGAGAAGCTGAAAAGCCATCCGGCAGTTGCATGGATGGGCCGGTTGAGCTATCAGGTCTATCTGGTGCATATGCCCTATGGGAGCCTGTTTTTGACCCTGTTGGCCCCCCGGTTGGGGTATACGTTGGCGTTTGGCGCCACCCTGGTACTGGTATTGGGGGTAGCCTGGGTCCACTACCGCTGGATTGAAGGGCCGTTGGCCCGGTTGCGCAAGAAAAACGGAGGGAAAAACCATGCCTGACATCAAGATCCTGATCTCCTGCCACAAGGAGTCAGAGCATCCCCAAAGCCAGCTGTTGCTGCCCATCCAGGTGGGCGCCGCCCGGGCGGCCACCCGGTTTCCGGGGATGCTCCACGACGACGAGGGGGAGAACATCTCCCGGAAAAACCCCCTTTACTGCGAGCTCACCGCCCAGTACTGGGCCTGGAAGAACCTGGATGCCGACTACTATGGGTTCTGCCACTACCGCCGGTACTTCAACTTCTCCGGTAAAACCTATCCTGAGGACCCCTGGGGGAATGTGCTCTGCCCCTATCTGGACGACAAGGCGGCGGAGCTGTATGGGCTGGAGGACGAGACCATCCGCCGGGCGGTGGAGGGGTATGACATCCTCACCACCACCCGCAAGGACCTGCGGAAGATGGGATTCTCTTCGGTGACCGACCAGTACCGGAAGGCCAAGCGGCTGCACGCCAAGGATCTGGACACCGTGCTGGAGATCATTGATGAAAAGTACCCGGACTTTCACCAGGCGGCCCATGCCCACTGCCAGGGGCATGTGACCAGCTTCTGCAACATGTACATCCTGAAAAAGGAGATCTTCTTCGACTACTGCGCTTGGATGTTCGACATCCTGGCAGAGTTTGAGCGCCGCACCGACATGACCCACTACAGCCGGGAGGCGCTGCGCACCCCCGGCCACCTGTCCGAGCGGCTGTTTGGCATCTATTATCTCTATTTGATCCAAAAACGGCCGGAACTGCGGGTGGGGGAGCTCCAATGTGTGCTGTTTGACCATACCGACCCCCAGCCCCCCCTCAAGCCCGCCTTCTCCCAGCGGGAGGTGCCGGTGGTGTTCGCGGCCAACAACAATTTTGTCCCCATGGCGGCCACCTGCATCCGCTCGGTGGCCGACCACGCCTCCCCCGATTGGAACTATGACCTGGTGCTGTTGGAGTCGGACATCACCCAGGAGAATAAGCAGATCCTGCGGGATATGGTAGCGGATCTGCCCAACCTCTCCCTGCGGTTTTTCAACGCCGCCCGCCTGCTCCACGGCTACAAGCTGAAGGCCAACGCCCATATCACTGTGGAGACCTTTTTCCGATTTTTGATCCAGGACATCCTGCCCGACTGCGACAAGGTGCTCTATCTGGACTGCGACTTGGTGGTGAAGGAGGATGTGGCCCAGCTCTACCAGCTGGAGCTGGGGGATTGCCTGCTGGCGGCCGCTCGGGACCCGGACTTTTTGGGCCAGATCAATGGGGCCAACCCCGCCACATTGGAGTACTGCCGCACCGAACTGAAGATGCGGGACCCCTATAACTACTTCCAAGCGGGAGTTCTGCTGCTGAACACCGGGGAGATGCGCCGGGCCCACTCCCTCACCGAGTGGCTCACCTTTGCTTCCCACCCCTATAAGTACAGTGACCAGGACGTTTTGAACCTCCACTGTGAAGGGCGTGTCAAATATCTGGATATGGCTTGGAATTTGTTGTCTGACTGCGACCACTACCGGGTGGAAAACGTGATTACCTATGCGCCGGAGGAGGTCTATGCCGCCTATCTGGCCGCCCGCAAGGCCCCAAAGATCATCCACTTTGCTGGGTTTATGAAGCCATGGCACCGCCCGGACGAGGACTTTGCCCGGGAGTTTTGGCACTATGCCCGGCGTACCCCCTATTACGAGCAGCTGCTCTTCCGGATGGATGAGGGCAACGCCTGGCATGTGGCCCATGGGCTGGACGGCCAGCGAGGGCTGCGTCCCGCTCTGCGGCGGATTTTGGGGTTGCCCCGGCGGATTGTAGACCACTTTCTTCCCAAAGGGACGGTGGGCCGGGAGCGCCTGAAGAGGGTCTACCACCTGTTTGTGAAAGCGAACCCGTAAGGAGGGATTGTCATGGGATACGATGCGATTGTTGTAGGCGCCGGCTGTTCCGGCGCGGTGGTTGCCCGCTGCCTGGCTGAGGCGGGGCGCCAGGTGCTGGTAGTGGAAAAGCGGCCGCAGATTGGAGGAAACGTGTTCGACGGGCCGGATGAGAACGGAGTGCTGGTCCACTGGTACGGTCCCCACATCTTCCATACCTCCTCCCAAAGGGTATGGGACTATGTCCAACAGTTCGCCAGTTGGCATCCCTATGAACACCGGGTGCTGGGGCGGATCGACGGCCAGCTGGTGCCCATCCCCTTCAACTTTACCTCTCTGGAGCGGCTCTACCCGGCAGGGGAGGCCCAGGCAGTGAAAGAGAAGCTCAGGGAGCGGTTCCCGGGCCAGCGCACCGCCTCGGTGCTGGACCTGATGCACGACCCGGACGGCCAGGTGCGGGCGTTTGGGGAGTTCGTATTTGAGAAGGTGTTTTTGCACTACACCGCCAAACAGTGGGATACCCCCGTGGAACAGGTGGACCGGTCGGTGATCAACCGGGTGCCGGTGGTGCTGGGGGAGGACGACCGCTATTTCCAGGACACCTTCCAGTTTATGCCCGATGGGGGATTTACCCCCCTGTTCCAACGGATGTTGGACCATCCAGGCATCCAAGTGCGCCTCAACTGTGACGCCCGCCAGCTGCTGCGGCTGGAAGTGGGACGGATTACGGTGGAGGGAGGCGTGTTTTCTGGGCCGGTGGTCTATACCGGGCCGGTGGATGAGCTGTTTGACTACGCCTATGGGCCGTTGCCCTACCGGTCGTTGGACCTGCAGTTTCAGCAGCTAGAGGAGGACCAGTTCCAGCCCGCCTCGGTGGTGAACTACCCCAACGAGGAGGCATTCACCCGGATTACAGAATTTAAGCATCTCACCGGCCAAAGGCTGCCGGGACATACCACCGTTCTGCGGGAGTATCCCATGGCCTATGACCCGCTGGGAGAGCGGGGGAACATCCCCTATTACGTGATCTCCAATCCGGAGAACCTGGCCCTCTATCAAAAATATGCGGCCTTAGCGTCGGAATACCCTGGGCTGAGGCTGTGCGGGCGGCTGGCGGATTACCGGTATTACAATATGGACGCGGCCATCCTGCGGGCGTTGGAGCTTGCGCAGGAGCTGCTGGCCTAATAGCACAGGGAAGGAGCTGTTTGCAATGGTCTATTTTAACTGCGATTACAACGAGGGGGCCTGTCCGGAGATCCTGGAACGTCTTTCCCAGACCAACCTGGAGCAGACCCCTGGATATGGGACCGACGATTACTGCCAGTTGGCTGCCCAAAAGATCCGGGAGGCCTGCCAAGCTCCCCAGGCGGCGGTCCACTTCCTGGTGGGAGGTACCCAGGCCAACCTGACGGTGATTGCCGCCTGTCTGCGCCCCCATCAGTGCGTGGTCTGCGCCCAGACAGGGCATATCAATGTCCATGAAACTGGTGCCATTGAGGCCACCGGCCACAAGGTCTTGGGCCTAAAGAGTGACGACGGCAAACTCACCGCCCAGCAGGTGGAGGACTGTTGGAAGGGACACTGGGCGGATTCGACCCATGAACACATCGCCCAGCCGAAGATGGTCTACATCTCCGACTCCACCGAGCTGGGAGCGGTCTACACCCGGGCGGAACTGGAGGCCCTGAGCCAGGTTTGCCGGGAGAATGGGGCGCTCCTCTATTTGGATGGCGCCCGCCTGGGGTATGCCCTGGCTGCCCCGGAAAACGACCTGGATCTACCCACGATCGCCCGCCTGTGCGATGTGTTTTACATCGGCGGTACCAAGCAGGGGGCTCTGTTTGGGGAAGCGGTGGTGATCACCAACCCGGCCCTACAAGAGGATTTCCGCTACATGATCAAGCAGCGGGGCGGAATGTTGGCCAAAGGGCGGCTTTTGGGACTGCAATTTGATACGCTGTTTACCGATGGGCTCTACCAGCGCCTTTCGGAACATGCGGACAGGCTGGCGGTGAAGCTGCGGGACGCCATCCGGGAGCTGGGATATTCCTTCCAGGTGGAGAGCGGCAGCAATCAGCAGTTCCCCATCCTGCCTGATACATTATTGGAGGAACTGGGAAAGCGCTATGTCTATTCCTATCAGGGAAAGGCGGGAGAGGGATATAGCGTGGTCCGGTTTTGTACCAGCTGGGCCACCCAGGAGGAGCATGTGGATCGGCTGATCCAGGACCTCCGGGCGCTCCATCGGTGAGGGCGAGCGGCGCAGCCAATTCTGGCTGCGCCGCTCGTTCCTCAGGTTTTCTTCACAAATTTTATAGGCTTTTTTTAGGGAATTTCTCACATCTGCCCGGTTGACAGGGTTAACAAATGTTCGTATAATGTTAGCATTGCAACAATTTAGGGAGGTGAGCGAATGCCGGAAAATTACCCCATTGGGTTCCAGATCCGGGCAGTTTCCAACCTGATCAAAAGGAAACTCTATGAGACGCGCCCCAATGAACAGCCCCCTCTGACCGATCTGCAGGGGCGGATCCTGGGCTTTCTCTACCATCGCCAGGATCGGGAGATTTTCCAAAAGGACATTGAAGAACACTTTTATATCCGCCGTTCCACCGTCTCCCGCCTGTTGGCGGGTATGGAGGAGCAGGGCCTGTTACGACGGGTTCCGGTTCCCTGGGATGCGCGGCTAAAAAAACTGGTTCTGACCCCCAAGTCCATTGCTCTCAACCAGGAAATCTTCCGCCGGCTGGAGGAGATGGAACATCTCTTGGAGCGGGGGTTGAGCCAGCGGGAGCTGGAGGAGTTCCTGCGGATCTTGGAAAAGATCAAGCAAAACGCCTCCTGAGCTTCCGGAGGAAGAAAATAGCGGGGGCGGCGCTTCCGCAACGATCCAAAGGAGTGGTGTATTTTGATCAAACGACTGGCGGCATCCATCCGCGAATACAAGCGAGCGGCTATTCTGACGCCGTTGCTGGTGGTCGTGGAGGTCATTTTGGAATGTGCGATCCCCTTCGTGATCGCCAACCTTGTCAACGAGATGCAGGCCGGCTGCTCAATGTCGGTGATTGTACGATATGGCATTGTGCTGATTGTTATGTCGATCGTCTCCCTGATCTTCGGCGGTGCGGCGGGCTCCACCTGTGCCACCGCTTCCACCGGTTTTGCGCGCAATCTGCGTAAGGATATGTTCTACCGGATTCAGGACTATTCTTTCGAAAACATTGACAAATTCTCGGTCTCCAGCCTGGTTACCCGGATGACCACCGATATCACCAACGTGCAGATGGCCTTTATGATGATCATCCGGATCGCCATCCGCGGTCCGTTGATGCTGGTCTTTTCATTTGCCATGGGATTTATCATGGGCGGGCGGCTGGCCATGTTCTTCCTGTTCACCATTCCACTGCTGGGGATCGGCCTGGCGTTGGTGATCCGGGCCGCCATGCCCCTGTTCCGCCGGGTATTCCGCAAGTATGACGCCCTGAACGACTCGGTCCAGGAGAACGTCCAGGCCATGCGGGTGGTTAAGTCGTTCGTGCGGGAGGACTATGAGAAGAAAAAGTTTGGCGCAGCGGCCGATGATGTCCGTCGGGACTTCACCCGGGCGGAACGGATTATGGCTATCAACAACCCCATGATGCAGTTCTGCGTCTATGCGGGCATGGTGTTTGTGCTCACCTATGGCTCCTACGCGGTCATCACCAGCCGGGGCCTGGATTTGAATGTGGGACAGATGTCCGCTATGCTCACCTATAGTTTCCAGATCCTCATGAGCTTGATGATGCTCTCCATGGTATTTGTAATGATCACCATGGCGGCGGAGTCGGCCGAGCGTATCGTGGAGGTTTTGGATGAGGAGAGCGCCCTGAAGAATCCGGAGAACGGGCTGACCCAGGTGAAGGACGGCTCGGTAGATTTCGACGGGGTGAGCTTCAAATACTCCAAGAAAGCCGACCGGATGGCCCTCTCCAACATCAACCTGCACATCAAATCCGGTGAGGTCATTGGGGTCTTGGGGGGCACCGGCTCCTCCAAATCCTCCCTCATTCAGTTGATCCCCCGGTTGTACGATACAACAGAGGGCAGCGTCAAGGTGGGTGGCGTGGATGTGCGCCAATACGACCTGGAGGCGCTGCGCAACCAGGTGGCGGTGGTGCTGCAAAAGAATGTGCTCTTCTCCGGCACCATCAAGGACAATCTGCGCTGGGGCAACCCCAACGCCACCGACGCCGAGATGGAGGAGGCCTGCCGGCTGGCCCAGGCGGACGAGTTTATCCAGCAGTTCCCGGATAAATATGACACCTGGATCGAGCAGGGGGGCACTAACGTCTCCGGTGGCCAGAAACAGCGGCTCTGTATCGCCCGTGCGCTGTTGAAAAAACCGAAAATTCTGATTCTGGACGACTCCACCAGTGCAGTGGACACCCATACCGACGCTTTGATCCGTCAGGGCTTCCGCCAGTTCATCCCCGAGACCACCAAGATCATCATTGCCCAGCGGGTGGCCAGCGTGGAGGATGCTGACCGGATTATTCTAATGGAGGGCGGCCGGATCAGTGCCATTGGCAACCATCAGGAGCTGATGGCAACCAGTGAGGTCTACCAGGAGATCTACCGGTCCCAAAACCGGGTAGGAGGTGACAAGGATGCCCAATAACACCACGATGCGCGGCCGCCGTGCCCCCAAAGGGGTGCTCCGCCGTCTGATCCGTACAATTTTTCAGTTTTTCCCGGTGCTGTTGCCCATCACTTTGGGGTGCATCCTGATCAATGCCATTGTCAGCTCGGTGCCCTCCATCTTTATGCAGAAGGTCATCGCTGTGGTGGAGGAGCACTTCGCCTCCGGGGATTGGGCCAGCGCGGTGGGCCAGATCACCGGCCTGCTGACCGTCCTGCTCATCATGTATGCCATCAGCCTGGTGGCAGGCATCTGCTACACCCAGCTGATGGCGTTCATCACCCAGGGCACCCTGGCCAAACTGCGGGAGAAAATGTTCGACCACATGCAGGATCTGCCCATCCGGTATTTTGATACCCACAACCACGGCGACATCATGAGCTTTTACACCAACGATATCGACACGCTGCGCCAGATGATCAGCCAGAGCATGCCCCAGACCATGATCTCGGCAGTCACCCTGTTCAGCGTCTTCTGCATCATGCTGTACTACAGCGTCTGGCTGGCGTTGGTGGTGCTCTGCGGCGTGTTCATCATGCTCATGGTCACCCGCTATGTGAGCAGCCGTTCCTCCAAATACTTCCTCCAGCAGCAGATCTATATCGCCCGCACCGAGGGATTTATTGAGGAGATGATGAACGGCCAGAAGGTCATCAAGGTCTTCTGCCATGAGGACGGGGCCAAGGCGGACTTTGACAAGGTCAACAATGAACTGTTTGAAAACGGCCAGAAGGCCAACCGCTATGCCAATATCCTCATGCCCCTGCTGGGCAACCTGGGCAATGTGATGTATGTGGTGGTGGCGGTCGTCGGCGGCCTGCTGTTGCTCTTCAATGCACCCAACCTGAGCCTGTCAGGGATGGCCCTGAACATCAGCATTGTGGTGCCCTTCCTGAATATGACCAAGCAGTTCGCGGGAGCTATCGGACAGGTCTCCAACCAGATCAACATGGTGATTATGGGCCTGGCTGGCGCCCACCGGATCTTCACCCTGCTGGATGAGGAGCCGGAGACCGACGAGGGCTATGTCACCCTGGTGAACGCCCGGGAGAAGGAGGACGGCACCCTGGAGGAATATCCTGAGCGCACCAATGTGTGGGCTTGGAAACACCCCCACCAGGACGGCACCGTCACCTATACCCGGCTGGAAGGGGATGTGCGGTTCGAGCATGTGGACTTTGCCTATGAGGAGGGCAAGACCATCCTCCATGATATCAGCCTCTATGCGAAGCCGGGCCAGAAGGTGGCCTTTGTGGGCGCCACCGGCGCTGGAAAGACCACCATTACCAACCTGATCAATCGGTTCTATGACATCCAGGATGGAAAGATCCGCTATGACGGCATCAATATCAGCAAGATCAAGAAGGCGGATCTGCGCCACAGCTTGGGCATTGTGCTTCAGGACACCAACCTGTTCACCGGGACGGTGATGGAGAACATCCGTTACGGCAACCTGGGGGCCCACGATGAGGAGTGCATCACCGCTGCCCAGCTGGTGGGCGCGGACGACTTTATCCGCCGCCTGCCGGAGGGCTACAACACCATGCTCACAGGCAACGGTGCCAACCTCTCCCAGGGCCAGCGCCAGCTCATCGCCATCGCCCGGGCGGCGGTGGCCGACCCGCCGGTGATGATTATGGATGAGGCCACCTCCTCCATCGACACCTACACCGAGGCGATTGTCCAGCGGGGTATGGACGCCCTGATGGCCGGCCGGACCACCTTCGTCATCGCCCACCGCCTGTCCACCGTGCAGAATGCCGACGCCATCATGGTGTTGGAGCATGGGCGGATCATTGAGCGGGGCAGCCATGAACAGCTGATCGCCCAGAAGGGCAAGTACTATCAGCTGTATACCGGCGCCTTCGAGTTGGAATAATCCTTTTGTGCTATGAGAAAACCCCCGAGGAGCAGAGCTCCTCGGGGGTTTTTGTATGGGGTTGATTTTCCGTTTAAAGGGCGTCTCCCTGTTGTTCCAGAAGCCCCTGAAGAATCTTCTCTCCGGTGATGGGGAGGCTGCGTACCCAGACGCCGCAGGCGTTGTGGATCGCCTGGGCGATGGCGGGGGCGGGGGTGTTGATGACCACTTCGCCAATGGATTTGGCGCCAAAGGGGCCGGTAGGTTCGTAGCTCTCCACAAACTCCACCCGGATCTCCGGCAGGTCAGCCCGTGTGGGGATCTTGTATTGCATAAACGAACTGTTCACCATCTGGCCGTGGGCGTCATAGTTCACATCCTCCAGAAGCGCCATGCCGATCCCCTGGGCGATGCCCCCCTCCGCCTGGACCCGGGCCAGGTTCTTGTTGATCACCGTGCCGCAGTCCACCACGCCCACATAATCCACCACCCGGCAGGCGCCGGTCTCCAGGTCCACCTCCACCTCGGCAAATCCAGCCATGAGAGGGGGCGGAGAGGTGGGGCTGCAGTGGCTGGCGGTGGCGGTGAGCCAGCGGGTGCCGGTGCCCACCACCAGGTCCTGGGCGATCTGAGCCAGGGAGATGCGGGCTTCGGGGTGGGCTGTATCCAAGACGCCCTCCCCGTCGAATTCCGCCCGCTCCACAGGGATCCCCAGCAACCTGGCCCCCTCTCGGGCAATCTGTCCCACCAGGTCGGTGCAGGCGTTCACTACGGCGGTACCGGTGACATAGGTGGTGCTGGAGGCGTAGGAGCCGGTGTCAAAGGGGGAGTGGTCGGTATCCACCCCGTCCACAGTCACCCATTCCAAGGGGCAGTGGAGCACCTCTGCCGCCATCTGTGCCAGGATGGTGTCGCAGCCGGTGCCCATATCGGTGGCGCCGATCATCAGGGTGTAGAATCCATCGTCGTTGAGCTTGATGGTGGCGGTGGCGGTGTCCACCCCGGAAATCCCGGAGCCCTGCATGGTCAGCGCCATCCCCACCCCCCGCACCAGATGGTCAGACACCCGGATCCGGGGGTATTTTTCCGCCCAACCGATCAGCTCCATCCCCCGGCGGATACAGTCAGGCAGCCGGGAACTGCTCAAAGGTTCATGGTAATAGGCGGGCATGACCTCCCCCTCCCGGGGGATGTTCAAAAGCCGCAGCTGGGCGGGGTCAATCCCCAGCTTTTCCGCCAATTCGTTGGCCGCCGATTCCACCGCGAAGCAGCCCTGGGTGGCCCCATAGCCCCGGAACGCCCCGCCCGCCATGGTGTTGGTGTAAACCACCTGGTAGGCGAACCGGAAGGCGTTCGCCTTGGCGTAGAGGGGGATGCTCTTGTGGCCGGTGAGCCCCACTGTGGTGGAGGCGTGTTCCCCATATGCCCCGGCGTTGGAGAGGGCGTCCACCTCCACCGCCCGGACGATGCCGTCCCGGGTGGCGCCCATGCGCACCCGCACCCGCATCTGATGGCGGCTGTTGGAGGCCTGGAACGACTCCTGGCGGGTATAGACGATCTTGGCAGGTTTTCCTGTACGCAGGGTCACCAGGGCAGGGAACAGCTCGCTCACCAGGGTCTGTTTGGCCCCAAAGCCACCGCCGATCCGGGGTTTTACCACCCGTACCATAGCAGGGGAGATCCCCAGGGCGTGGGCAATGATCCGGCGGCAATGGAAGGGTACCTGGGTGGAGGTGACCACATTGAGCCGCCCGTTGTGATCCAGGTAGGTATAGGTGCGGAAGGTCTCCATCATCGCCTGGGCATTGGCCTTGGTGTAGTAGGTCCGGTCCACCACCAGGTCACATCGGGCCAATTCCCCCTCCAAATCCCCTTCGGCGTCGCAGCCGCTGGCCAGCAGGTTCCGGGCAGGGTCGCCCCCGATGGGCACGTTGTTGTGGTAGTCGGACTCCGGGTGGATGACGGAGGGGTTGTCCAGTGCCCGCTCAAAATCCAGCACCGGATCCAACAGTTGGTATTTTACCTTGAGCATCCGCAGGGCCTTATCCACGCACACCTCATCCCGGCCGGCCACAATGGCCACCGGGTCCCCCACATACCGCACCACCTGCTCCAGGATGTACCGGTCATAGGGGCTGGGTTCGGGATAGGACTGGCCGGCCAGCGTATAGCGGATCTGGGGGACGTCCTCCCAGGTGAGGATGCACTCCACCCCGTTCACCTTGCTGGCGGTGTCCTTTTTAATTGAGAGGATCCTGGCAAAGGGGTGGGGGCTGCGCAATACCTTCACCACCAGACACCCATTTTGGGTGGCTAGATCGTCGGTATAGGCGCCCTGTCCGGCGGTAAGGGCGAGCCCGTCCAATTTTGGGATTGCCTGATTGACCAGTCTCATACAGCCGCCTCCTCTCCCGGTTGGTTGTCCCGCAGCCAGGCCCGGATGGCCCGCAGCTGGCCGGTATAGCCGGAACAGCGGCAGAGGTTGCCGGCCAAGTAGCGGGCGATCTCCTCCTCGGTGGGGTTTTGCAACTCCCGGCGCATGGCCAGGACAGTCATGATAAAGCCAGGCGAGCAGAATCCACACTGTTCCGCCCCCTGGGCCACCAGATAGCGGCTGAATTCTGCGGCCTCCTCCTGGACCCCTTCCAGCGTAGTCACCGAGCGGCCGTCCGCCCTTGCAGCGGGGTAGGAGCAGGAGAGGACAGGGGTCCCATCCACCCAGACGGTGCACAACCCGCAGTTGCTGGTATCGCATCCCCTTTTGACGCTCAAAGCGCCATATTTTCGTACAAAGTCCAACAGCATCATATCGTTGGGGATGTGTTTATTCAGCAGTCTCCCGTTTAGGGTGATTTTGACCTTCACGCCTGGTCTCCTCCTTCCATGCATGCTTGAGCGGCCCGGCGAACGAGTACGGAGGCCACCGCCCGGCGGTAGTCCGCTCCCGCCCGCAGGTTGGAGCCGAAGGGCAGCTCCTGGGAGGCGGCCGCCCCTGCGGCGGCCGGCCCCAGCCCCTGGGCCAGGGCTTTTTCAGCGGAGGGGGAACGGCGGGCAAATCCGGGACGGGCCCCCACACTCACGGTCCAGCGTTCTCCCCGGCGGCTCACCGCCGCGGCAACCACTGGAAAGTCGGTGGCCGCGCGTCGCAGGCTCTGGTAGGCGGCGGTGCGGCCATCGTCCCGGATGCGCAGCTTCACCAAAATGTCCCCCCGGCGGATGGGGGCGGACAAAAACGCCTCCAAGGGCATCTCTCCGGCCTTATAGAGCACCACCCGGGTGTCCAGCGCCAACAGGGCGGTGGACAGGTCGGAGAATCCAAACCGGGAGAACACGGACCCACCCACGGTGGCCAGGTTGCGGAACGGAACTCCCACAATCTGCTCCACGCTCCTGCCCAGGATACCGCTAAATCGCTGGGTGAGCAGGGGGTCGGTCTCCAGGCGGTGGAGGGGAACATAGGCGCCAATCTCCACAAACCCGTTCCGCAGGCAGATCTGATCCAGCTCTAGACGGGAGAGGTCAATGGCGGTACGAATCCGCTTGCGGCCCAGCTTCAGCCAGCAGCATCCCCCCAGGATCACATTGTTCCGCACATCCCGGTTTAAGAGCTCCCAGGCCTCCTCCAGAGATTGGGCGAAGACGTAGCTTTTGACGGTATACAAACGCAACTCCTCCCACTCCCGCCTTGTGGCGGGCGTTGATTTTGGACGCAACACAATGCGGCCGTCCTCCTGGCCAAAAGCGCCCATGCCCCTCCTGGGCTACGCCTTACCTCCATAGAACACAGCCACTCCCCGCCAGGACAAAGACCATTTGACCTCGACCGGGGACTTTTCACCCCCATTATAAAGGAAAACAACCGGTTTGTACAGCGCCAAGACAGAGAAAAAGCGGCGAAAAACGCCGCTTTTTCTAGTCTTTCCGCATATTTAGGAGAGCAGGATCCGGTCGTTATCCCCTTCGCCCTGGCTGTGGGAACGGAACAGCTCCAACAGTTTTTCCACCGTAAGTCCCTGCCGCTGGGCCCCCTGCAGGTCCAGGACAATCTTCCCCTGATCCATCATGATCGTCCGGTTCCCCATCTCCAGCGACTGCTGCATGTTGTGGGTGATCATCATGGTGGTGATCCGGTGCCTCTGGACAATCTGCCGGGTCAACGCGGTCACCTTCTCCGCCGTGCCGGGATCCAGAGCGGCGGTATGCTCATCCAAAAGCAGTAGCTTGGGAGGGACGATGGTGGCCATCAGCAGGGTCACCGCCTGCCGCTGGCCGCCGGATAACAGCCCCATTTTGGTTTTCATCCGGTCCTCCAACCCCAATCCCAGCTCCGCCAGCCGCTCCCGGAAGAACTCCTCGTTTTGTTTCCGGCTGCCCGGCCGGTGGCCCTGTTTGGTCCCACGCAGATAGGCCATGGACAGGTTCTCCTCAATGGTCATGTTGGGGGCGGTACCCGCCAGCGGGTCCTGGAACAGGCGCCCAATCTGCCGGGCACGTTTGTAGTCCCGCCAGAAGGTGATATTCTGCCCGTCCAGCAGGATATTCCCCCCATCGATCAAAAAGGTGCCCGCAATGGCATTGAACAGGGTGCTTTTGCCTGCGCCGTTGCCTCCAATGATGGTCACAAAATCCCCATCCTCCAGCTTGAGGTTGATCCCCTGGAGGGCCTTCCGCTCGTTGGGGGTGCCGGGGAAGAACGCTTTGCTCACATTTTTCAGTTCAAGCATCTTTGGAGGCCTCCTTCATGAGCTTGCGCAGTTTGTAGCGCTGGATAACCACCGGGTAAGAGAGGGCCAGCGTGACAATCAGCGCGGAGATCAGCTTCAGATCGGAGGCAGCCAGCCCCCGGGCCATGACAAAGGCGTAAATGATCCGATAGAGGATCGCCCCCAGAATGACGGCGAACACGCTGCGGGGGACGCTGGACCGGCCGAACAGCGCCTCGCCAATGATCAGGGAGGCCATGCCGATGACCACCATGCCCACGCCGGTGTTCATATCGGAGGAGTTTTGGTATTGGGCGATGAGGGCGCCGGAGCCGCCCACCAGGGCGTTGGCCAGCCCAAGGCCCAAAAACTTCATCCGGTCGGTGTTGATGGAGGAGGAACGGACCATGGTCTCATTGTCCCCGGTGGCCCGCAGACAGAGCCCTGTTTGGGTGCGGAAAAAGAGGATCAGCAGCACCCCCACCGCTACCGCGGCCACCGCGGCCACCGGCAGTTTCCCCAGAGGCCCCTGGGAGAAGGGGGTGAAGATGGTGTCCACCCGCAGCAGGGAGATCATTGCCCGCCCCCCCATCACCCGCAGGTTGATGGAATACAGCCCTGTCATACAGAGGATCCCGGCCAAAATGGGCTGGATCTTCAGCTTGGTCTGCAGAAAGGCGCTGACCATGCCGGCGCAAAAGCCCGCCGCCGCCCCCAAAGCTAGCCCCAGCCAGGGGTGGGCGGCAGCGGTGAACACAGCGGAGACCGCGGCTCCCAGAGTGAAGCTCCCGTCCACCGTCAGGTCCGGGATGTCCAGGATCCGGTAGGAGACAAACAGGCCCAGCGCCACCAGCGCATAGATGAGCCCCAGCTCCACAGCGCCTTGAAAAGCCAAAAGGGTCATGACAAAAACCTCCCGCGGCAACAGGGACGGGCGTACCCGTCCCTGTCAAAATAATACCGATTTAAAAAACGTTCTTATTCCACCACTGTGGCGGAGGCCAGGATCTCCTCGGGAATGGTAATGCCCAGCGCCTCGGCGGTGGTGGTGTTCACCACAGTGGCAAAGTTGTCCAGCGTTTCCACCGGGATGTCGGAGATGGGGGTCCCCTCCAGCACCTGGGCGGCCATGGCGGCGGTCTGGTTGCCCAGCTGCACGTAGTTGATGCCCACGGTGGCCAGGCCGCCGTCGATCACCATCGAGTCGGCGCCCACGTAGACGGGAATCTGGGCGGCGATTGCCGTTTCAGAGAGGACTGGCATGGCGGTGGCCACTGTGTTGTCGATGGGGGAGTAGATGGCCTGGCATTGGCCGGCCAGCGCCTGGGCGGCCTGCTGCACCTCGCCGGAGGTGGTGACGTTGCTCTCGATGTATTCGATGCCGTTGGCATCGCAGTAGGCCTTGGCCTCCTCAATCACCGAAACCGAGTTGGGCTCGCTCAGGTTGTAGAGGAATCCCACATTGGTGACGCCAGGAGTCAGTTGCCCCATCAGGTCGAACACCTGGTCTACTGGGATAGCGTCGGAGGTGCCGGTGATGATGCCGTCCGGATGGTCGGGGTCACTCAAAAGCTGGGCGGCCACCGGGTCGGTGACAGCGGCGAACACCAGCGGAATGTCAGGGGCGTTGGCCGCTGCCGCCTGGGCGGAGGGGGTGGCGATAGCCACAATCAGGTCCTTGCCGTCCCCGGCGAACTTCTGGCAGATGGAGTTGAGCAGGGAGGCGTCGCTGGAAGCGGTCTGGTAGTCATAGTCCACCTTGTCCTCGCCGTAGCCCAGCCGCTCCATCTCCTCCAAAAAGGAGGTGCGGATCTGGTCCAGGGAGGGATGTTCCATAATCTGTACAATGCCCACCTGGAGTTTTTCCCCATCGGCAGTTTCCTGGACGGCCTGGGAGGCGGAGGAGCCAGCCCCGGCAGCTTCAGAAGAGGGAGCTGCGCTGGAGGCGGCGCCGGAGCCGCCGCAGCCGGCCAGCAGCGAAAGGGATAGGGTGGCGGTGAGCAGGGAAGTCAGCAGTTTTTTCATGGTAGCATTCTCCTTCACATAAAATTTTGGAAAAATTTTATGTTGGGATGGCACCGTGCCCCAGGGTTTTGCAGCCTTGCGGATAACAAAAAACACCTGTCCTTTTCCAAGGACAGGTGTAAAACCTGCGGTACCACCTTGATTGACACGCCCGAAGGGCGGTCCACTCTGTCAGGGCGCCAACACGCCCCTTGCCTTCTAACGCTGGCCTGCGTCACGGGATACTCGGCAAAGCCTTTCATCGTGCCCTCGGGAGTCCATTTGTCCGTCCCGCGTTCCGGTTGGGCTCTCAGCTGCCCCAACTCTCTGTGCGTGCGCTGGCGGTTTTATCTCTCCGTCATCGGTTTATGGAGCTATTAAAGCACAAATTCCCGCAGTTGTCAACCCCTTTTTTGCGGAGGGAGCCAACTGGATACGCCATCCTATGCGGCAAAGCTGTCAAAAGTGCTGAAAAATAGGAACTGGATTTTTTTAGTAGATTTTTGCGGCGCTGTATGATAAACTAGAGACAAAGACGGCTTGTACCAGCCGGGCGGGCCCAAAGGCCCCAATTTTTTGATGTGGAGGAATGCGCTATGTCCAACAGGATCGTTTTAAACACCATCTCCTACCATGGGAAGGGCGCCATTGAAAACATCGTCCCTGAACTCACTGGACGCGGTTACAAGAAGGCGTTTGTCTGCTCCGACCCCGACCTGCTGAAGTTTGGCGTCACTGAAAAGGTCACCAAGCTGCTGGACGCCGCCGGCTTCCCCTACCAGATCTACAGTGAGATCAAGCCCAACCCCACCATTGAAAATGTGAAGGACGGCGTGGCCGCCTTCCAGGCCTCCGGCGCCGACTGCATTGTGGCCATCGGTGGCGGCTCCTCCATGGATACCGCCAAAGCGGTGGGCATCATCATCAACAATCCGGAGTTTGCGGACGTGCGTTCCCTGGAGGGCACTGCCGCCACCAAGAACCACGCGGTTTTCACCATTGCGGTCCCCACCACCGCCGGTACCGCCGCGGAGGTCACCATCAACTATGTGATCACCGATGTGGAGAAAAAGCGCAAATTCGTCTGTGTGGACACCCACGACATCCCCGAAGTGGCGGTGGTGGATCCGGATATGATGGCCACCATGCCCAAGGGGCTCACCGCTGCCACCGGTATGGACGCCCTGACCCACGCCATCGAGGGCTATATCACCAAGGGCGCCTGGGAGATGACCGACATGTTCCACCTGAAGGCCATTGAGCTGATCGCCCAGTCCCTGCGCGCCTCGGTGGCCGGCGACCCCCAGGGCCGGGAGACCATGGCTTTGGCCCAGTATGTGGCGGGCATGGGCTTTTCCAATGTGGGCCTGGGCATTGTCCACTCCATGGCCCACAGCCTGGGCGCGGTGTATGACACCCCCCACGGGGTGGCCAACGCCATCCTGCTGCCCACCGTCATGGAGTATAATGCCCCCTGCACCGGGGAGAAGTACCGCCAGATTGCCAAGGCCATGGGCGTGGACGGCGTGGACGCTATGACCCTGGAGGAGGCCCGGAAGGCCGCCTGTGACGCTGTGCGCCAGTTGGGCCAGGATGTGGGGATTCCCGCTGACCTGAAGGAGATTGTCAAGGAGGAGGACATTCAATTCCTCTCCGAGTCGGCCTATGCCGACGCCTGCCGCCCGGGCAACCCCCGGGATACCAGCGTGGAGGAGATCGCCGCCCTCTACCGCAGCCTGCTCTGATTGCCAGGGCGCCTTTGATAAAAAGGCTCTGGACCCGCCACCTGGGAAAAACTTTTCCCAGGTGGCGTTTTTTTGGTGTCTTTAGACGAGGAAAGAACCCCCGGTTCTACCGGGGGAAGAAAAGAGTGGAACAAAAATAACCTCCAAGGTAAAATG
>CAJFPF010000005.1 GCA_904398655.1 uncultured Anaerotruncus sp. | reverse complement strand
TGAACTGAAAATGGTGTCCTACCATCTGACAAAGGGCGAGCAGCTGGAAAGCGTCCTGCAACAGACTTTCAAGGAGATTGAGGACATCACGGATGTGCGGCAAATGACAAATGCCCAACTCAAGCGGATCATTCAGAAGATTGAAGTGGACAAGGATGGGAATGTGGACATTTACCTCCGGCTACTTGGCGATCTGGGCCTGGATGAAACCGTTCTAATTCGTAACGACGAAACATAAAGACGTCACAGACCGTTTAAAGAAGCTCAACCCCGCCATCTATGCCCAGGTCAAGGAGGTTTTGGACCGGAACAAGCTGGAACGGCACATCCGGGGCGGCATCGCCACCCGGGAGAAGTACGCCCGCATCCGCACCCATACGCCTTAGCTGGACGCAAAGAGCCGCCGCCCCTTTCGGAAAGGGGTGGCGGCTCTTTTTTCTTTAAGAGGGGTTGGCGGTTCCCTCCGGCGGATTTTTGACCGGATCCAGCAGCTGCCGGCTCTTGATGGCAAAGAGGACGCAGCAGGTGGTGGCGGCGGTGATGTCCGCAATCGGTTCGGCCAGAAGCACGCCTGTTGTCTGCGGGGTGATGAAGTGGGGCAGAATCAATACCAGCGGGATCAACAGGATCAATTTCCGCAAAACCGCGATGAAGATGGAGACCTTGGCCTGCCCCAGGGCGATGAACACCTGTTGAAACGCCATCTGGAACCCAAAGATCAGCATACCGAAAAAGTAGATCCGCATGGTGCGGGCGGTGAGGGCAGCCAGGTCGGGGCTGTCGGTAAACAGGCGGATGGGAACCGAGGGGAAAAACACCATCACTACCCATAACAGCGCCGCCAGCCCCGCGCAGAACCCGGCCATATAGCGGATTGCCTTTTTCACCCGGTCGTAGTTGCCCGCCCCATAGTTATAGCTGATGATCGGCTGAGAACCCTGGGCAAACCCCTGGATGGGCATCATGAAAAACTGCATCAGGCTGCTCATAATCACCATGGCGCCCACATAGGCGTCCCCGCCATAGGTCTGGAGGGAGGTGTTGAAGGTGACCTGCACCAGGCTCTCGGTGCTCTGCATGATGAAGGGGGAGAGCCCCAAGGAGAGGGTTGCGCCGGCAATTTTGGGGTCCACCCGCAGGTTGCACAGCCGCAGCCGCAGCATCCCCCGGGAGGAGGTGAGGAACCAGAGCACCCAAACGGCCGAAGCTGTCTGGGAGAGGATGGTGGCCCAAGCCGCCCCCTGCACCCCCATGTCGAACACAAAGATGAACAGCGGGTCCAACGCGATGTTCAAAGCCGCCCCCAGGCAGACGGTGGCCATGGAGGTCTTGGCAAACCCCTGGGCGGAGAGGAACTGGTTCATTCCCAGGGAGATCTGGACGCTGATGGTGCCCAACAGATAGATCTTCAAATAGTCCACCGCATAGGGCAGGGTGTCCTCGCTGGCGCCGAACATCTGGAGCATGGGGGAGGCCGTCAGGCTCAACCCCACGGTGATCACCACCGCCACCGCCACCAGCATGGTGAAGCAGTTGCCCATGATCTTTTCCGCCCGGAGCTTATCCCCCGCCCCCATCCGGATGGAAGCCAACGGCGCGCCCCCATATCCCACAAGGGCGGCAAAGGCGGAGATCACCATAATAATGGGGAACGCCAGCCCCACCCCTGTGAGGGCGATATCCCCCACCTGGGGGATGCGGGCAATATACATCCGGTCCACCACATTGTAGAGGGCATTCACCAGCTGGGCCGCAATGGCGGGCACCGACAGGCGCACCATCAGGTGCGGGATGCTGTCCTGGGCAAACCGCTCATCCATGGAGGTATTGTTCATAAGGGCTTCTCGCTTCCTTCCAAAAAAATGGGCCGCCCAACCCGGGCGGCAAAAGAGATCCTTCCAAATCCATCCGCAGCCATCAAAATTCCTGGGCCGCATGCTCCCCGGGCTGGATGTCCACCACCTCCCGGGCCGGCCCGACGAGGGCCTGTCCCCGGTGGCAGAGCCACTGGACCTGGGGGTCCAACCGCCCCTGGGCGTCCAATCCATCCACCGTCTCCCCCTCCTGGATAGGGGTATCCTGGTGGTAGAGGTAGGCGGCCACATCGTAGGCATGGCCCACCACCCAGTTGGGGTCCAGGCCCTGGAATTTATATTGCAGCTCCGGCAGCCCCAGGACCGACAGCCCCAGGGTATCCACCACAAACGACTGGGTCCCCCCAATCCGGAAAAACCGGGCATTGACCCCCCGCCAGATATACCGGTCCTCCCGGGAGACCGGCTCCTGAAGGATCTGGGGAAGGGTGAGCAGCTTGCCCGCCGGCTTCATAAAGACCGCCTTGCAGGTGGGATAGAGGGGCAGCACCGCGTCCATCCCATCCATGAGCAGTTCCCCCCGGCGCTGGTGGTCCAGCCCGGCGGCCATCATGTCGAAAAATGTCACCTCATACTGGCAGCCGGCCAGCACCGCCTCCCCATCCGGCAGGTTCCAAAACTGGCCCCGCGCCTGGGCATCCACCGACTCCTGGCGGAAGGGATGGGCCTGCTGCAGCAGCAGCTTCACCGGCAGCTGTCCCCCCTTCCCGTCCGGAACGGTGTAGGCAGGGATGGCAAAACAGAGCAGGGACGGGTCTCCATCCACCAGATCCACCCGGCCAAAGGCCCCCCGCAGCGCCTCATACACCTGCTGGGCCGAGGGGGCATCCGGCCTCTCTTCAAACAGCAGCTGTACCTGATACAGCCGTTGAATCTCCTGAAGCTGTCGCTCCTGGGCCTGGCGGCCCTTCTCCAAAAAGCATCCCATGGCAGGTCCCTCCGTTTGACATTGGTCGCGGTCCTATTGTAGCACGGCGGCGGAAAAAAGAAAACCCCCAGCGCCGATGGGCGGGAAATTTGTGAACAAATTTCCCATAAAATGTTAATTTTAGCACTCTCCTATTGACAGTGCTAAAATATCTGCTATAATAGAGTCAGGAATTGAGAGAGGGTTCCGGAGGGACCGACACCTCCGGAAAGCTTCCCCGGTTCCCCAAACATTAGAATATGCACCGCCCGGCAAGGCCGGTCGGTTGGCAGCATCCACCCGCAGCGCGAGGGTTTCCTCACAGCACGAGTGACAAAACGAATGGAGGAATGATGTATGTTGCCGAGCATTTTTGGTGAAAATCTGTTTGATGAATTTTGGAACGACCCCTTTGGTATGATGACCACCAGCCACAACCCCCTGTATGGCAAACACGCCAAAAACCTCATGAAGACGGACGTACGGGAGACCGATGACAGCTATGAGCTGGATGTGGACCTGCCCGGTTTCAAGAAGGACGAAGTAAAAGTGGAGCTGGAGAACGGCTACCTGACCATCAGCGCCGCCAAGGGCCTGGACAAGGACGACCAGGACAAGAAAGGCCGCTACATCCGCCGGGAGCGCTATGCTGGACAGATGAGCCGGAGCTTCTATGTGGGCGACGGTTTGGAGCCCAAGGACGTGAACGCCTCCTTTGAGGACGGCATCCTGCGGCTGTCCATGCCCAAGGCCGCTCCCAAGCAGCTGCCTCAGCAGACCAGCATCGCCATCAAATAAGTCACCTCGCTTGCAGCCGCCTGCCGGAATTGTTCCGGCGGGCGGCTGTTTTTTGCCCAAAACGCCAAAAAACCGGCCGCGGGCATCCGCCCGCAGCCGGCAATCCCCCTCTGGGGGGGCGATTACAGCAGTTTGTAATTTTTCAGCACCTCATTTTGGGTCAGCCAGGCCAGGCACCGCTCCAGCATCACCCCGTAGCGGGTGTCGGTCCCATAGCTGAAGGTGGTCTTGATGGCCAGCTCCACAAACTGGGTGGCCCGGTCCATGGCAATCGGGAAGCTGTCCCCCCGGAGCATGGATCCGGTGAGTACGCTGGCGAAGATGTCCCCCGTGCCGGGATAGGAGGTGGGGACATAGTCGTAGGGCACCATCCAGAAGTTGTTCTGCTCCTTGGCATAGCCCACATTGGCACACCCTCCGGAGGCCAGCTCCACCCCGGTGATCACCACATACCCCGGCCCCAGCTCACTGAGCTGGGCCAGCATGCTGCGCAGGGCCTGGCGGGTGAGGGGCTCCGGGCTGTAGGGGCGGCGCAGCAACAGGTAGGCCTCGGTGGGGTTGGGGGTAATCAGGTCGGCGGAGCGCACCAGGTCCCGCATCCGGTCCACCAGCTCCGGGGTATAGGTGCGGTAGGGTTTTCCGTGATCCCCCATCACCGGGTCCACCACCGCCAGGGCGTCCGGATAGGCCTGGATGAACTCCGAGAGCTCCTTGGCCTGGGAGGGGTTGGAGAGGAAACCGGAATAGATGCAGGAGAACTCCAGCCCCAGCCGCTTATAGTGCTCCACACAGGGGTGGATATAGTTGGTCAGATCCCGCATCTCCACCTCCCCCAGGCCGCCGGTATGGGTGGAGAGGACGGCGGTGGGGATGGGGCAGACCTGCATCCCCATGGCGGAGAGGGTGGGGATGATGACCGCCAACGAGCTGCGTCCAAAGCCGGCCAGGCTGTGGATGGCGGCAATCCTTGGGATAGGTTGTTCCATAGATTGAGGGCACCTCCAAGCGTCAACGCGCAAAATTTCCAGGAGAATTTTCCGAATTTTTCAAATCAACCGATCTCCGGCGGGAAATAGAATCGAGCCCGCCGGGGCAAACTAAATTCGGTCTGCCAAAGCGCACGTCCCAAAACAGCCGCCTCCCCGGCGCCGCTGGGCAAACGGGGCGTCGCCGGGGCAAACCGCACCAATTTTTGGGAGGTAGAAGCCATGAACAAGACCACAGCCACCGCCATGACCGGCATGGCGGCCGCAGCCGCGGTGGGGGCCGCTGCGCTGATGATGCACCAAAAGAACCGCCACCCGGGCAAAAAGCTCAAACAGAACGCCAACCGGGCCATCCGGACGCTGGGCTCTGTTTTGGACAGCATGGAGGCCATGACCCGCTGACGCGGGAAAAAGGGGGACGGACACCGTCCCTCTTTTTTTGCCCGGCTGTCAACCGATCTGGATCTTTCCTTCGGGCAGCACCTGGCGCCGGTTCTCAAACGAGCGGGCAGCCAGGGAGAGGAAGAAGGAGACCGGCCCCAACCGGCCCACATACATCAAAAAGATCAAGAGGACCCGGGAGATGGAGTTGGCAATCCCGGTGACGCCCACCGAGAGGCCCACGGTGGCGAAGGCGGAGACGCTCTCGAACACCGCATCGATCCCGGAGATGGGCGTCTCCAGCTCGATGGTGGCCAGGATGCATCCGGAGGTGATCCCCACCCCCAGCACCCCCAGCATGGTCACCGCCAGGGACTTATAGACCGCGCCCTTGGGGATCCGCCTGCCCAGGATCACCGTGTCATCATCCCCGCGGATGACGCACCAGACGGTCATAAAGATCACCGTCACGGTGGTCACCTTGATCCCGCCGCCGGTGGAGCCGGGGGCGGCACCCATGAACATGAGCAGGATGGAGAACAGCTTGGTACTGCTGTGCATCTCCTCCAGGGGGAAGGAGTTGAAGCCGGCGGTGCGGCAGGAGACCGCGTGGAACCAGCCATTCCCCACCTTCTGCAGCGGGCTCATGGGGCCCAGGGTGGCCGGGTTGTTCCACTCGCTGAGGGCGATGGCCGCCGTCCCCAAAACGATCAGCGTCCCGGTGGCCAGCAGCACGATCCGGGTGTGGAGCAGCAGCTTTTTGGTCCGCCGGTACTCCAACAGGTCGTGGATCACCACAAAGCCGATGCCGCCCACAATAATCAGACAACCTATGACCCCTAGGACCAGGGGGTTGTCCGCATAGCCGCAGAGGGAGATATAGGGGCTGTGGCGGCCAAACAGGTCAAAGCCGGCGTTACAGAAGGCGGAGATGGCGACGAACACCGAGATGAACAGCCCCTCCGCCCCATATTCCGGCAGAAAGACGGTCATGAGCAGCAGCGCCCCCGCCAGCTCCACCACAAAGGCGGTGGCCACCACCGTCTTGAGCAGGCGGCGGATGTCATCCCCCATGGAGGCCACCGACTCCTGGGCCAGGTGCATCCCCCGCAGCCCCATTTTTTTGCCGATGAGGATGTTGAAGAAGGCGGCCAGCGTGGAGAGCCCCAGCCCTCCCACCTGGATCAGCGCCAGGATCACCCCCTGGCCGAAAGGGGTCCAGTGGAGATAGGTATCGTAGACCACCAGTCCGGTCACACAGGTGGCGGAGGTGGAGGTAAACAGGCAGTCCAAGAAGGGCGTCACCATGCCGTCCCGGCTGGAGATGGGGAGCATCAGCAGCAATGCCCCCGCCAGGATGGTGACCGCAAAGGTCAGGGCGATGGTGCGCACGGGGTAAAAGGTCAGACGCCTGCGCTTGGCAGGCTGGGTGAACGGTAACACAGCAATACACCTACACTTTTTCAAATTTTGGCTGCAGCGTGGCTACCCGGCCATCCTGCGGGAAGCCCGCTCACCCCTCTTGGGAGAGGTATCGGCGGGCTTCCCGGATCAGGTTTTTGTCGTTGCGGAAGGTCACCAAGCTGTCCGCGTCCGCCAGAGGGGTCCAGCGGTATTCGCTGATCTCCTCCTCCTGGCGGTGGACGGTGTCATCCCCCGCTGGGTGGGCCAGAAAATAGACCACCTGCTTTTTCACATGGGGCTTGGGGAAGTATTCCACACTCTGGCGGAAGTTTTTGCGCAAAACCACGTCCAGCCCCGTCTCCTCCTTGATCTCCCGCAATGCGGTCTGCACCTCGTTCTCCGTCCCCTCCACATGTCCCTTGGGGAACGACCAGTGCCCGCCGCTGCGGTGTTTGATCAGCAGGAGCTCTTTGACGCCCTCCCGGTCCCGGTAGACCAGGGCGCCGCAGGATTTCTCTCGAATCATGCTTCCTTCCTTTCCGGGGGGCGGCCCCGGGCGCGCAAGCCCGTTCCCCCAACTTGACAATGGCCGCTGAAACATATACGCATTTACTATAGCACACTTCCCCGCAATTTAAAAGTGGTGGGCGCGATTTTTCCCGGCAATCTTTCCCCCTTTGGTTGACAAACCCCTGCCTTGGCCCTATAATAAATTGGAAGTATGTCCCCGTAGCTCAGTTGGATAGAGCGACCGCCTCCTAAGCGGTAGGCCGGAGGTTCAAATCCTCTCGGGGACGCCAAAGAAAGCCGGGCACGTCCCGGTGCCGTCCTCGCGCCCCAGCAGCCCCAGCGCAAAAGGCGCTGAACGCTGCGCGGGCGCGTTTTCTTTGCCCCAGAGAGGAAGGTTTTTTCATGGAACAACACAGCGCCAAACCACCCAAAATCGTGGACGCCCACGCCCACATCTTCCCCGGCGCCATCGCCCCAAAGGCCCGGGAGAACATCAGCCGGTTCTACCACCTGCCCATGTATACCACCGGCTTCCCCCACACCCTGGTGGAACAGGGGTCCAAAATTGGGGTCAGCCGCTACCTGGTCTGCTCCCCCGCCACCTCCCCCAGCCAGGTCCGCTCGATCAACGACTTTCTCCACCAGAAGTGCCAGCAGTACCCCCAGTTTGTGGCGTTCGCCACCCTGCACCCCCAGATGGAGGACCCCTTCTCGGAGATCGACCGGGTGATCGACCTGGGGTTCAAGGGGGTGAAGTTCCACGCCGACCTGCAAAGGTTCAATACCGATGACCCAGGGATGCTGCCGGTCTACCGGCGGCTGGCCCAGGTGGGGCTGCCGGTGCTGTTCCACGCGGGGGACAGCCGGTTCGAGTACTCCCGGCCCCAGCGGATCCACAATGTGGCGGTGGCGGTGCCCGATCTCACCTGCATCGCCGCCCACTTTGGCGGATACGAGCGGTGGGACGAGGCCCAGCTCTGCCTGAAGCTGCCCAACCTCTATTTTGACACCTGCAGCAGCCTGGCGTTCCTCTCCAAGGAGGACGCCCGGCGGCTGATCTACTACTTTGGGCCGGAGCGGTTTATGTTCGGCACCGACTTCCCCATGTGGGACCACACCCGGGAGCTGGAGCGGTTTTTGGCTTTGGATCTGCCGGAGGACGACCGGGACCAGATCCTCTACAAGACGTTCGAGCGGGTGACCGGCGTCCAAGCGTGAACGGATTTCGCACCCCAAAAACCAGGCCGGGGACGGGCATATGCCCGTCCCCGGCCTGGTTTTTTTCCATCTTTCAGCCCTCCATCAGGGAGCGCAGCTGGCGGCCCAGGTCGGAGGCCATCCCCCGCAGGCTGCCGATGATCTCATTGATGCCCGCCTCGATCTCCCCGGCGGCGGTGCCCGCGTGGAAGTAGTCCCGGGCCTGGGCCCTGCGGTACCGCTTTACCACCTGGCGCAGGCGGTCCCCCTCCTTGGGGGTCAAAAGCGCCCCCGGCCGGCGCAGGCGGTTCAGGGCGTCGGCGCAGTCCGCCAACAGCTGGGCATATTCCTCCTGGGTCTGCTTTTGGAACCGGGCGGTCATCGCCAGCTCGTCCGCCGGGTCGGTGAAGCGCATCTCCAATAGGGAAGCCTCCCCGCCCAGCTCCCGGATCCGCTTGGCCAAAGCGGAGAGCTGTTGGAAGTTCTGGGCGGAGTTGGGCAGCAGGGCCACCCCCTGGCGCAGATATTCGGCGCCAAACTCCTTGAGCTTGCGCCAGACATAGACCCGCACCTTGGAGGGGTTGATGGGGACGTTATAGCTGAGGGCCAGCCAGACGGTGCGATGCATGGGGCCACCTCCCGTCGCCTGTTGTAACAGGTGTTTCCTTTATTGTAACAACTGTTTTCCCTCTCGTCAACAGTCACCAAAATTTTTCTGGGAAGTTTGTCCAGCCTGCCCAGGCCGCCGATTTTGCAGGATTGGCGGAATGGGTCTTGCAACGGTTGGGCGGAGATGCTAAAATATAGGGGTTATGAGCCCCGCCCAGGGCCCAAGCGGAAAGGATGAACAGAGATGTCGATGAACAAGCTGGTCCTGCCGGAGCATTACTTCTCCAAGCTGGACATCATGGAAACAGAAATTGCCATCAAAATGGCCAAGGACGTGTTCGAGCGGGAGCTGGCCCAACGGTTGCAGCTGACCCGGGTATCCGCGCCGCTGTTTGTGCTGCCGGAGAGCGGGCTGAACGACAATTTGAGCGGGGTGGAGCGTCCGGTGCAGTTCGACATCCTGGAGATGGGGGTGGATGTACAGATTGTCCAGTCCCTGGCCAAGTGGAAACGCCTGGCCCTCTCCCGCTACGGCTTTGCCCCAGGCACCGGCCTTTACACCGACATGGACGCCATCCGCCGGGATGAGGAGCTGGACAACCTGCACTCCATCTATGTGGACCAGTGGGATTGGGAGAAGGTCATCACCCCCGAGGAGCGGAATATGGACACCCTTCAGGAGACAGTGCGCCTGATCTGGGATGCCCTCTGCCGCACCCAGGACCTGCTGGCCGACCGGTTCACCTGCCTGGAACGGTATTTCCCCCGCCAGATCACCTTCCTCACCAGCCAACAGCTGGAGGATGACTATCCAGACCTGACCCCCAAGCAGCGGGAGGACGCCGCCGCCAAAAAATATGGCGCCATCTTCATCAGCCAGATCGGCGGCAAGCTGCGCTCCGGCCAGCCCCATGACGGCCGGGCCCCCGACTACGACGACTGGTCGATGAACGGGGACATTCTGATCTGGTACCCGGTGTTGGGGCGGGCGTTGGAGCTCTCCTCCATGGGCGTCCGGGTGGACCCCCAGACGCTGCGCCGCCAGCTGGACCTGGCCGGCTGCCCCGAGCGCGCCCAGCTGCCGTTCCACCGGATGCTGCTGGAGGGGCGGCTCCCCCAGACCATCGGCGGCGGCATCGGGCAGAGCCGCATCTGCCTGGCGCTGCTGCAAAAGGCCCACATCGGCGAGGTGCAGGCCTCTGTCTGGCCGGAAGAGATGCAGGACGCCTGCGCCGCCTGCGGCATCCACCTGCTGTGAGGCTGCCGCCCCAGAGATTTGGGAAGTTTTGTGGTTGGAATTTTGAATAGGAGGTTGGGCAATGGATCTGACAAAGCTGTTTGGCTGCAAAGTGTTTGGGGATTCCGCTATGCGGGAGCATCTCTCCAAAGAGGTATACGAGAGCCTGCGCAACACCCGCCGCACCGGGCTACCTTTGGAGCCCGCGGTGGCCCAGGCGGTGGCGGAGGGGATGAAGGATTGGGCAATCTCTCAGGGCGCCACCCACTATACCCACTGGTTCCAGCCACTGACCAACATCACCGCCGGCAAATTGGACAGCTTCATTGAGCCCACCGGGGACGGGAAGATCCTCTTGGAGTTCTCCGGCAAAGCCCTGGTGCGGGGGGAGCCGGACGCCTCCAGCTTCCCCTCCGGCGGCCTGCGGGCCACCTTTGAGGCCCGGGGTTACACCGCCTGGGACCCCACCTCCCCCGCCTTTGTGAAGGACGGCACCCTCTATATCCCCACCGCCTTCTGTTCCTATAACGGCCAGGCCCTGGACCAGAAGACCCCCCTTCTGCGCTCAATGCAGGCCCTGAACCGGTCCTGCCTGCGGCTGTTGCGCCTGTTGGGCAACACCACCTCCCAGCATGTGATCCCCACTGTGGGGGCGGAGCAGGAATATTTCCTGGTGGACCGCAAGCTCTATGAGCAGCGGCTGGATCTGAAGATCTGCGGGCGTACCCTCATGGGGGCCCGTCCCCCCAAGGGCCAGGAGTTGGAGGACCACTACTGTGGACGGATTCGCCTGCGGGTGGCCGACTTTATGAAAGCGGTGGATGAGGAGCTGTGGAGCCTGGGGGTACCGGTGAAGACCAAGCACAATGAGACCGCCCCCGCCCAGCATGAGATGGCAGTGGTCTATAACGAGGCCAACATCGCCTGCGACCATAACCAGCTGGCCATGGAGACCCTGCGCACGGTGGCCAAGAAAAAGGGGTTGGCCTGTCTGCTGGCGGAAAAGCCGTTTGCCTGGATCAACGGCTCCGGCAAACACAACAACTACTCCCTGGCCACCGACGACGGCATCAACCTGCTCTCCCCGTCCAAAGACGGCCGGGAGGACCTGCAGTTCCTGTTGATCCTGGCCGCCTTCCTCCAGGTGGTGGATGAATACGCCGGCCTGCTGCGGGCCTCCGCCGCCAGCGCCGGAAATGACCATCGGTTGGGCGGCTTCGAGGCCCCGCCTGCCATCATTTCGGTCTTTTTGGGGGAGGCACTCACCAACCAGTTGATGGCTGCCGCCCATGGAGGCCAGGTCCCCCATGCCCAGCGCCAGCTGCTGCGCACCGGCGTGGATGCCCTGCCTGAACTGGTAAAAGACGACAGCGACCGCAACCGTACCAGTCCCTTTGCCTTCACTGGCAGTAAGTTTGAATTCCGGATGGTGGGCTCCTCCCAGTCGATCGCCCTGACCAATGTGGTGTTGAACACCGCCCTGGCGGAAATCTTTGAGCAATTCTGCAACCGGTTGGAGGGGGCCGCCGATCGGGAGGCGGAGATCCGGGCCATCCTCTCGGATGTGCTGCGGGACCATGGACGGATCATCTTCAACGGCAACAACTACTCCGCCGCCTGGGTCCAGGAGGCACAGCGCCGGGGGCTGCCGGTGTTGAACTCCGCCGTGGAGGCCTATGACTATTTGATTTCCTCCAAGAGCGTAGAACTGTTCACCCACCAGGGGGTCCTCACCCGGGACGAATGCTTTGCCCGATATGACATCCTTTTGGAGGTTTACGCCAAAGTGATTGGCATTGAGGCATCCACCATGATTGAGATGACCCGCCGCCAGGTCTATCCCGCCGTCCTCCGTTACACCGGCGAGGTGGCCCAGTCGGTGACCCAGATGCGGACCGCCGGGGTCCACTCCGGCTCTGCCGGCCGGCTGTTGGACACCCTCTCCGCCCTCACCGACCAGATCGACAGCGAGCTGGAGGGCCTGCGGGACGCGGTCGCCCGCTCCCACGCCCTGGAGGATCCCAAGTCCCATGCCCAATTCATGCGGGATCAGGTGCTCCCTCGGATGGAGGGGCTGCGCACCGCCTGCGACGCGGCGGAAACCATCACCGGCTCCGACCGCTGGCCCATTCCCACCTACACCGACCTGCTCTATCGGGTCTAACCATAGGCAGACCATCCCCGCCGCGCTGCGCCCATCCGGGCGCTCCGCGGCGGGGCTTTCCATTTTCTGAAACTTTTCCGTAGAAAAGCCCGCCTCACCGCCCCGTCCTCTCCGCCCCGCAGGGCCTGAGGGCGGCCACGACCGGGGAGCACAAAAACGGCGCCATCAGTCCTGAGCTACGCTCCTCATGAGGAGCGCGAGGGGGTGCAAGTCTGGAACGAGGGGTTCCCTGGGGTTCTTAGGGGGCCGGCGGAGGCCCCCTAAGCGGATTCTTTCCCCCTTTCTTGG
>CAJFPF010000004.1 GCA_904398655.1 uncultured Anaerotruncus sp. | reverse complement strand
GGCGGCCACCGCCGGGTCGAACCCCCCCTCGCCAAAGTAGATGTCCCGGCCGGTGGCGTAAGCCCGGGCGCCGATCCCCTCCGCCCGTTGGAGAGCATCGCTGCCGGTGTGGAACCGGACGTTGGAGAAGTCCGCACCCATCCGCTCCCCCAGCTGGGCTTTTACTTCCTGGGGCGTACGGGCGGTGGAGACGCTAGCGGCAATCTCATCCGCCTCCCGCTCCGCCCGGTCATTCTGGGAAGCCCAGACCTGCTGTATCCGGGCTTGCATCCGAGCATCTAACTGAGTGCCCATGCCCTCCCCCTCCAGGCCAATCCCTCCCCCATACTGCGGGGAAGCTTGCGGTTGGACCTGGGATCGTTCCAAACCCGGATCTTCGGCCCGTCTTTTCAAAAGCTGATATGCCATAGCGTTGACCCCCTTATCCGTTTTTCATGTCTGCTTGGTATAGGATCCTTATCAAATAGGCCGTGCAGCCTGAAGGAGCGTTTTCGCTTCAATCGTCGATTAGATCTGCATATTCCCGCAAATCCTCCCGCACCACTACCATCTCGTTTTTGCGTAGCTCGTTGACCGCCGCAGTAAGCAGGTGGCGCATCTGGATGGGGACATCCTGGGCAGCAGCCATAAAGGCGGCCGCCAGAACAATATTCTTGATGTGTCCACCGGAGAGCTGAAACTGCTCCGCGATAAACTCCCAGTCCACATCCGGATCCACCGGCGCCCCCTTAGGCAGGGTGCGCAGGTAGATTTCCTTACGCTCAGGTGCCTGTGGGAAGGGGAAGTGAACCACATAGGTGATGCGGCGCATAAAGGCGGCGTCAATGTTCTGAATCAGGTTGGTGGCCAGGATGCAAACCCCATCGTGATCCTCAATCTGCTGGAGCAAATAGGCCACTTCCACGTTGGCGTTTCGATCATGGGCATCTTTGACCTCGCTGCGCTTGCCAAAGAGGGCGTCACACTCATCAAAAAACAGAATGCAGTTGGAGTTGCGGGCTTCCCGGAACACTGCCTGTAGATTCTTTTCGGTCTCGCCAATGTATTTGCTCACAATCTGAGAGATGTTGATCTTATACATCTCCATATTCAGTTCCCGGGCGATCACCTGGGCACACATCGTCTTTCCGGTGCCAGGGGCGCCCGCAAACAGAATGGACAGTCCCCTTCCATAACCGATCTTCTGGGCAAATCCCCACTCCTGATAGACCCGGTGTTGGTAGCGGATATGGTTGCATGCCTGGCGCATCAACCTCTTTTGGGAATCGGGAAGCACTACATCCTCCCAAGTAAAGTGGGGCGTAATCCGTTTGGCCAGCTTATCCAGACGATGTACTACCTGACGATAGCAACAGCGATGGACCGCTGCACTGGAGAGGGGCTCTCTCTGGATATGGTAAAGCCCATCCGCCTGGGTGGCTGCGCCCTGGATTTGCCGTGGCACAAAAGAAAACTTGGTCGAAAGTTCCTCCAAGGAGACCCCCTCCTGTAGAGGAATTTGGGAAAAGTAGTGGCGAAAAAGCGCTAAACGTTCCCCCTCCTCCGGCCGCGGCACCTCCAAATCCGCTGTTACCGGACGCACCGGACGGAGCAATCGCTTTTGAGCAACTAAGAATAGGGGGGGCCGTCCAGAGTCAGCCTCTTCGATAGCCTGAATTAGCTCAGAGGAGGCCGATTCCAGCTCTCCTTCGGCATTTTTGCTTTCCAGACCGGACAAGCACAGGTAAGCGTCCAATAGGCGAGCGGCCAATGCGGCCTGCTCCACCGCTTGGGTACGGCTCTCTGCCGCACCCACATCTGCAAATAAGCATTTCTGTCGCTGGCGTGCCATCAAATGACGTACCAAGAATCTCCTGCCTGTCCCTTCTGGGCCCATCAAAACTACCGCTTGGGCGGTGTCCAGGAAACCCTCCAGTTCCGATTCCAACGCCCTGCCCACCACCAGAGGCGCTTCAGGCTGCTGGCTGGCCCCATCAAACAGCTTGAAACCATGCTTTGGGGCTATCGTTCCGGCACTGAGATATTCCAAAACCACTGGCTGCAACTTCAATGTTCCTTCCGCCAGGGCCTCCCGCTGAAACAGGCTGGTAAACAAACTTGGCCGGGAAAACTGAGCGGTATATTCCTCCACTGTCCTGCCAGAGGGCAGGTAGAGCTGCACTGCCAAGGAGACAGTGGGCGCTTTACGGGTAACATCATCCTGCAGATAAGCGAACAGCCGCTCATACTTGCTGTCCAGACTGGCGGCATAGGTCAAGGACACCACCGCCCGCTGGAATTCATCCAGATGGAACCTTTGAAACAGGAGCAATAGGGGCAATAGGGGCAATGCCGCCTGAGTGGCCTCCAATCTCCGTTGGGCCGCCCCCTCCCCCATCTCGATCTGTCGGGCTTCCTCTGGGGTAAGCTTCTGCAGGAGTCCTGTCTGGGCCGCTTCCGTCAGGTTGTGCTCAAATTCCTCCCGGCTCACCACCAGCCCCAGCATGTTGCGCAGGTCGCTGCGCGGACCCACCCACTCATGGTTCTTGTAATAGAGATATAGGCGGTAATCGATGAGGGTGAATAGATCCTCCATCAATTCCCATTGGTCACGGTAAGGTTGGGACAGCTGATGAGCCGCCTGTTGGGCCACCCGGGCTTCTTCGAGGGGTGTCTCCACTCCCCCACCCCTTTGGGGATCTCTGCTCCACCACATGGTTATGGCACCATTACAGTTTTTGCGCCGGGGGCAGTAATGGTAATCATTCCGCCGTAGGCACATTGAAGGGTACTGCTGTTCTGTAAAGCCGGCTTTCCTCCGATGAGAACGGTAGGGGATCCAGGATTCCAAGTGCCTGCCGGCACGGGGGTACATGGCTGGGGCGTCAACACTCCTAAGGCCGCAGCGGTGGCCGAGGCCACTGCTGGATTTCCAGGGCAACTGCACATTCCAAAGGTAGGCAGCATCGTATCAGCGATGGTGGCGGCAGGCAACTTATCCGCCAAAACAGCGGGGTTTGTAGCCGTCAACGCTGCAGGCGCGGCGCCGAAAATACATTTGCACAGAGCGGTAGACGCGACTTGTACTGCCATAGAATTACTCCTTCTTTTGCGCATTTGAGAGTGTAATTTCGTTGTATCCCTTTTGCAAAGAAAAGGAATTGCATTTCTTGCTCTTTGGTTGGAACAGATAGACTTGTTCCAACTCCTGAAAAAACGCCTGCACCCATCCTTTTTCATTGGGATGGTAGCATTGGGCAGGCAGCAGGATGGCACCTCGCCGGTGGGAATGGGACAGGGGAGCCTCCAACTGCGCCCGCTCCTCGTCCAAGCTGGTGAGCACTACCACCTCGCTTTTATTTTTGTCGCAGATGAGGTAACTGCTCCGGGGATGCCCCTCCGGACCGCCTCGATAAAACACTTTGAGTGCTTGGCTCCCCGCAGGTGCTTCATCTTGAGACAAGCGCAACTCCCACGCCACCTTTTGGGGTGCTATCCAAAGATCTCCTGGCGCATCTTGCTCTTCCAACCGCACCGCCAATTGAGTGATCTCTTGACGGAAGGGGTAGGAGGCGGATGGCTTCAGAGTGACATCACATTCTACAAGCAAATTGCCACCGGTTTTAAAATGGATCCACTCATCTTGATAATAGCCCCCCCTCAACAACAGCTCATGAGGACCTTCCGTCAGGTTGAGGAATACCAAATAGCCACCTTGTCGATACTGGGGCAATACCCGTTGGCCATCTAAGAAACACTGGACCGTGCTGGCAACAATCGGTCTGCCAGAATAGCCATCCCGTACAGCCAGCACTGCGCTGGCCTGCAACCGGATCATAAGCCGCCCCCCTCACGTGGAAGCTGCCGCTGCTCCACATCAATCTGCACGTCGGTGATCCGAGACACCCGGCGGGTGCGCTTGCTATCCAGAAGTACACCGCTCACCTTACAAACGATGGAGAGTTTATAAGGTTTAGAGGTGTTGCTCCATATTTTGGTCATCTGTTCAAAGTTGGGCCGCTCCACCGACAGATGGATCACCGCGTTGGAATCCATCAATGACCCGCTCAGATACTGGCGCTCCAACAAGGGATGGTCTTTTAGCACCTGGATGGCCGCGCCCAGCATACGATATTGGTCGGCCTCCCGCAGCTGTACTGGTGCTTTGGAGTGGGCTGTGATCAAAAAACTCAGTTGGAAACGGGAGGGGGACATTCTCTGCAGATCCCGGGACTGCTGCACATAGCCGCCGGACGCGCTCTGCTGGTCCTCCTCAATGTGGAACAAATAGACCGTGAGCTGGTTGTTTTCGCTCTCATGGGGGGAACACAGTGAGATCAATTCCCGCTTGCTGATGGGTTCTGGGGTCAAATGATCCCGCAAAAGCTCCACCAGCCCCTCACCCGCCTCTGCCAAAGCGGTGTAGTCCGCCATCTTGCCACCTCCTTTTACTGTTCCAGCAGCTGTTCCCATCCATATTGGGCGGATAGGTACCCATCTGCCACAGTGTTGAACGTCAAAATCCCCTGAGCATAGGCATGAACCGCCTCATGCAACTGAACTGCGGCTTCACTCTGGGCACACTTGGCCTGATTCACAGCAATTTCATCGGCGGCGCCGGTTCTATATGCTTCCTCAGCCTGCGTAGCCGCATCGGCGGCCTTTTCATAGGCTGTCTTGGCCTGTTGAGCGGCCTGCCAGCTGAGTTCCAGCTCTGCCAGAGACAATTCTTCCTCTCGGCCGCCTCCGGCTGCCTGGAGGGCATTTGCTGCGAACTCCGTTGGCGGATGTAGCAGAGCGACCAACGTCTGGCTGTAGTCCCTGTCAGCCAATCCCGGATCTTCCATCTGCAGTCGCTCCAGCTGCACCTGTGCCTGCCCGGCCCGGATCTCCAGATCAGGAACCTGCGTCTCCAATTCTTCCAACAGATCCGGATCCCCTTTGCCCATCCGATCCTGTTCCTGGAGAAGTTCCAGAAGCTGGCCCTTTAGGGAAATCTGCTGCTCCAGCTCTGCCAACGTTTCAGCCTGCAAATAGTAATCCGTTACCGAGGAAAGTCCTTCTGCCAGAACCGCAGGGTCCAACGCCTCCTCTGAGGGGATATCTTCCGTTGTAGTAGTGTCACGGGCCAGACGAATGGTGGGGGTCTTTTTTTCAGAGGTTGTTGAGGTAGAGGACGACTGGGAGGAACTGTTCTGCGACTGGGAAACTTCATCCCCAGACACCTGTTGCTCAACTGGGAGTACCTGGCTCTCTGCATCTGCCGCTGAATTTGTCTGAGAGGTGGCTTCCTCTGCTTCCCCCACGCCTAAACTCCTAAGCAGGCTGTCCAAACGGTTGGTCTCCTCCGGTTGCTGGGATGATTCCTCCTCTTCCCCTCCGAGTCCAGACTCCGGCAGTTCCCAAGGGGCGCTCCACTGCACCATAAACCAAGCTGTCTGGCCAGCTTCACTCCAACCTCGAATGGTATAGTCTGGCAGGCTATAGACAACAGCATAATACGGGCCATCCTCAAATGGGGTAACCGCCGAAAAGGACTCCGTTTGCTCTCTTTCTGGTTCCCCGCTTTCTGACATCCCGCTTTCCAATTCCTTACTGTTTTTCCAAGGCATCACCTGGGCAAACGAATCAGACTCCGTATTGTAACAATAGATGTCGTGTACCCGCGGGTCACTCTCTTCGGTTTTATAACTGCAAAACAGGGTAACCCCCAGCGCTCTGTTGCAGATAGAAAAACCATTTTCCCCCGCTGTCTCCTCCAACTTTGCCTGAGCGAAGGCAGCCCGGATATCATCCCCTGTCAGTTCCAGCAGTGCCGCAAAATCCGGCGACCCCTGGGACATGGATCCAGTATAGATGGCGGTCCCATCACTGGCGTAAAGAGTTCCCTGCCCGTCAGGTACAAGATCTGTCACCTCACCCTGGTAGTTTAGCTTCCCCTCTCTGTAAATGGACACCTCTCCCAAAGGGGTTCCGCCCTCAAATTCACCCACCAGTTGTAGACCTTCTCCCACACGCAGTTTGCCCTCCCCGGCATAGACACCCTCTTGGAAGGAGCCCTCGTACAACAATTCTCCATCCTCCTGGTAGAGGCGGCCCTGGCCTTCAAAATTTCCAGCGGAAAACAGGCCTTTATAGCGGGTCTGGCCATTTTCATAATAGAGAGTTCCCTCGCCGTCATACACCCCTTGGTGAAAAGTGCCGACATATTCCTGGCCGCCGGAAGGGTAGTAGGAAACCCCTTGGCCATTGGGTATCCCCTTGGAGAACTCTCCCTGGTAGCACAGGACACCGTTCTCATAGAGGCTGCCCTCTCCCTCCCGCTGCCCATTGACAAAACTTCCTTGGTAGGTCAATAGGCCGGATTCGTCGTATTCCATCCCCTCTCCCTGAAGTTGGCCTTCTGTCAGTTCGCCTGTCAGTTTGAGGGCTGTCTTTTCCTCATCATAGTAGACCTGCACTCGGCCATTATAGGTAGATAGTTTGGGATCTTGGTAAAACAGCTGCGCGGTGAAAAAACGGCTGACGATCCAGGGCCAGGCGATAAAATAGACAAACAGCCCCAAAACCACGATGCCTGCCGCTAACATTACCAGCAAAGATTTGGCCACAAACAGCCGTTTTGTTTCAATAAAATCTTTACGGGAGGAGGGCTTCTGCCCTGCTATCGCCAAGGAAGACATGGCCTTGGGGATTAGGAGGGCCGCCTGGCGGGAAAAGCTGGTAATGCGGCTGATGCGGGCCCGCACCCCCATGAACTGCCGTGTGAAGAACGCACGGAAGGTCCGGAATACCACACCAAAGGAATTAAATATCTGTTGAAAAAATCTTCCGAGCAAAGCTTCCTCCTTACCGACCCCAAGGGTCTCGTTGCTGAGATTGCTGTGGACTCCGGCGAAAATCGTCGGGCCCAAATATTTAAAGCACCCGCAACAGCACAATAGCGACCGCTACCACTGCGATTGCCGCGACCACTGCGGCCACTGTCCGTTTTATCAAGGCAGCCCGATAGCCCGGCGCAGTCCGGATCTCCTGTACAGGAGATCGCCGCAGATAACCGTCCAAAGTGGTCTGGACATAAACGCCCGTCCTCAATTCCGGTTGGGCACTCTCCTGCTTTTTTCTTCCCTTTCCCACAGGGGGACGTAGGCAGGTCCCCGCTAGGCGCACGATGCTAGTCTCCCGCTGCACCCGAGCCTGAGCAGTCCGTACCGATCCCTTTATGGCATTCTTTGCCTGTTGTTCTAATAGTTCCAGTGGCGCCACCGGCCACACCTCCTTTTTTCGCCTTAACCCAACGTGATTTCACCCTCTGGTGGCTGCTTTTCATAGCGATCCGCTAGATAGAGGTAGTGCAACGCCACACCGTCCTCACCAGGACGGCGAGCGATCTCCATAAACCGCTGTTTTGCCTGGGAGAAATCACCACTGTAAAACGCATAAATCCCTTCGCTAAATACTGCCCGCGAACTCTCCTTAGCTTGCCGGCTCTCAAAGACATCCCCGTCGTAAATTTCATACACCCGCAGCTCCCGGTCGTCCTCCTTGCACTTTCCAATGTAGCGCAGGGCATATTCACTGGCCGCATTGGCCACCAGCGCAGTACAGAGAATGTTGGCGTCCAGCACTGAGGCCAGGGAAACCAGTCTCCGGGCAGTATTCAGGCTATCAGAGACGATCGTGGGTACCACCCGATCCTCGTCCCCCACAATTCCGAGAAGTACCAGCCCATAATCCAGCGCCACCCGCAGTTTCACTGGGGCAAGGCCCTGGGCATCCCGTTGCGCGTTCATCTCCAACAGTGCCTGGCGCACTGCCACTGCCGCGCCCACCGCTTGGGGAATATTGCCCTCGAATACTGCATCGAAGCCGTCATGGGTAAAGCTGTAGATGGCGCCCCCCGCCGCAGAAACCGGGCGGGCCACATAGGAAAATACCTGGTTGATATCGTCAAACAAAGCCTGAGCGCCCCGCTGGCAGGAGGATTGGGGGATCGTGAAACGCATTGCCACCACTGCCATCTCATGGGAAGCGGTGGTATTTTTGTCCACCTGCCTGATGTCCGAAACCCCCAAAAGGGAAACCAGGCGCTGGGGGACAAACCGCAGATAGGACTCTCCGCGGGAACTGCCCGCTCTCTGCCAGACCTCTTCTTGTACGCTCAGATCATTTACCGCCGCTGCCAGCGCCTCCAGCTCATCTCTCGACTGCTGAACCACCCGCACCTGAGAAGCGCCTTGGGCGATCAACCCAATTCCTCGAATGACACGTTTGATACTTTGCGAAACGCCGGCAGAGATGATTGCCGCCAATAGGGCCATGAAACCCACAGCCAATAGGGCAAATCTGTGTACCCGTTGAATCTGCCGCTGGAACTGTGCCTCAAAGATCCAGGCGTCGAGCCGCAACTCCACCAGGTCTCCACTAGCGTCCACAGCATAAGAATAGTAGAATGGCTCCCCGCGGCTGTCCATCTCAAAGGCGCTATGCTGTCCTGTAATGGCCCGGTCCAGCCGAGTCTGTTGCTCGCTGTCCCACCCCAGGTTCAACCAGAAGGACGTCTCTTCACCCGCAGAACTTTCCTCCAGTGTCCACCCTTCTTCCGATTGTGCAAAGCGGGAGAGTACCACATTCTCATATGCTCTTCCCAAGCCAGCCGTCTGTTGGGCAATCTGTTCCAAACTGTCAGATGCTTGCGCTGCCAGTTGAACCTGCTCCAGCAAATCCGCCTGTACCTGTTCTCTCCCATTTTCCTTCAAATAGGGGGTAATCCACAGCCCCAAAGCCCCATTGACACCCAGGTAACCCGCCAGGGCCAACAGCAGCAGGTTTTTGGCAGCCAATGGCAGCATCACTCGCTTGGAAACCCATATGAGGTAATAACAAATGTATGCCAACGAGACAACCACTAGTGCCACTGCCAACAGCAACAGGCCGCTCTGCCAACGGTTGCCATAGAGCATCTGGCTCAACGGTTCCACTGCTCCGCTGGATGAGATCTGGTAGAACTCGGCGCCATCCAAAATGAGCAATGCTCCATCCTCGCCATCCGGCGCCAGATCGGTCATTCTGGCCACCGGTAGCCCAGAAAGTTCGGCGATCCTCTGGATTTTTTGTTGGCGCTGGCGGCTTTGCTCCGCTAGCTGTGTAACTTGGCTGTCGTCCAGCTTTTCCAACGCCTCCAGGCCCGTCCCCTGTTGGGGGGTAAAAGCGTAACGGCCATATTGTCCTCCCTGTAGTACAGTGAGTACGATGCGGCCATCCTCGCTTTGGGCCTGGAGAAGGCCCGCACTCTGGCGCTTTTGAGCGGCCGTTGTTCCTTCCACAGGGGCACTGGCCAGCTTCTGGAAGGTATCGCTTCCATCAGAGGCATACAGCCCATATTCTGTCAGCTGGGCCCCCCTACGTGTGTAAAGGCTGAGTAACACATCCCCATTACCTGCCACAAAGTATGCCTGCACCTCGTAGTCCTCTGGAAGCCCCTTTTGAAGGGACATCCTGGAGCTCTGCCCATCCGGTGCCAGTTCTACCAACTCATATCCCCGATTCCTCTGGGTATGCAGCAGATAGAGGGCGCCATTTTCTCCTTCCACAGGCAGAAAATAGGTCCCCAGGCCGCCACCAGTAGCCAGGTTGTAGGCTGCCTCTCCCAATTGCATGGGAAAAAGGCCCCATGCAATGGAGGCAAACAGAAGCAAAAGCAGACCAAAGGCCGTGATTTTCCGTAGCGTTCTCATCTTCTTCGTTTCCCTTTCCGTAACCTCCGAATCCCCCTAACCAGGTTCCGAAACAACAGATACAACCAACGTTGGAGCGACACCTTAGCATCCAACGCCTGATAGCCGTCGGTGATGGCCTGGCGGTGCTGGAGCCAGTGTCGATAAAGTTCCACTGGGGATAGGAACACTTGCTCCTCCAAGCTCTCCAGAAATACAATCTCCGCGTCTGGGGAATTAAACCGCCGCAGGAGGATTTTCCTCGCCTGGTCCACCAACAGCAATGCCGCCTCCCGCTGGTTCATCCCCTCCAGGGGTTCTATCTGATAGCGCAGGACGATCCGGCCTTCCAAAGTCTTAATACGCAGATTCTCGCTCAAGAGCGCTGCACAGGAGATTTCCGGCGGAAAATCGGAGATGCATAAGCCCAGATGAAACAACTGGTCGGCGAACGAAACCCGCTGTTTCCAGTCCACCGCCGCCCCCCGATAGAACACCTGATCAATGGGTTCGCCCTCTACCGAATCGAACACTGCCACCAGGCTGCCCTGATCCATAAACATTCCTCGGTACTCGGGGCAGTGGCGCAGCTGATCGAAACAGCCCACATACTGCTTGACGAGCTCTCCTTCGTAGACATTGAGCAGGTATTCCCGTTTGTCGCGGCCCTCGATGTCCACCGCCAACAGAGCTGCGTAGTTCTTCTTGGCAGACTGGACATGGGTCACCTTATAGCGGGAACGGATCAGCATCGCTTCCAAGGCCTCACCCCCCTCTCCTTGATATGCGTTTACTCTACAATGACGTAGGCGCTGGCCGAGACGTTCCCGTCCGCCGTGGATGTAGCAGTGATCTCATAGGTGCCAGCCGTTTCTGGCGCCTGGTAAATGCCATTTTGATCGATGGCACCGCCGCCCTCGTCCTTCACCGCCCAGGTCACGTTCTTGTCCTCGCTGCCCTGAACAACCGCTCTAAAGCGCATCTGTTCCCGTTTGCCCAGCCGCGACACCTCTGGGATGATCCGCACGCTCACTTGGCGGTTTTCCAGCATCCGGCGGGTGTCCCGCTCTGGCTTTTGGGCATAGTAGTGAATACGGATGCGGTTGCCTTCCACATTGTCATGTAACCAGATGCCAATGCGCATCGTACCACGGGAGGGATAGACCACCGCTGCGGTTTCCACCCAGGGTGGAGTGACCTGACTATTTTTATTGCGGAATACCTCGCTGTTCCCAAACAGGTGAGCCTCGTCCACATCCAAAAACTCTACTGCCAGCCGCACCTCCACATTCCCAGGCCCCAACCCGTGGGGAATCTCCTCCGAATAGTAGCGGTGGTTCACCTTGATGCCGCCGGGCATGGTAATATCCACCGTCCCATGGTTGGTGGAGTAGTCGTATACCTCCGGGGAGGGGATACCAAAGGCCAGATGCAGTGCATTGGAATCCTGGCGGTAGGTGGCACGCACATCCGGCTTCTGCCAGAATTCCAGCGCCTCCACAGAGGTCGTGACCTCCATATGGTCGGCGCCCGCCGTCTGGGCCGCAAAGTCTCGGTGCAGCCGCTGGCCAAAGGGCAGGTTGGTCACCGCCCCGAGGAAGATGCGGTCAGCTGCCTCAATGAGTTCCAACCGGGCCAAATAAATCGGCAGTTCCCGGCCGCTCAGGTGTTTGGCCAAATCGTCCTTGCGGTCCATCAAAGCCTGGTAGTTCACCTGATCGGCACACAAGGTCAACTGGGCCTCTAGATCCAAAATGTTCTTATAGGTGTGCCCCCCCATCTCCACTGTGAGTTCAGCTCCATTGGGAAACAACGGGGTCACCATGTCCGAAAGGTTCTGGGCCTTCAGATGAAACACCGTCTGGAACACACTGCGCTTCTCCTCTGGGCTCTCGCTATAAACCAGGCAGATCCGCCCATTTTCGCTCTCCACCACGCTGCTTTCACCCTCCAGGGTGAAGTGCACTGGCGGGGCGTTTTCCCCCTTCACCAATAGCACGCCCACCGTGAACTCGCTTCCTGCGCAGGCTGCCGCATCCGCATAGAATACGAGTGTAAGCCCGTTGGCGGCATACAGGACTTTCACATTCTCCTTCCCCAGTGCCTCCAGCAACCCCCGGTACTCCGGCGGCTCTGTGGAAAAGAACAGGCGGTAGCCCTCTCGGACCATATTGTACTGGCTGGTGGTCCCCGTATCCGAGCCCACCGCGTTCACCGGTTCAATCTGGGTCTCATCGTAACGAAGGCAGAGATAGGCGTCCTTGGCTCCTTGGAGCGTCTCATAGCCTTCGATCATCTCCAAACGGCGTACCAAAAGCTCTTCCACCACGATCTCCCGGCCCGCATAATCCAGGGCCATACCACTATTGATTAGGAGCGTGGTGTCGTCGCTGCGGGCCACTCCCAGGCCGCACACCACTCCGGCGCCGCTCACTACACGGTTTAGCAGTCGGCGCTTGGCGCCCATGTAGTTTTGCTCCGCCTCAAAATCGCGCACGGTCAGCAGCTTGCCATAAAAGTAACGGTTGCGTTCCATGGGGAAAAAGCTAGCGTCCTTCAACTTCGTTTCCTCCAATCATCGTGTCGTAGCGAATCGTGGTGTTCTCGTCGATTACAACGGGGATATAGCCGCTCACTACTGTGTTAATGCCTAGGTAAGTGTGGCCATCCAACTGTATGCAGCGCTTCAACAGCACTAACTCGAACTGGGTGCCAGCCGGGATCAGCCCTTGCATCCGGGAGAGAAAGGTCTCCATCTGGATCCGACTTTTAAACACATCCTCCGGCAGTAGAATGAAAAAGCGATACGGATCCTCCCCATAAAGCCGCCGGTAGAGAGCGGAATGGACACAGCCGGGCCGGTTGGGATCCATGTCGGCGCTTTCAATAATGATTGGCTCCCGGCCCACCAAGCGCTGAACCGAACGTTTGATTCCCCGCACTGTGTAGAGATCCTCATAGTCCTGCTGGGCAGTGCGGATACGATCGGCCAAAGTTTCAGGGGGACCTTCCTGAGGGTCCACACACATCCACTCAGCTAGATATTCCAGCATCTGCCCTGAAGCGCTCTCATAATCAAACCGGGCAGGCAGATGATAGATTTCCCGTTCCATATCCATAAAGATGCTGTCAAAAATGGAGAGAAACCGTTTGGTGAAGGTGCCGCTCTCCTGATAGATCGCCGGCAGGTAGTCCACCATATGATCTCCCGACATCTGTAAACGCACCGCTTGCAAGATGGGCGGGGTCCCTGCGGCAATGAATTCCAGCATCAGCCACAGATAGCGGCCACTCTGATCCAGGATACACTCCTGATTCTGTCCCACTGGTGTAAACATCGCCGCCAGCGCTTCTCTTGTCTCCAGAGTCCCTGGAGACAAGCTGGACAGGTATTGCTCCACTGTGGGAAAATCTCCATAAGTAGCCACATCCGCCGTATAGGCGTAAAGATGTACCAAACTATCCCGGTCCATTTGGCAGTCCAATGAGAGCCTACCCCAGCGGAACCCTTTCTCACCGCTGTCTACCCTGCGCAGGCAAACAACCCCCCGTTGGGCACCAGGCGCCAAGGTAAGTCCGTCCCCCTGGGGGACAAGCCTCCAGAGATAGCTGGGCTGCCAGTCCTCTGCTTTATTCAGCACAAGCTGTCTATGAAGCTGTTCCATCTTCTCCTCCTCCCAGCGAAACTAGCGGATTTCCACATCCAACGTGCCTAAATAGGCCACCGCATTGCGCCGCAAATGCAGATCCCCTCTGGGATCTGCATAGCAACCCACCCCCAGAGGACGCAGTTCCAACCGCTGGATGTTCAACAGATGCTCCACCTCCATCAACACTGCCGCCAGGTCATCTCGACGCACAGGATCTCCGATAGCTCTACCTCTGTGCCCCACCTGTAGATACTGTTCCACCACTTTACGAACCTCCGCTTCCAGCGGGGCTCCCTCAGCACTCCGCACCTGTAAGGATACGCCGATAGGTACATAGGTGGGCGCCACCACCTTCACCACGGTACAGATCGGACGCAAGCGTTCCAAGTGGGTTTGGATGGTCTTCAGAAAGCGGGCGTCCGGAAGCGGCCGCTTCCGGCTACTCCCAGGAAGCGCCACCACCGTGACCACAGGGAGGTGACTGCGTTCGGAAGGTTCTTCTAAATCAAAGCCAGCAATGGCTTTCACTGCCGCTACCCGTAGGCCAGGCGTCTTCAAAGCTGCCTGCTCATAATCCGCCTCAGAGGCACATTTTTGGGTATGTTCCAGCGAACGTAAAAATTCCGCTGCGGCTTGCCCGACACTTTCAGCATTTTCCCCTCCTGAAGCCGCTGTATTGCCCACAGGGCTGCCGTCGCCCATGGAGAGGGCACAATTTTGAGGTACATTACCGCCCCCGCAGTAAGAAAGTATCAACGACGCCACCAGTATTGCCTGTTCCCCTTTGGGAGGGATGGCGCCGTGGGCTCCATCGCCAAACACCACCCGTTCCCGCAGCGGATCGTAGGTAAACACCCGGTCTCTGGGGCCGCAGGCGGTCAAATCATCTACCCACTCCCATAACGTGGGACGCACCTCACCATCCGGGCAGAGGGTGTCGCAGATCAGCCGCAGCTGATCCGGAAGCACCTGACGCTCTCCCACTGACAACAGAACCGACTGCTCTGGCAATCCAGTGGAGGGGAACATCAGCTGGCCATAGCGCAGGGCATCCTGGCTGACCACCAATAGATTCGGTCCGCCGTCCTGGGGGAGGCCCGCGGGGTCAAATCGCAGATAGGCATTCTGCCCTTCCCATTCCTGTTCGCTGGGAAGGAACCGCAGCCCCTTCTCCTCTTTAACGAACAGGTACACGCCCCCCTCCAAAGAGATGGCATCCTCCAAAGGCAGTCGATCCTCCCCCGGCCCCACTTGGTGCCACTGGAGGTTGGCCCATGTTTCCTGCTGTGTCGCTCGGTAATATCCCCCGTGGATACCCACTAGGCGAATTTCCTCCTCACACCCCGCATCAAGCTGGCGCAGAGTGAGATAGCGGCAGGGCAAAAGTCCATGGCCTCCGTCGGTTTCCTTAAAATCTGGGGGAAATCGGAAAGTAATAAAGCCGCTATGGCTCAGGCCATGGGTCTCATCCGCCACCTCTGGCGGCTGTACAGTCCCCACACATCCCCATTGCAGCACCCGTGGGGACTGTTCTGGGCTGGCGAAAGGATTGCGGGGAACCGGACGTATATCGTCGATCTCAAACCACAGCCGCACCCTTTGGCCGCAATCCTTAAGTCCGATCAGCAGTTGGGCTTGACCATCCTCCGCAAATGGAGAGATGGCCAGCTGGGGCTGGGACAACGCCTCGGTCACTTCTTGAATACCGCCGCTCACTAGATAGGCCGCTTCCACCCTTCCAGAAGGGCCGGCTGCCTCCATGAGCTCAAAGCAGATCCCTTGCGGGCTCTCCAGCCTAGTCAGGGGCAGCAGCTGCCGTCCTTGGGGCAGCGAGACAAGGCATTGGGCTGGGCGAGGCAGTTGGGGGACAACCCCCAGTAACTTCAACAATTTTTTTTGAAGGGCCGGCGTAACCGTATTCATGTGGTACTGTTGCATCTCTTTATACCAGGCTATCAGCTCCAAAATGGTAATACCTGGATCATGGGCGTTGTAATCTGTCCAAGCGGGACAGAGCCACGGCAGGCGCCCAATGACATACTCCATCAACTGTTCAAAGCTCTGATCATCTAGATTTCGGCTTTGTAGCACCGGCCTCTCCTCCTTTCCCATTTATCCAATCTGGATGGTATGATGCCCGCTACGCACCGTGGCGTAAGGCACTGAGAAATCGTCCTCCAGGGCGCATAAGCAGCGCCGTCCTTGTTTGTAATAGCTTCCTTCACACAGCACCTGCCCCACCGATTTTACGTTGGGAACTGCTTTGATGGTCCGGTAGAGCTCGTTAAGATGGATTTGGTTGCCAATCTCCCGCCCTCTCCATGTTCTGTCGATTAATTCGGCAATATGATCTGCCAGTTCCCGTTGGGTGAGCGCCGCAGCGTCCAAGTCGTGCATCTGCACTTGAACATGTACATTTACCATTACTTCTGTAGAAGGAATTACATGAAACCGCCCAGAGGCCACAAGATTGCAGTCCGCCCGAGGGGCCAAATAACTGTAGACTTCCTGACACAACGCATAACGCATACTTTCGCTGGAGAAGTCCTGACCCATCACCACCAGGCAGACATGCCCTGGCGCCGGTTCCCCTTGCGGATTTTGGTTGGAGAAACATTTGGCGTGGGCCACCCGTTGAAATTTCGCCAAAGCCATCTGTTCAAAGTCGCTGGCGCCCAGCGCCCGATCCCGGTGGCGGATCCGCCGATTCCCCAGAGCCTCCAGTTTAGCCATAGGCGGAAGGTCCGTACCGCCGCTCATAGGCTCAATATTCTGTACGCCGGTGATACCTGGGATGGACCCCACCAGTGCATTTACACTGCCGGTAGGCAGATTGCCTCGAACGCCTCCGCCATAGGTATAGTTGACGCGGATGTTTAATTCTCCTCTGGGGGGAACTTTCCCATTGACGCCATTTCCGAAATGGACAACGCCGCTGTTGGCGTCCAGCTCATACACCCGCTCCTCTGGGCCGGCCAGCAGCAGATTGGATACAGGCTCCCACCGCACCCAGCAACGACTGACTACACCGTTCTCCCAAACAAGTTGCAGCCCTCCGGGATGCTCCTGCTCCAGCTGTTCTTGTTGAGGCCGGGACAGATTCCCCATTTCATCCACCCAAATATCCGTTTCCAGCACAGGGCTCTCCAAAAGCTCTAAAGTTTTTCCGGCCTCGTAGGCTTCCGTGCTGAACAGCTGCTCCACTCCCCGCTGATACTGCCGCGCCCGTACAATGTTGAACGCCAAGCCAGCCACATGCGGGGTGCGTGTTGGGTTGCTTCCATAAGAGCTTAAACTCATACGCAGCCAATAGCCCTCCTGGCCAAACAAAGTGGCTTGCGGCAACGGCTCTGGCAGATAGAGGAACACTGTGCCGGTGTAGCGCAGGTTCTGGGTCTGATCGATGGCACGCAAGGGGAAAAACTGCTCCCCGTCATATGCCTCAAAGGCGATCTTGCTTTCTAAAAGTGTCTCTCCCACCACTTGGAATAGGATGGATAGCGGCATAGCAAAAAATGAACGGTCAAACCGCAGATACATCGCCCGAGGATGGGGCTGCATAGGTTCGTACACCTGGAGCGCTAAATCCGCTATCCCTTCCGTCTCTTCCACCTCGGTCAAAGCAGCGTTATTCCAAGCCCGAACCGACTGTGCAGGGCAAAACCGATCATACTGGTAATCGCATAACACCCCTTTGACAAACGGCAAAAGCCAACGCGGAGTGGTGCTCAAGTAGTTGGCTACATGGATGACACGCGCACGGATGTAGTAGCCCTCTTGAGCGTTCACCAATGTTGGAGAGATGTCCTCTGGAAGGGTAAAATACATCTGTTGCGGTCCTTCCTGTTTGCAGGAAAAGGGATTCTCATTGCCCCCTACAGTCATGGGGGCCCAGCCAGTGCCGTTATAATACTCCCAGGCCACCTGTTCCACATAGACATCATCTGGCACCACTCTTACTGCGTCCCGCTTGTCAATGATCCGTCTGTTGAACTCATACTGTAGTTCGCCACCTACCAGATCATCCACAATGGGCACCACATCCAAGCGCAAATGCACCTGGGCGCCCCGCTTGCAAAACACATTGTCGCTCCGAATATAGAACAGTTCATAGGGCATGGGGCGTCGTCCAAAGCAGTAGCCACCCGCCCCGTGGGGAATGAATACATCATTGTTGAAGAGGGCGTCAGCTGCCGCCGGAGCTGACAAGCGGCTGCGCAGACCGATCCCGCTGAGTTGGATGCGTTCCTTGGCTGCCGGTTGCAGTTCACAGTAGAGATAACGGCGACCATCTTCCTCTGGGAGCAGGGGGCCGCCACCTTCCTTTTTCAAAACAAGGATCCCATCCTGAGCCTGCACCTGGTCAAAGGGCACATAGTCACTGCCATCGTAATACTGCCAGGCCGCGCAGTCGGGGTCAGCCAACAACTGAGCCGTTCCCTCCTCCAAAAAGCGAGGGGTTTGGCGCAGAGAGACTTGAATCTCGCAGCCCCCCTCCAAAGCCAGCACCTGGTTTTGGGAAAAGGCAAACCGGTGGCGCTGCAGGTTGGGGCTTTCCACTGGGCCGAAAAACGCCTGTTCCCGTCCCAAATCCAGACGTTGGATACAATTTTGCATCGCATCCACATAGTAGACGTCTTCTAGCTGGGCAGTAACCGCCTCAATTTTGCGCTCGGTGGCGAACACCACATCCTCGCCACCTCCAGGGGCAGCCGCAAAAATTTCCGTGCCCGCAGGAACTGCCACCGGCCCCATGCCGGCACCTGCCTCAAACTGCACCAGCCCAGCCGCTGGGTTGAGGCTGGGGGACTGCACCCCCAACAGATTCAAAAATTCTGTGTAATATTTCCCCGGCAATTGGTTAAACCGATCGATGGTTTGGGAAAACAGCTCCCCGAACAGGGATACAATCGCTGCACCCGGGTCACTTGGATCTCCTTGTTCATAGCGCCACGCGGGAGTATACGCCTGGGCAAGGAGTTTCAGCTGTTCCATCAGAGATTCTTTTGTCCGGGGATCCATAACTGGTTGGTTCATTCCTCAGCCCCCTCCGTCAGGTAAAAGGGGTACACCCTGTTGTAACGGTTGTTGGTACTGCGCACGGTATAGGCGACACCAATCACCAGCCCGCCCACGTTGCCGTTTTCCTCTCTGCATTCCACCTGCACATCCGCGATGCGAGGTTCTTGGAGCAGCAGCTGTTCACGGACATCGTAAGCGATGGAAGCCATACTTGAGTGGGCGGCAGGAGAAAAGAGATAGTCCGCTGCGTTGGAGCCAAATTCCGGGCGCATCACCCGCTCTCCCTGGGAGGTGTGGATAATGATTCCAATGGCCTCAGCAATGTCCTCCTCATATTGAGACAGGGCAAGTTTGCCTGTACGGGGATCCAGCTGCAGCGGAAATTTCAGCCCACTGCCTAAAAATTCCTTGCTTTCCATAGCTCCTCCTTATCGGGACCAGCCCTGCCTGCCCTCTAGTCAATTGATCTGCACGATTGCTCCTTTGATAACCGCATTGCCCGAAGCCTGGACGTTGAGTATCCCATTAGATTTGAGATCCAATTGGGCGCCCTGTGCCTGGAAAGACGCCTTGGACGTCAAGCTGATATCGTTGGCGCTGCATTCCATGGATTTTGCGGCGGTAGCTGTCAAATTCCCCGAGGACTCCAGCACCAAACTGGTATCCCCCGCGCTCAAGGTGAGCTTCGTTTTGGCGGCCAGGGTGATCTCTCCCTTCTCCCAGCTGATCGCCAGCTGGTTCTCCGCCTCCTTGTCTTTGATAGAAATACACTTCTGTTCATCGTCCACCTGAATCATTGTGCCGGAGGGAGTCGTGATCGTCACTTTCTCCTTCTTTTCTGTATCCTCCAGCTTGATCTCTATGCCCGCCGGGGTTTTGATCGAACGGACTTCATTCTTCCCGTTCTGGATTTGGTAGGGGGGCTTGACATCGTTGGCCCAGTATCCACCCAAAATGAGGGGGTGGTGAACATCCCCTCCCAGATAGCTCAAAAGCACCAAATCTCCAGGGTTGGGAAAGAAAAACTGACCATACCCGTTGCCCGCCATGGGGGCCGCGCAATAGCACCAATCGGTCTCCGCCACATCCTTGTCAGAGGTGATCGGCTTGCACTTCACGCGGTTAAGGTTATCCGGATCCTTGATGTTGGTGATTTGGGCCAAAACCACTCCGGATTTTTGCAGATATGCACTGGCATCGCTCACTTGCTCTTGGCCCCTTTCACAATAAATGTTGTATAATAGCCATCCTCATTGAATTCATGGGTAACTTTGCTGATAAAATACTTGTCGTTCGCCGATTTATCAAACCCCTTGAGGGTGATATACCGCCCGGGGATCAATTCCGGGATTCCCACACAACGCCCCGTACCAGTGACAAATGAGTAAGCCCGCTGGTCAAACCGCGCCTGGGCCAGCTCCTTGCACTCCTCTGGGGTTTGGACAAAGAAGTTGATCTCCTTCTCCACAATGGCGCCGAACCCACGGGCCAGATCCCCGGCCTCTTTCCCTGCGCCAGAAGCGCTGGTGTCATCTGCTTCCCCAACAATGGGCAGCATGGTTTTGGGGTCGATGCCATAAACCACTACTTTGCCCACCTGATCCCGCAGGGAAACGGTTTTGGAAAAGCTCAAGAGGGTGACTCCCAGTGTAAGCTCCAAAATCGATGTGGTCTGTTTCATCAGGTTATCAAAAATAATCTCCCCATTGATGACCAAAAAGGAAAAATTATAAATCTGAGCCAACATGAGCAAGAAATGATAGTCGTCCATCCCATCCTGGATCAGTTCCGCAGCATAGTCCCGGTTGATGAGACCCACTTTCACTTTTTTTGCATAGCCTTTGGAAACACAATCGTTGAGGATCTCTTTGACCACCGCCGAAGTGGATTTTTGGCTCATATATTTGCGGTCTTTGGCATTCATCAAAAAGCCCTTGGCGTCAATCCCATTCACCGTGATATTCGGCGCCGCCTGGGCAGCGTAATTGATGGTGTAGTCATCCACAAATCCAAAGAACACCAGCTTTTTTTCCACATAGCCGGCCTTGATTTCAATTGGCTCCCCCACCTGAACCAGATCTAGGAGACTGTTTTGCCACTTACTGCCTTCATAGTCGTATTGGGCCTCTACCGTAAAGCTACAACCGCCCGCCCCCGGCCCGGCATCAATATCCACTGTAATGGAGGAGAAGTGGAATTTGGCGCTGTCCAGTTTGGAACCGCCCAAAGAAACTTCAAAGGCAGGGGCGCGGAAACCACCGTACTTCTCCTCCAGACTTTTGAATTGATAGGAACCTGTATCCATGCTTTCCTCCCGCCTGCTGTACGCTTATTTGAGTGCCGGCAGTTTAATCATGTCACCGGTGCTCAGAAGCCTGGGGTTTGCAATGCCATTGGCATCGGCAATTACTCTCCATTGGGAGCACTGTCCATATTCCCTGCTGGAAAAACTCCACAGAGCATCCCCCTGGCTGACAGTGCGGTATTTTTCCGTATCCGGGGATTCGTTTGGCTTCATTTTCGCAATTTTGCTGGGCTTCATATACTGTTTAAAAGTGACATCCAGCGTTGCCCGCACCGGTGTCCCCAATTGATTAAACATGGTGAACTTCTGGCTGCAGTTGACCAGGTGCCCCTCAAACTGCAGGGAGGACCATTCGATCTTGAGCAACGGCGGCACATGGGTGCTGGAATCGATAATCATCAGATCGTAAATCTTAGAAGTATAATCCCGCACATCCAGTTTCAAGGGCGCAGGCCCCACCCCAGTGGCAGCCAAAGTTATCACATCCATAGCAGAGCCACCCACCGCAGCCGTAGCGCTGTACGTATCAAAAAACAACTCCATATGCAGCGTCTCACTCATGCCATGGACAAATTGGATGCTGGGCATATTGGAGGCCAAGCCGGGAGATTCACTGTATTTGGTACCCCGCTCCTGTACATAGGACTCTGGGTTATACATTACATAAATCTTCTTTTTGGTGGACTGGTTGGTAATACACATCTTCGCCAAAGGCAAAAATGCGTTCGGATTAGGGATACCAACATTCATTGAACCCTCTCCTTTCCTCACAGGTAACGGTCACAGCCCCATACGGCGGCGGTCGCGTTTCATGCGGTCCTCGATCAATTGGTAAACCTTGCCTGCCACTCGGCGGATCTCCGCGTCGGTTACCCGTAGCGGCGGCAGTTCCTGTTGCTGTGTCTTTTCCTTATGGGTCATCTTCGCCGGCGTCCCCATATATCCGGGCGCCGTCCATACCGTTTGAGCCTCCTGCCCCTTTGGAGCAGACTTCGCAAACGAGATTCCCGCCGGCTGAGAAGGAATCCGATTTCCTTTTCCTGCCGACTGTCGGGGTGGCACGGCACCCATCTGCCCACCGGACGATTGGGGATGAGAAAAGCTCTCTTGTAAAAAATCCTGCGCCCATCCAGGCAGTTCCTGCAAATAGGGCAAAGAGTTGTTTTTGGATTTTCCATCCACTGGAGGGACGGAGACCGGTGGTTCCTGTACAACGCCAACTGGAGATACATAAGTTAATTCTTGAAAGGGCGTCACTTCTCCGCTCAAAGCAGCACCCAACCGGGCACTACCGCTGGGAGTCCCCTGGCGTTGTTGCCCTCCCGGCGATTGCTTACCAGGAAATGCGCGGCTACTTTTTGTGACAACCCTCAAATCCCGCGCCACTATCCGCATCCGATTGCCTAGGGAGTGTGTATGGCCCTTTGGAAGGACTGAACCCTGATTGGAGGGTGTTGCCTCCGGTTGGGTGTGGGTCAGCGCCACCGGGGTAGGCACCGAAGCCTCCTGCTGGGCAGGCTGCCTCTGGAACGTCTCCGAAGAATGGGGCAAAACCGTTGGAGACGGTTCCGACGCCTGGCGGCCAGCTTCTTCACCGGAAGGCGTCGCCTCTGGTTGGGTGTGGGTCAGCGCCACCGGAGTGGGTGTTGAAATCTCCTGTTGGGCAGGCTGCCTCTGGAACGTCTCCGGAGAATGGGACGAAGACGGTTGAGCCAT
>CAJFPF010000003.1 GCA_904398655.1 uncultured Anaerotruncus sp. | reverse complement strand
GTTGGTGGAGGCGGGGGCCATCACCTCGATGGGCTTGCCGGGCAGGCCCAGCACCTGGGTGTAGAAGGGGGTGAGCAGCTCCTCGAACCCGAACACCGACCCATACAGGGTGCCGAAGATGCAGGAGAAGATCCCCACCCGGTTGATCACCCGGCCGATGTTGGCCTTCTTCCACTTCCAATAGAGCCAGCCCCCCAGCACCAGCAGCAGCCCCTGGCCCAGATCGCCGAACATGATGCCGAACAGCAGGCAGTAGGTGAACGCCACAAACGGGGTGGGGTCCAATTCCCCATAGGCGGGCAGGCCGTACATCTCCACAAACATCTCAAACGGCTTGGCAAACCAGCCGTTTTTCAGTTTGGTGGGCGGGGTCAGCCGCTGGTCCAGGTCGTGGGCTTTCACCTCCACCTGGACGCCGGGGATCTGCCGCAGGGCTTCGGAAAACGCCTGGGCCTGGCTGCTCTCGATGAACCCGGTCATAAAGAACAGGTCCACGAAATCCCGCCGGAGCACCGACACGTACCGGCGCAGGTCGAAGGAGTCCCGCAAAAACTTCACTCGGGTGTAGATCTTGTAGTATTTCTCCCGGCGGCGCTCCACCAGCTCCTTCAGGTTCTGTTCGGTCAGCCGCAGCTCCTGGGCGTTGCGCTGCACCCGGGTATCCAGCCGTTCCAGGGCGGTCTCCGGGCTGCCATGGACAAATTCCGGTATCCGCAGCCGCTCAAAATAGAGGGAGGCGAAGATATCGTCAATCTCGGGGGCATCCTCCCGCAGGGTGAAATAGCCCCCCCACAGGTAATCCCGTTCTTGGTCGAAGGTGGTGAACACAAACGGCCGGTCCCGGTAGTAGTCCAGCTTTTCCAGGCTGCCCACCGGCAGCCGCCCAAACCGGACCTTGATGTATTTGCAGGAGAACAGCTCGTCAAAATCCACATCCCATTTCACCAGGTGGTGCAGATAGATCATGGTGTTCTCGTCCTGCTCCAACTCCTTTTTCAAAAAATTGCGCTGGGCCAGCAGCAGCTCCAAATCCTTTTGGAACTGGCTGCAAAAGTCCTGGTAGTACTGGACCCCCTGGTGGGCGGTGCGGGCGAGTTTTTCGTCGTCCACATGTTCCGGCATAAAGCGGGGATTGAGCCCCGCGGAGATCCCCAGGTTGGTCAGCCGGTCCAGCAGGGGGGTGTAGGGGTTGTCCTCGCTCAGCGGGGTGAACCCATGCTCCCCGGCGGTCTGGATGGCCGACTCCGGGTGGAAGCCTCCCCGGTCCAGGCACCGGATGATGACATCATCCAGCCGGTCCAGTTCCCCGATGATGTTCACCAGGGACAGTTTGGCAATCGCCACGTTGGTCTCCTCCTTTACCCCTTGGTCTTCATCAGCAGTTTGTCGATCCGGTCGAGAGGCATTTTGTAGCGGATTCCCTCAATGATCCGCACAATGTCCTCCGTCTCCATGGTCCGCAGCATCATATAAGCGGTATAGACCACCTGGGGGTCGGTGGAAAACCGCAGCATCCGCCGGCAGACCTGGCAGCGCAGCCGCCCGGCCAGCACCTCGATGGGTTCCCCCTCCTCCAGCGGCATCCGCCGGCCATACCAGCTCTGGCGGATCAGCGCCTCCAGGGCGGTGCGGTCCTTGGCTTTCACCATGGCCTGCCACTCCCGGGGGGTGAGTTTGCAGCGGAAGGGGAGCATCTGCTGTACCCAGCCGGTTTCCACCTGGGGGAAATAGGTCTTTACCCGCCACAGGGCGGACAGGTTTAAAAGCTCCGCCCGCAGGCCGATGAGTTCCCGCAGCTGGGCAGCTGCCTCCCCCCGGACCCACTGGTCCACCCACTCCAGCAGGGTGGAAAAATAGACCGACCGCAGCCCCATCTCAATGGAGGTATAGCGCACCTTCCGGTTGGGCAGGGGCGGGTATTTTCGCAGCAGTTCCTCAAAGATGGGGCCATAGGGTGTCCCTTTGAGCACCTGGGCCAGCTGCTCCACCGTCTGGGCCCTGGCCAGGTCCACCATCTTGAACCGCACCCAGGGCTGCAGGGCGGTGGGCAGGTCGGCCAAAAGCCCTGTCCCCGGCCGCCCGGAGATGATTGCCCGCAGGCAGGAGAGGAGCAGTTCCACCTCCAGGTTCAAGGTGATGATCCGCCAGATCCCCTTTTGGGGATCGATATAGTGGATCAGCCGCTCATATTGGTAGAACTGATCCCGTTCCAACAGGTCCTCCAACAGCCCCCGGTGAACGCTGCTGTCCTGTACCCCCGCCAGGGCGTGGGCATAGGAGGTCTTTTCCCGCAGATAGGCGGAGATCTCCTGCAGGCTCTGTTTGCGCAGCAGTTCTTCATACTGGGCGGGGCCCAGCATCCGGCCGTACATCCCCCGGACCTTGGAAAGTACGGCGTTTGCCTCATGGGTCATACCGTCTGCCCGCCAATGCAGCGGTCCACCATCTCCTGCACCCAACGCTCCCGGTTGGCCTCATACCGCTTGGCCAGCTGTTGGGAACGGGCCTCCCCCTCCCGGCGCAGGCGCTCCAGTTCCCCCTGGGTCTCCCCATCCAGGTATTGCCGGTAGCGGTCCAGACGGTTTTGCATCCGCTGCTCATATTGCTGGTCCAGCTCCTTGCGGTCCTGATCCAGATGGTCCAGGACCTGCTGGCGGGCATTTTCGGCCTCTTGGACGATCTGTTGGCCCGCCTGGTCGAATTCCAGCAACAGTTTGATGGTTCTCTCCACACGGATACCTCCTTTTTCAAGAAGTGTGAAGATTTTTTAGGCAGGAGATCGCTCTCCTGCCCTTTCTTTGACAGTTTAATCCTGGAATGAGGGATTTTCAAGCATTTTTTTTGGCTTTTTCCAATTTAAGAGATTTCCTATCGCTCCATCTAATTTCCCGCCGGGGTTTTGAGAAAAATTCGTGGAAAACCACCGTGGCAAGGGAGATCTGTCTCCCGCCTCCATGAACTCCCCCACGGGGGGAGGTGGCCCGAAGCTTCCACCCAACCCCAGCCTCCCCTTCTAGGGGAGGTGGCCCGCAGGGCCGGAGAGGTCGTTCTACAGGAAGGCCACCGTGGACGCGACCCCTCAGCCGCCTGGCGGCGGCAGCTCCCCTTGCAAGGGGAGCCTAAGAGGGGTCCCTGCCTTTCAGATTTCCCGGCTGCCACCGGGAGGGGATGCCGGGTCTCGCCCCGGCAGGCGATCGACTTTCTTGGTCGGCCAAGAAAGTC
>CAJFPF010000002.1 GCA_904398655.1 uncultured Anaerotruncus sp. | reverse complement strand
GCCATGGGCCAACGCGCCCATGGCAGCCTTTTGGAAGGAGCGCAAAGCAATGCCCACCTATATGCATATCGACCGCACCGACGTCACTGCGGAAAAGGAGGACCAGGTCCAGTTCCGGCGGTCCCGGCTGGAATTTTCCCCTGAGGTGAAGGAGATTGAAAAACAGCTGGAGCAGGACCCGGCCAATGTGGAACTCTGGATGAAAAAGGGGATCGCCCTGTCCAAGCAGTCCCTGTTTGTGGAGGCCATTGAGGCCTACTCCATGGGCCTGAGCCACAACCCCTTCCACGCCCTCACCTACCGCCACCGGGGCCACCGGTACATCTCGGTGCGCCGCTACCAGGAGGCGGCTGCGGATTTTGAGCTGTCCCTGCGCCTGGACCCCACCAACTGGGACTCCTGGTACCATCTGGGCCTGGCCTACTACCTGATGGGGGACTACCAGCGGGCGGCCAAAGCCTACCAGGGCTGCCTGGACATCACCACCACCTCTGACGCGCTGGTGGCCATTGTGGACTGGTACTGGATGACCGCCAAGCGGCTGGGGGACGAGAAGAAGGCCGCCGAACTGCTGGAGCTGGTGAATGAGGACACCGACCCGGGGGAGAACCTCTCCTATAAGAACCGGGTGCTCATGTATAAGGGGCTGATTGCCCCGGAGAAGCTGATGGACTGGGAGGGGGCGGAGTTCCCTGAGCTGGAGATCGCTACCCAGGGGTATGGCCTCTCCAACTATTACTATTTAAACGGGGAGCTGGAGAAGAGCAACCAGGTGCTCAAACAGATCCTGTCCATCAAGAGCTTTTGGAGCGCCTTCGGCTTTTTGGCGGCCCTGGCCGATGCCAAGGCCCGGGGGCTGGATTACGAACAGGTGAACCTGTAAACGACGGCTGTTTTTCGAGGGAGCGCGGCCCAGGAAGGAAGGGAACGTAGGTGTTAGGGTATTTTGTAAAACGGGTGCTGCAGGTGATCCCGGTCCTGTTTGTGATCTCGTTTATCTGTTTTATGATGATCCGGCTGGTGCCCGGCGACCCAGTGGTGAACATGTTGGGTCTGGGCGCCAGCAAGGAGGCCATTGCCGCCCAGCGGGAGGAGCTGGGGCTGGACCGGCCGCTGCTGGTGCAGTATAAGGACTTTTTGGTGGACGCCCTGCATGGGGATTTGGGGACCTCCATCATCACCCGCAAGCCGGTGGTAGAGGAGATTGCCGACCGTTACCCCGCCACCCTGAAGCTGGCGGTGGGGGGCACCCTGTTTGCCTCGGTGGTGGGCATCCTGTTTGGGATGATCTCAGCGGTGTGGCACAACAAGGCGGCGGATAATATCATCATGGTATTTTCGCTGTTGGCGGTTTCCACCCCCTCCTTCTTCCTGGCGCTGGTGATGATGCTGATCTTCTCCATCTGGCTGGGGTGGCTGCCCAGCATGGGGCTGCGAACGCCGCTGCACTATATCCTGCCCATCATCACGCTGGGGATGCAGTCAGTGGGCATGATCGCCCGGACCACCCGCTCCTCCATGCTGGAGGTGCTGGGCCAGGACTACATCCGCACCTCCAAGTCCCGGGGTATCTCCCGGTGGGTCATTGTCATCAAGCATGCGTTTAAAAACGCGCTGATCCCAGTGCTGACCATGGTGGGGCTGCGGTTTGGCGGCCTGCTGGCCGGCTCCATGCTGGTGGAGACGGTGTTCTCGGTGCCGGGCATCGGCCGCCTGATGGTGGATGGGGTGCTGGACCGGGACTACCCGGTGGTCCAAGGGACCATCCTGGTGCTGGCGGCCACCTTTGTGCTGGTGAACCTGGCGGTGGACCTGATCTACGCGCTGGTTGACCCGCGCATCAAGTACGACTGAGGAGGCGCGGTATGAAAAACAAGGTTTTAAGACGGTTTCTCAAGCGGCCGGCCTCGGTGCTGGGGGCCATTGTGCTGCTGACCTTCTTCCTCACCGCCCTCATCGGGCCGGTGGTGATGAACGCCGATCCAAACGCCATCAACCCGGAGATCTGTTACCAGCCCCCCAGCGCGGAGCACATCTTCGGCACCGACAACCTGGGCCGGGACGTGTTCACCCGGATCGTCTACGGCGCCCGGGTATCCATGGCGGTGAGCTTTTCCGGCGTGCTCATCGGGGGCGCAGTGGGGGTGCTTTTGGGGGCGATCTCCGGCTACTTCGGCGGCTGGATCGACTCGCTGATCTCCCGGTTTATTGATATCCTGCTGGCTTTCCCGGGGCTCCTTTTGGCCATCATGGTGGTGGCGGTCATGGGCAGCGGCCTTGGCAACACCATCGCGGCCATCGCCTTCTATTCGGTGCCCTACAGCGCCCGGTTGGTGCGGGGCGTGGTCATCACCATCAAAAACGCCGAATACTGCCAGGCCTGCCGGGTGTTCGGGGCCTCCAACGCCCGGATCATCCGCACCCACATCCTGCCCAACTCGGTGAGCCAGATCATCGTGAACACCACCCTGGACCTGGGCACCGCCATCCTCACCGCCTCCTCCCTGTCCTTCCTGGGCTTGGGGGTGCAGCCGCCCAACCCGGAGTGGGGCGCCATGTTGGCCACCGCCCGGGACGTGATCCGTTCGGCCCCCTTTGCGGCCCTGATCCCCGGCGTCATCATCACTGTGGTGGTGTTGAGCTTCAGCCTGGTGGGCGACGGGCTGCGGGACGCCTTGGACCCCAAGCTGCGCAGCAATGGATGAGAAGGGAGGCTTTGCAGTG
>CAJFPF010000001.1 GCA_904398655.1 uncultured Anaerotruncus sp. | reverse complement strand
GAATTAATTTTAAGCAACATTGGTTCCATCGGAAAAGTTTTTAGAGTGCCCCACTTAAATAAACCGATGACATTGGCACCTAATTCAATTATGATAAAGTGCTATCGTGAAACTGACTATGATTTACTATACTATTACTTTTTGTCTCCATTTGGTACAGAACAGCTATACTCAATTACAACCGGTACAGCAGTTAAAAAGTTCAATAAAACAGATTTAAAGGCGATTTGTTTGCCTCTTCCTCCGCTCTCTGAACAGCAACGCATTGTTGACCGTATTGAAAGCCTGTTTGCCAAACTGGATGAGGCCAAGCAAAAGGCGCAGGATGCGCTGGACAGCTTTGAAACCCGCAAAGCTGCTATCCTCCATAAAGCCTTCACCGGCGAACTCACCGCCCAATGGAGAAAAGAACATGGTGTGGGAATAGAGAGTTGGAAAGAAAAGGAGATTGGACAAATTGCTTTTGTGACAAAACTGGCAGGATTTGAATACACCAAGAATATTGCTCCTAATTTAGTGGATACAGGGGTTCCTTTGTTCAAAGGCAAAAATGTGCAAAAGGGAGAATTGATTCTTGAATTTGAGAGTTTCATTCCAGAGAACATTTCGAATGAACTACCCCGAAGTCAGTTGAATCGAAAGTGTTTGTTAACTCCATATGTTGGTACTATTGGAAACATTGCAATATTTGACGGTTCCTTTAAAGCTCATTTGGGTTCCAATGTTGGAAAAATAGAAATTAATAGTGACACATATGAGGAGTATGTCCTATATTATTTGAGAAGTGATTTTGGGTATAAGGAACTGACAAAACAGAAGAAGGCCACTGCACAAGAGAGTATTTCTATACAGGCTATTCGAGAGGTGGTAATAAGAATTCCATTGCAAGAAGAACAAGCAGAAATCGTCCGCATCCTCGACAACCTCCTCACCAAAGAGCAGCAGGCCAAAGAAGCCGCCGAAGGGGTGTTAGAGCAGATCGACCTCATCAAAAAAGCCATCCTCGCCCGAGCCTTCCGCGGTGAGCTGGGTACCAACGACCCTAGTGAGGAGAGCGCGTTGGAGTTGCTAAGACAGATTTCGAATTTTTAAATAGGATAAACCATAGTCTGTTAAGTGCATTTTCTTTGTCCTTGCTATTTCTTAAAGACGGTGGTATTGTGTCTTGCTACAAGGAGGCAAGACACATGAATAACATACTGCAATTACTATACGACCGATTCTACACCCCTCTTCCCATGACCGAGGATCGCCAGGAAATAGAGCAGTACCACCGGATGTTCATTGAGCGGCTGGACAAGCCGGAACGGAAGCTGGTACTGCGGATCATCGACGCCGGTGACCGGATCGCAAATGAGCTTTCGCTGGACAGCTTGGAGGTGTTGTCGCCGCAGGGATTTTTCCGCACCTCCTTGCGAATCAGTCCTAGGCTCTCCAGCCGGGCCACAGCATCAATGGCCTTGCGTCGGGAGCACCCGGCTTTCCCAGCAATGGTCTGATAGGAGGGAAAACAGGTTCCCTCCTGGCTGTCCGCATAAGCGCAGAGAACCAGATAAACCGCCAGTTCGTACACCGAAAGCTGGCCGCTCATCACCACCGCATAATCCACCATGACAAACGGCCGCTCCCGCCGAAACTGTAATGACTTCTTCATACCATTCCCCTCTCCCACAAAATATAGATATGTTCAAAATTGAAATTTTCACGAATGAGTGATATAATTATTTTTAAGATGATTTTATTCACATATAGAGGTCGCTATTATGTCCATCAGCTATAAAAAACTGTTCCACTTATTGATAGAGCAAGATATGACGACTTCTCAACTGCAAAAGAAAGCGGGCTTTTCTGCCAACATCATTGCCCGTCTAAAACGGAATAGTCCCGTTTCTTTGGAGACCATTGAAAGCATTTGCCGCACGATGAACTGTGGTGTAGACGATATTCTGGAATTTGTGCCGGATGTAAATTCAGACGATACAGAGGAAGTGTAATGGATAAAAAGCGCGTAGCATTGACAAAGCAGCAATTTGACTCGGCTGTACATAACCATGAAGAAGCAAAGGTGGAGTATTGGTTCGCTCGTGAACTTATGCCTTTGTTGGGTTATGAGCGATGGGAAAATTTCGACAAAGCTATTAGCCGCGCAATGGAATCCTGTGGAACCAGTGGCATTGAAGTTATAAACCATTTTCGTGAGGTCACGAAAATGGTTTCTCTGGGCAGTGGTTCCAAGCGATCCGTTAAAGACTATATGCTTACCCGATATGCCTGTTATTTAATTGCTCAGAATGGTGATCCTAAAAAAGAAGAAATTGCATTTGCCCAGAGCTATTTTGCTTTGCAGACACGCAAGCAGGAACTCATCGAGGAACGAATTTCTCTGATTGAGCGCACAGAGGCACGTGGTCGGCTGCGCGAATCTGAAAAGAAACTGTCCCAAAATATTTATGAGCGCGGTGTAGATGACGCAGGCTTTGGCCGCATTCGATCAAAAGGTGACCGCGCGCTATTCGGTGGTTATTCAACACAGGAAATGAAAAACCGGCTGGGCGTAAAAGATAGCCGCCCCTTGGCAGATTTCCTTCCCACTCTGTCCATTGCTGCAAAAAATCTGGCTGCAGAAATGACCAACTATAATGTGGAAGAGAAAGATCTCTACGGTGAAAGGGATATTACCAATGAACACGTGCAGAATAATTCCTCTGTTCGTGAAATGCTTAGGAAACGGGGTATTCAACCTGAGAACCTGCCTCCTGCTGAAGATATCAAAAAACTGGAACGCAGGGTAAAGTCACAGGAAAAGAAAATCGCAGCTCAGTCCGGCAAACTTCCTGCATCAGTGGAAGAGGGCGATGAAGACGATGACGAATAAAATGAATCGGATAAGCCCCTTTCCTGCAAAAGAAAAAAGCCGCCCAGCGGCGGCCGACTGCGTCTTTACTAATGGGTTTACCAATGAAATCGGCTGTTCCAGTGCGATAATCCCCACCCCCGGAAAGCCCTGTTCTGGAGCCGTTTTTGCCCCGCAAACCCGCATCAGCAAAAGGTTTTCCGGCTTTCCGGGCGGCACTCCTGTGACCCCAAACGGACCGACTATGTCAAATAAAAAGAGCACCCAACCGGGTGCTCTTTTTATTTAGCGGAGAGCGGCTTTCGCTGGAAAAAGAAGCGCATTTTTTGTAGAAACATTGCCTGCAAAGTTCCTTCCCATCTGCCTTTTCGTATTCATATAGCAAATAGCACTCTGCGAAATCAATATTGTACTTTCCGGCTGGACATGCCTATAATCTAGGCATCTGGTTAACCAGTATGAAGAACGGCAGTTTGCCCATATTGCCATCAACACCAACCCCGAGCTGACCGGGCTGGAATGGTTTGACCGTATTTCTCCCGAAGAATATGACCAGCTTCCCACAGAAGCATTCCAATCTTAAAAATGGAGGTATGCACGATGCTGAAAACCAGAATTTTCACAGGGGTCCTTGGATTGACGGTGCTTTTGTCGGCTTTGACGGGATGCGGAACCGCTTCCGCCCCCAGTGGAGGAAGCGCGGAGCCCTCCAGCTCCTCTGTGCAGGCCAGCAGCCAATCCACGGCCAAGAGCGTCCCGGAACAGATACAGGCCAGCAGCCAATCCACGGCCGAGAGCGGCTCGGAACAGCCGCAGTCCGCCAGCTCCCGGGAGGCGGCTTCGGGCGGCAGCATCCAGACCAACGGAGGGGAGACCATTGCCCTCTCTGCATTGGAGCACCAGGACGGCACTTCGGAAACGGCGGTCTATTACACCTCGGAAATTACACCGGAGGCGATGGTGGAGATCTATAACGCCCTGGGGGTGGAGCTGGCCGGCGACCATATCGCGGTGAAGCTCTCCACCGGGGAGCCTCCCGCCAGCAATTACCTGGACCCCAATCTGATCGCAGACCTGGTCCATCAGGTGGACGGCACGATTGTGGAGAACAACACCGCCTACGGCGGACAGCGGGCCTCCACCGCCCTGCACTACCAGGTGGCGGAGGACCACGGCTTTACCGCCATCGCAGACTTTGTAGTGCTGGACGAAAATGGTTCGGTCAGCCTGCCGGTGGAAGGAGGCACCCAGCTGACCGAGAACCTGGTGGGCGCCCATTTCCCGGAATATGACGGCTACCTGGTGCTGTCCCACTTCAAAGGCCATGCCATGGCGGGCTTCGGCGGCGCCATCAAAAATATCTCCATCGGCCTGGGCTCCCAGGAGGGCAAATGCCTGATCCACACAGCGGGCGAAAGCCACACCAGCCCCTGGGGCGGCGAACAGGACCCCTTTACAGAGAGCATGGCCGAAGCCGGCAAGTCGGTGGTGGACGCCCTGGACGGCAACATCCTCTATGTCAGCGTGATGAACCATCTTTCCATCGACTGCGACTGCAACGGAAACCCGGCCGAACCGGATATGCACGATATCGGCATCCTGGCCTCCGCCGACCCGGTGGCATTGGACCAGGCCTGCGTGGACCTGGTGTACGCCTCCCAGGACGACACCGCCTCCCTCATTGAGCGCATGGAATCCCGCAACGCGGTCCACGTGCTGGAGCATGGCGAGGAGATCGGCCTCGGCAGCCGCCCGTTTTGGATGGTTCCCTTTTGGAAACAGAGGACCTCTCCAGCACCGTCAAAAACCTCTACTATGGGATTTTGTCAGAATATCCCGCCTATAAGTACGCATACGACCTCCAGGTTGAGGTGACCGGGGATCGGCTGTTCTCCTGCGCCATCTCCTACATGCCCTACCGCACCGGCAGCTACCCTGTCGGATTCCAGGGGGAGGCGGTCGATTCCCTGGCCAGCCTCTGCCAGGTCGCCCAGGAGGGGTTGGCGCAGGATCAAATCCCCATGGAGATTGTCAATTCTCAACTGGAGGTGGATGACATGAATCGGGCCCTTCAACAGGTGGGCGGCGGGTATCTGTTCTGCCAGCTGAACCGGGACGGCACCGCCGTCACAGTCACACCCCAGGGCGGCCTGACCCAAGAGGAGGCCCTGGCGCGGCTGGCAAAGATCGACGCCCTCTCGGAACAGCTCTGCCGGCAGGTGGTCACCGGGGATCTGGCGCCGGCGGAGCGGGCGGCGGCGCTGTACACCTATTTGACAGAACAGGTGCGGTATGACTTCCGTTACTATGCCCAGTTGGAGGAAATGCCCTATGATTCCACCACCGCCTATGGGGCACTCCAACACAACCTTGCCATCTGCGGCGGATACGCCCAGGGGTTCCAGGCGCTTTTGAAACAGACGGGCATCCCCTGCATCACCGTCAGCGGCAAACTGGGCGGGGAGAACCACATGTGGAATTTGGCGCGGATAGACGGGCAGTGGCTCTATTTCGACCCCACCAGCGACCGCGGGCGGGCGGAATATGGATTCCTCTACTGCGGTGTGCCGGGGGATGCCCTCACCCGCCACACCTGGGATGAGGACCGTGCCATGCGGCTGGCGCAGGCGCTGTTCCCCCGGGATCCGGAAAAATCCTAGGGCGAACCTGCCCGCCCGCAACCCCGGACGGCGGGGATGGTTGCAGGTTTTGGCGGATTGTGGTAGAGTGGGGGATAGAATCCCCGGCTCTACAGGGGTTGGACGGCTTGGAAGGAGACATGGTCATGAAAGGTGCGGAATGCAGGCTGATCGAATACATGGAGAGCGCCAAAAAACGGTTTATCATCCCCGTCTACCAGCGCAACTATGACTGGAGGACCGAGCACTGCAAACAGCTTTACAACGACCTGGTGAAGGTGGTCCGCCAGGGGCGGAAGAGCCATTTCTTTGGGAGCCTGGTGTCGGTCTACCGGCCCAGCGGCCGGGACACGGAGTTTTTGGTGATCGACGGGCAACAGCGGCTCACCACCATCTCCCTGCTGTTTTTGGCCATGTACCATCTGATCCAAAGGGGGGTTGTCACGCCCCAGGAGCCCTCCCTGGGCCGGCAGATCTATGAGGACTTTTTGGTGGACAGGTACCGCCCCGAGGAGTCCCGCATGAAGCTCAAGCTGGTGAAAAACGACCGCCTGGCGTTTCAAAAGCTGTTCGAGACCCCCGACCAGCACATCCCCACCTCCCATCTCACCGTCAACTACAACTACTTTTACGACCGGATTCAAAAACAGGAGCTGACCATCGACCAGCTGTTCGACGCCATCTGCCGGCTGGAGATCATCAGCATCACCCTGAACGACGACGACAACCCCCAGCTCATCTTCGAGAGCCTGAACTCCACCGGCCTGGAACTGAGCGAGGGGGACAAAATCCGCAACTTCATCCTCATGGGGCTGCCCACCGGCCTGCAGGAACAGTACTATGAGAAATATTGGAACCGGATCGAGGAGGCCACCCAATATGATGTCAGCGCCTTCATCCGGGACTACCTGAGCATCCAGCAGCAGGCGATCCCCTCCCAAAAGCGGATCTATGCCACCTTTAAGGAATATGTGGAGGAGACCGGGGTGGGGACCGAGGTGCTGCTCGCCGACCTACTGGCCTATGCCAAGCGGTACCGCCTGCTGTTGACAGGCGGCACCGGCTGCAAGGAGCTGGACGCCTGTATCCACCGGCTGAACCGGCTGGAAACCACCGTCACCCGGCCGTTTTTCCTCCAGGTACTCAGCCTCTTTGACCAGCCGGAGCCGTCGATCCGCCTCCAGGAGGTGGCGGACATCTTCACCATCACCGAAAATTACCTCTTCCGCAGGACCATCTGCGACCTGCCCACCAACGCCCTGAACAAGATCTTCCTGTTCCTCCACCGGGAGATCCTCCGGTATGACGGCAGCGCCCAGGACTATGTGGAAAAGTTCAAATACGCCCTGCTCTCCAAGCGGGAGCGGGCCCGCTACCCGGAGGACGAGGAGTTTGCCGCCGCCTTTGCCCAGCGGCAGGTCTTCCTCATGTCCGGCAAAAACAAGCTCTATATCCTGGAGCGGCTGGAGAACTTTGGGACCGCGGAGGACAAGGACGTCTACCGCCACTGCGAGGACGGCACCTATACCATTGAACACATCATGCCCCAGCATCTGACCCCCGCCTGGCAGCAGGAGCTGGGGGAGGACTACCAGCAGATCCACACCACCTGGCTCCACCGGATCGCCAACCTGACCCTCTCCGCCTATAACCCCAAATACAGCAACCGCTCGTTCCAGGAGAAGAAGACCATGCCCCACGGGTTCCTTGAAAGCGGCATCCGGATGAACACCTATCTGGCCCGGCAGGACCGCTGGACACAGGCGGAGCTGGAGGCCCGCAGCGCCCACCTGCAAAAGCGGGCCTTGGAGATCTGGGGGATGCCCTCCACCTCCTTCCAACCCCTGGAGCGGCAGCTGGACGTCTACACCCTGGAGGACGACACCTCCCTGAGCGGGCGGCTGATCGCCCGGTTCCGCTACAAAGGGTCGGAACAGCCGGTGACCAGCTGGATTGAGATGTATGAAAAGGTCCTCCAGATCCTCCACCCCCTGGACCGGGCCGTCCTGGGCCGGTTGGCGGCCGCCCCGGAGGACAGCTCGGAATTGGCCCCCTGTTTCAGCACCCAGGGGACCGACCTGCGTTCGCCGCTGCTCATCGAACCGGGGATCTACGCGGAGCGGAACACCAGCACCGACCGGAAGACCGCCATCCTGCGCAGGCTGTTCCCCCTCTATGGCGCGGACCCCGCCGACCTGGTCTTCTATCTCCGGGAGGAGCAGGAGCGCCCGGATGAACCGTTGGGCAGCCGCCGTAGCCGGTGCTGGGAGTATTGGGCCTACGCCCTGCCCCAAATCCAGCAGGCCACCGGAAACGGGCTGTTCACCAACGTCCATCCCTCCCGGGGGAACTGGATCAACGGCTTTTTCGGCATCAGCGGCTTCAACATCTGCTGTGTGGCCAACAGCGACTCCGCCCGGGTGGAGCTCTACTTCGGAAAACCCGACCAGGGCCAGAACAAGGCGGCCTTCGACCGCCTGCTGCGCCACCGGCCGGAGATCGAAGCCGCCCTGGGGGTCACCCTCACCTGGAGCCGGGGGGAACAGACCAAATCCTCCAAGGTGTTCCACCAGCTGAGCCATGTGGGCGTCGAACGGGAGGCCGACTGGCCCCAGATCGCCCAGTTCCACGCCCAGTGGAGCAGAAGGTTCTATGAGATCCTGGTGCCCTATGTGCGGGAATTGGGATAGCGGACAGCAAAAAGCGCCCCGGATTTCTCCGGGGCGCTTTTCCAATGGGAAATTCCTCAGCCCTCCGCCAGGTCGGGGTAGAAGGCGGCCGCCAGCTGTTCCACCGCATAGGCCATCCGGTCCCCGGGCAGGACGCTCTCCAGGGTGATGGTGGCAAACCGCTGGTTTTTCACACAGTCCAGCTGGGCCAGGGTGGGGTTGCCCGCAATCTCCGCCAGCTTCTCCTCCACTGAGGGGGAGTCGTAGTCGTGGATCAGGATCACGTCCGGGTCCCGGGCCAGCACCTCCTCATAGCTGACGGTGACCCACTGCTGGTCGGTGAGGTCGTCAAAGAGGTTGCGCCCCCCGGCCAGGCCGATGAGCAGGGACTCGAAGTTGCTGCCCGAACAGGTGAACACCCCGTCGTTGCCGCTGTCATACACCAATACATCCACCGGCTCCTGGCCGGCCACCCGCTCCTGGACCGCCTGGATCCGGGCCCTCTGGTCGTCCACAAACGCCTGGGCGGCCTGCTCCACCCCAAAGATCTTCCCCAGATCCAAAATCTCCTGGTACTGCTCCTCCAGGGTGGTTGCCTCGTTCACATAGACCGACATGCCATATTGGGCGGCCTCCTCGATGTTGCAGCCGGTGTCGCTGATCTCCCAATCCAAGGCGTAGATAAAATCCGCCCCGCTGGAGAGGATCGCCTCCCGGGTGGCGCTGCCGTAGTTGAGCTGGGGGATGGCCTCCACCGCCTGGGCATACTCCTCCAGAGGGCCCCGGCTGTGGTTCACCAAAGAGCGGCCCACCACCAGGTCGGACAGGCCCAGCGCTGCGAACAGCTCGGTGCAGTTGGGGCCCAGGGTCAACACCCGCTGGGGGCGTTGGGAGATGGTGAGGGTGCGCCCATCGTTTTCAAACGTCATGGGGAACCCCTCGTCTGCGGCCTCCTGTTGGGAGGGTGCGGCGGCGCTGGCGCTCTGGGAGGGCGCTGCGGCGGGCTGGGCGCCGCAGCCGGCCAGCAGGGAGAGGGCCATCCAGCCGGCCAGGGCCAGGGAGATTGGTTTTTTCATCGTGTTTCCTCCTTTTGGGTGATTCAGGCGCTGATTTCGGCGGGCAAAAAGGTGATGGACAGCTTCCCGGTGGCCGGATGCCGTTCCACCGCGCTGTGCACCCCATAGACCTCATAGATCCGCTGAGGGGTGAGCACCTGCTCCGGCGTCCCCTCCATCACCACCCGGCCCCTCTGCAGCACATACAGCCGGTCGCAGTAGAGGGCGGCCATATTCAGGTCGTGGATGGCGGAGAGCACCGTCACCTTCAGCCGCTTGATGAAGTCGAAGATCTGCATCTGGTAGCTCACATCCAGATGGTTGGTGGGTTCGTCCAGGATGAGGAAGTCGCTCTCCTGGGCGATGGCCCGGGCGATGAGCACCCGCTGTTTCTCCCCGCCCGACAGGCGCAGATAGCTGCGTTTGGCCAGGTGCTCCATCCCCAGGTGTTCCAGGGCGTGGTGGACAATCTGCCGGTCCCGGGGGGTATCGATATCAAACAGGCGCTTGTGGGGGGAGCGGCCCATAGCCACCATCTCCTCCACTGTGAAGTCGAAGGGGACCTCGTTCTCCTGGCCCACCACCGCCAATTTCCGGGCGGATTTGCGGTAGGGCATGGCCAGCAGGTCCTCCCCGTCCAGGGTGATGGTCCCGCTGTCCGGGGTGAGCCCCCGGTAGATGTTTTTCAAAACGGTGGACTTGCCGCTGCCGTTGGGGCCGATCAGCCCCACAAACTCCCCGCGGCCCACCTGCAGGGAGACGTGGTCCGCCGCCTCCCGGTCCCCATAGGAATAGGTCAGGTCGTTTACCTGTAGGCGCAACATGCTCATTCCTCCTTTAACCCTTTTCCCGGTGGCTGCGCTTGAGCATCCAGATGAAGATGGGCCCGCCCACCACCGCTGTGAGAATCCCCACCGGCAGCTCCTCCGGCGCAATCAGCAGCCGGGCGGCCACATCCACCCACACCACCAGAATCCCGCCCAGCAGCGCCGAGACGGGCAGCACCCGTTTGTGGTCCCCGCCCACCAGCATCCGGGTGAAGTGGGGGACCATCAGCCCCACAAACCCGATGGAACCGCTGACAGCGATGGTGGTCCCCGCCATGAGGGAGGCCACCAGCACCAGCAGCTTTTGCAGCCGGCGCACGTTGATCCCCAGCGCCCCGGCGCTCTCATCCCCCAACAGCAGCAGGTTGAGCCCCCGGTAGTTGAGGAGCAGCACCGCCATGCAGGCCAGCAGCACCACCAGCGGCAGGGTCAGATAGGCCCACTTGGCCCCGGCCAGGCTGCCGGACATCCAGAACTCCGCGTTGTGCAGCCCCAGGGCGTTGGGGGCACTGAGCTTGATGATGCTGGTGATCCCATCCATCATCATGGAGATGGCCACACCGGACAGCAGTAGCTGGGTGATATTGATCCGCCCCCGCACCCGGGAGAGGGTATAGACGCACAGGATGGTGGCCGCCGAGCCGATGAAGGCGCTGATCGACAGGGAGTAGGTCCCCAAAAACGAGAACGCCCCGAACAGCATCCCCAGGGTGGCGAAGGCCGCCGCCCCGTTGGAGACCCCCAGGATGAACGGGTCCGCCAGGTTGTTGCGCACCAGCGCCTGCATGGCCACGCCGCACACCGCCAGCGACGCCCCCACCACCATCCCCAGGCAGACCCGGGGCAGCCGCAGGCCCAGGACGATGTTCTGGTCCAGCGCCTCCCAGGTCTGGGGGATGTGGGAGGCCAGCCCCGGGACCCGGCTCAACAGGATGCGGGCGGTGGTGGCCGGGGAGACCGACACCGGCCCCAGCCCGGTGGCCACCACCAGCGTCACCACCGCGGCAGCCGCCAACAGGCCCAAAAGCAGGGGCATGTTCGGCTCCCTGCGTCTTCCATGAAACTGCATCTTCATAGGGGGAAAGCTCCTAACCAAGGGGGGACCAACAAAAAAGGCACGCGCCCTCCCTTCTGGGAAGCGCGTGCCTTTTGGCACACTCTACAAAAACAGCCTGACGCTGCGGGTCCCGCCGAAATCATCTAAATAAAAAGTTCCACTTTTCCAATTTGCTTCCTGCAAACCGTCCGGATTTACTATAGCAAAATCCGCAGGCGGTGTCAAGAGCCCGGGGCAAATTTGCGCCAAAACGGGCCGCCCCCAACCGCCGGGAAAGGGGGGAGGAACCAAAACAGAGCCGGAAAATCGCGGGTACGGTTTGTTCAAAAACGCCTTTGCAAAGTTGGAGAATTTTTTTTATAATAACATTACAACGTGTGGCACTTGTGCGTAATTCCAGTTGCGCCGGGGCCGCACGTTTTATTTTGGAAAGAGAGGTAGACAGCCGTGAAACGAGTACAAGCAGCCTGCATCTGCCAAACGCTGCACTTTCTGCTGAAGGAGGACGTGGCCCGCGACTACGCGCTGACTTTGGTGAAGCAGGAGGTGGAGCAGTACAAAAAGGGGCTGGACCAAAAGCACATCCAACACAAAATTTTGGAGGAGACCGCCCAGCCCGACGGCTCCATCCTGGTCAAGGTGATCAAACAGTACAACGCCAGCCCGGTGGGGGACTATCTGGACTGAGGGTCCCATCCGTCGGCAGACCCAGCGCGCGGCCCTGCGGCGGAAATCCGGCGGCAGGGCCGCGCGCTTTTTCCTGAAGGGGGAGAGAATTTATGCCCCATCTCAGACATCCATTAGCGAATTTGATACTTTCCATCAAAACTTCCCATAATAAAATCGATTTTTTCTATTGAAAATATACAAACCCTTGACTATAATGAGCCCAAACGGGGGCAACTCCAACATTTTAGAAGAGAGGTGTCACGATGGAAGACTACGAGTACATAACCAGCAGGATGAGCGACGCGGACAAGGAACGGGCCGCCAAAGCACTGAAGGGCAACTGGCAAATGCTGACCCTGTTGGGCTGGAGTGTGGATGACGTGGCCAGCAAGCCGATGATTGCCGTGGCCAACGCCTGGAGCGAGATCTGCCCCGGGCATGTGAACCTGCGCCAGGTGGCCGACGCGGTGAAAAACGGCATCGCCCAGGCGGGCGGCGTGCCGGTGGAGTTCGGCAGCATCGGCATCTGCGACGTGTCGGAAGAGGGGTATGTGCTGCCCTCCCGGGACATCATCGCCGACGGCATCGAGGTGATGCAGGGGGCCCACAAGTTTGACGGCCTGGTGCTGCTGGGCTCCTGCGACAAGATCGTCCCCGGTATGCTCATGGCCGCGGCCCGCTGCAACATCCCCACCATCATGGTCACCGGAGGCCCCATGCTGGGAGGCGCCCCCTTCCTGAACCGGCCCAAGACCGAGAGCACCGCCAGCTACGAATCCTGGGGGATGTACCAGGCGGGGAAGATCGGCGTGGAGGATGTGCTGCGTGTCACCATGACCGATAAGCCCACCATCGGCTCCTGCAACTACTACGGCACCGCCAACACCATGAGCTGCATCGCCGAGGCCATCGGCCTGGAGCTGCCGGACGGCGGCGCCACCCCGGCCGTCTATGCCGACCGGCTGCGGATCGCCAAGGCCTCCGGCGTGCGGATTGTGGAGATGGTCAAGGAGGGGCTGCGCGCCCGGGATATCCTCACCTGGGAGTCCCTGCAGAACGCCATGATGTTTGCAATGGCCACCGGCGGCAGCACCAATGCCATCCTGCACCTGACCGCCCTGGCCTGCGAGCTGGACATCGAACCCCAGAAGGTCATGGCCGAGTGGGACCGCCTGAGCGATGTGGTGCCTCAGATCGTCCAGGTCTACCCCTCCGGTACCGACCAGAACGTGATGGAGGACTTCTTCTTCGCCGGCGGCGTCTGCCGGACGCTGGACAACCTGCGGGAGCTGCTGAACCTGGATGTGCGCACCTGCACCGGCCGCACCCTGGGGGAAAACCTGGACAACCACTTCTATTGGCGGCCCCAGCAGGCCAACGAAAACGTCATCCGCCCGCTCTCCAACCCCTTTGGCCGCCGGGCGCTGTCCATCCTCTATGGCAGCCTGGCGCCGGAGTCGGCGGTCTGCAAGCCGGCGGGGATCCCCAAGCACATGTGGAAGTTCACCGGCCCGGCTGTCTGTTTCGACTGTGAGGCAGACGCCCAAGAGGCCGCCCACGCCCGGAAGATCCGGCCCGGAGACGTAGTGGTCATCCGTTATGGCGGCCCCAAAGGGGAACCGGGCATGCGGGAGATGTGCGGCATCCTGAAGTTCCTGGTGGGCCTGGGCCTGGGGGATTCGGTGGCTCTGATCACCGACGGCCGGTTCTCGGGCACCAACAACGGCTGCTTTGTGGGGCATATCTCCCCCGAGGCCGCGGAGGGCGGCCCCATCGCCCTCATCCACGACGGGGATCTGATCTCCATCGACGTGGAGAACAAGCGGATCGACCTGCTGGTGGACGAGGAGGAGCTGGCCAAACGGCGGGCCGGCTGGACCTACACCCCCAAGCAGGTGCGGGGCCATATGGCCCGATATATGCGCCTGGCGGGCAATGCCGCCACCGGCGGCGCCATGAGGTGGAACCGCTGAACCATCTGAAAACACCCCTCTTTTCCATCGCGCTGCGAGCCCGACGGCCCGCGGCGCGATTTTTTTGCAAATTTTTTGAAAGGCATAAAACCCTCCCTCCCAAATGGGTGTCTAACAGGGCAGAAGGGGGATCCATCCCCCGGGAGAAAGAGGTGTTCTGCATGAAGTTTTTGGATGAGGAAGAGCTGTGGCTGGAGGACCGAGGGGATGACTACAGCTTCGCGGCGGGGCTGGCCGTGGCATTGATGGCAATCTCAGCCCTGGCGGCATTCCAGGTTGGAAAAAAACTGCTGCCCCGCCTGTGGCAGGGGGCCAAACAGCTGGGCCGCTGGCTGCTGCCCCAGCTGAAGCTCCTGTGGGAGCGGGCCCGCCGCTGGCTGCTGCCCCGGCTGCGGGGTCTGCTGCTGCGGATTGCCCAAGGGGTGTGCGGCCTGTTGGCCCGTCTGCGCCGCGCCCCCTCCCGTCCAGTATGATTCACCACGAATGGAAAAGGAGTGTTTGATGATGAAAATTTTGCCTCTGGCCCTCTGTCTATCCCTCTGCCTATCCCTGGCCGCCTGCCAGCAGGCTCCCGCCGCCAGTTCCACTCCGGAGGCCAACAGCTCCGCCTTGGAGGCCGCCAGTTCCACCCCGGAGACCGCCAGCTCTGCCCCGGAGGCCGCCAATTCTGCCCCGGAGGCCGCCAGTTCCGCCCCGGAGGCCGCCAGCTCTGCCCCGGAGGCCGCCAGCTCCGCCCCGGAGGCCGCCAGCTCCGCCCCGGAGGCCGCCAGCTCCGCCCCGGAGGCCGCCAGCT